>NZ_JBXWRL010000002.1:0-327696 GCF_059612885.1 Ruegeria sp. YKSD179 | reverse complement strand
GCTATCGCTGCAACGACTACTCGGTGCCGGTCGCCTACGCTCACCGCGAGGTCCTGGTCCGTGGCTATGTCGGCGAGGTCGTTATCGGCTGCGGCGGTGAGATCATCGCCCGCCACCGGCGGTCCTACGAGAAGGCCGACATGGTCTTCGATCCGCTCCACTTCCTGCCGCTGCTCGAGCAGAAGGTCGGCGCTCTCGACCAGGCGGCCCCGTTGCACGGATGGGACCTGCCCGAAGAGTTCGCCACCCTGCACAGACTGCTGGAGGCGCGAATGGGTAAGAAGGGTAAGCGGGAGTACGTCCAGGTTCTGCGGCTCCTCGAGACCTTCAAGATGGACCATGTCCACGGTGCTATACGCCAGGCCCTCGGCCTTGGGGCGATCGGCTATGACGCGGTCAAGCATCTGGTGCTCTGTCGCATCGAACGCCGGCCGCCGCGGCTCGATCTGGACATCTACCCCTACCTTCCCCGAGCCCGGGTCGAGACCACGAAGCCGGCCAGTTACATGAGCCTGATGCCGGGGGCGGGAACATGACCGACACCCCTCAGGTTCTACTGCAGCATCATCTCAAGAAGCTCAGGCTGCCTACCTTCAACAGCGAATATGCCAAGCTGGCACGTGCTTGCGCAGCCGAGGGCAAGGATCACGTTCAGTACCTGTTGCGGCTCTGCGAACTGGAACTGATCGAACGCGAACGCCGGATGATCGAGCGGCGCATCAAGGCGGCGAAGTTCCCGGCCACCAAGAGTCTGGACAGCTTCGACTTCACGGCGATCCCGTCGCTCAACAAGCCGTTGACGATGGAGCTTGCCCGCTGCGAGTTCGTCGAGCGCTTCCAAAACATCATCGCCCTGGGGCCAAGCGGCACCGGCAAGACCCACGTCGCCCTGGGGCTCGGGCTGGCGGCCTGTCAGAAGGGCCTGAAGGTTCGCTTCACCACGGCCTCTGCTCTGGTCCACGAACTCATCGAAGCAACAGACGAGCGCCGCCTCCAGCGCCTGCAGAAAACTCTCGCAAGTCAAAACCTGCTCATCATCGACGAACTCGGCTTCGTGCCGCTTTCCAAAACCGGCGCCGAACTCCTGTTCGAGATCATCTCGCAGCGCTACGAGCGCGGCTCGATCATCATCACATCGAACCTGCCATTCGACGAATGGACCGAGGTCTTTGGCGCAGAACGCCTGACAGGCGCCATCCTCGACCGCCTGACCCACCATGTCCATATCCTGGAAATGAACGGCGACAGCTTCCGCCTGAAGCAGAGCCGAATGGCCAGAACCTGAGCCAACAACTGAAAGTCCGACCCCAAACTGAGCTTCGCCCAGTGCGCCTTGTCACGCGTCAGCTATGTGGAAGCACACGCGCCAAGGCGCCGGCTAAATCCGAAAACTGGGGACTCTTGCTCCGGTGAACCGTCCCTTTTTCCTCCGGGATTGACAACACCACGCGCTCGTCGAGTGCAACAACCTGCTCGCAGAGGGTTTTGAGCATGCTCTTCGCAACGTCTGGCATGTCCGGGCAATCGTTGGTTTTGAACCCTTTGACGAAGCGCATCGCCGCCACCGGCCCGTTCCCGATCACATGACCAAACTCTCGAAGAAGACCCCGGATCACGTTCAGCATCTGGGTTTTCTGGCGCACGACAAGCTGGCGCACGCGATGCATTGTAAGAAGGGCTTGTTGTTCCTTCGATTTCACAGCGACGAACCGCATGGTCGGTCGCGTGACGGCCTCGCAGATTGCCTCGGCATCAACCGCATCCGTCTTTCCACGCTTCACGTAGGGCTTTACGTAAGTCGCCGGCATGAGGCGCACGTCATGGCCGATTTCAGTCAGCTCACGCGCCCAGTGATGTGCCGACCCACACGCCTCAATTCCGACGAGGCAGCTCGGCAGGGTCTCAAAGAACTTCAGCAATTGTCTGCGGCGGATCGAACGATTGAAGACAACCGTACCGTCATCAGCGATCCCGTGGACCTGAAAGACGTCTTTACCGAGATCCAATCCTATCGTCGTGACTTCCATGGTGGGGCTCCTTTCCTTGCAGAAGATGTCTTCTGCAGTTTGCCGCAAAGCGCGACGGTTGGCTGCAGACGCCATCCACCCCATCCGCTTAGCACCAGTTCCCCCAACTGCCGGTTCTGCACTTGCAGCGAAAGTCCGGTCCGAGGAGTTGCACTGAAGCGACATCGGGTGCTTGTGGAAGTCCAATTGGCAGCGATCCACACCTAACTTCGGGGTCACCCGGGGCGGGCTACCCGCCCCGGCACCGCAGTCATTCGGTGACTGGGTCGTCATCGCGGCGCGGGAAGGCGACCATTTCGACGTCGGGGAACATGCTTTGTTTGACGTTGATCGACGTGATGTTGCCGCGGTCGTCGGTGTTGACGAAGAGCACGCCGCAGCGGGCCCAGAAGTTCTTGCCGTCTTTTTCGCCGGATTTGACGTTCAGTTTCAGAGTTTGCGTAGCCAATTTTCAATCCTCACTTTGAGTGTTTCGATGAACATGGCCAAAGCGGGCACCAAGGGGATGTCAGCGGGAAAATTGCCTCGCGAGGAATGCGCTGGCGCAGGGGAATTTTCTTGTTGAAGCGGTGCCTGCACCGCGTCTGGCACGGCTGCCAGCTTATGTTCAGCAATCAGAAACACGGCGTTGAGGATCTGAGTTTGGCCATCAATCTCTGGGCTGGCCCGTCAATGCTGGCCTGGAACGCTGCAACTACTGCACTGGGCCTGCAGATTGCTCACTGTAAATATGACCTACCGACCATAAAACGGAAATATGATCTGCGGATCATACGGCATGAAAGGCAATCGCCCGACGTCGTATGCCAGCAGCAATGGCTTCCGCCAATGGCTGTGGAAACCCATCCGGCAGGTCTGCTAGTGTCTTGTCCAAGGCGGGTTCAAGCTCAGACGCGACGCCCGACAAGACCTCTTCCGCCAGCGCCACACCAAAACCTGCCGCCTTCGCAGCCTGCAGGAAATGACGCGGCACCACCTCGTTGATCCGGTAGTGTCCGTCGACGGCCATCGCGAGGCGCATCCGGTTCTGGCGGATTTGACTGTCATCCACGGCTTTCTGAGCGCTCAGCACATCGTAGAGCGGGGTCATGCGGAACCCGCCAGGGCGCAATGCGATGCTGAAATTCTTAGCGTGCCCGTCTGTCGCCCCCAAAAGCCAAAACAGCACCTGCGCGCGGAAGAACACGCGCTGATCCGCCTCGGGGTCATCACTGCCAGTCAGCAACTCGATCCCTTCGGTGATCCCCGGCCCGCCATCCATTTGATATTTTTGGCTGGGTGGGACTGAGAGCGCCTGACAAAAATCCTCCTGCGGGAGGCGGATTAAGCGGCCATCTTTGGTCCAGCGCCGATCAAACCGCGTCACGACGAGGCTTCGTACATCTTCGTAGTCAGTAATCTCGACCTCTGCTACATCCAAACCCATGGCGCGGCAAAAGCTCATGCAGAAAAACTCGTTCTCGACACTGTCGGACAGGTCGACCCCTGCAGGCAGGACGCCAAGCTGGGTCTTGAGGATATGGGTTGTGGGGGTGAGCCCCGATGGACGTATCCACACGCCCTCGTGGCGCAGCAGCGCTGTTTTCTCCTGCGCCCCTGCTATGGAAATACGGAAGTCGTCTTCCTCGTCCAAGCCTAGCGGAGCACTTGCGAGGTTGCGCAGCATATCCGCAATCTGTGCCTCAGATACGGGCTCTCCCTCGAGGGAGCCAACCTCGGGGACCTCACCCGAGACGAACTGCAAGGCTCCCACGCAATCGCGCCCGATCTTTTCCAGCATGTGCCATGCGTCCGTGCCGCCTGCACGCACCCGAGCGGCAACGCGCTCACGTATCGCCTGATTGTCCGGCAGCAGGTTTTCCAAGTAGGCGATTACAGGGCCGCCCTGGTGTGCCTCTTCACGCAAAGGCAGCGAAAGCGAGATGGGCATTGCATGTTCCCATGCCAACCATTCCGGATCATAGATAAAGCTGATCGCGCCTGAACCAGCGAGACGCAAAGCCCCCACCAACCGTCCGTTCAGAAGCACTTGCATCGTGCCGCTACGCCCGTGTTTGGCCATCAGAAGATATCCTCGATCTCAAGCGAGCCACCGCGCTCCACCAATCGGAACTCAAGCCCAAGAGCCGCCATGACAGCGAGCACTGTGGCGAGCTTGGTTCCCGCGTCGCCATTCTCGAGCGACGAAATCGTCGCGACGCGCAAATTCGTACGCGCGCTGATATCGCTTTGGGTCCAGCCGCGCGCTTTGCGCGTCCGGCGGAGTGCCTCGCCGATCTGCTCGGCCGTTCGTGCTGTGAGGTCCATAACGCGGCTCCTTTTACGGCACAGCGTAAATCAAAATAAATTACGCTGCAACGTAAATATTCAATTTTTACGCCATAGCGTAACAATCGAGCCGCACTCATGCCTGCAGCCCCGCAGCTCGAACCTGCTCAGGCGTCACCAGCTTCGATGCAATTAAGTCCTCGACCTGCCGGTTGGTGATGTGACGACACAGGGGATGGCGCTCATGGATCCACTCGGTGAGGCTGGCACGACCTTTGGCTTCGGCTTCTCGTGCCTTCTCGCGGTCCGCCTGTATCTGGGCAAAGCCCTTCTCCCATCGGCGCATCTTGAACCAGTTGTCTGAGAAACAAACCTTGCTGCGCGTGTAGCCCTCGCTTTCCTTGGCATAGGCTTTGACCGCCTGCTGCAAGTCATCGGGCTTCAGCCCGGCTTTCACAGCTGCTGCGATCAGGCGCATACTGGTTCGCCGATCTCGGACCCTATCCTCGGGATAGGCTGCCAGGATCTTCTCAGCTTCCAGCTCTTCAACCTCCGCCGCCGCCTCGCGCCTGCGCGTAGGTGGTTTATGGATGGTTTTAGGATGGTTTGGGGTCCACCGTGAACCCCGTACCCCGTTCACCGTGGACCCCGTACCGGGTTCAGACTGGACGGGGTTCACGGTGACCCCCGTCTCAATGTCGGGCTCAGCCGTGGGTTCGAGCGCGGCCACGCGCTCCAGAACGATGCGGTAGATGACGGTGTAGCCGTTCTTGCATTGTCGCCGCCCGGTCTCGATCAAGATGCCTTCGCGTAGGAAGTCGATGATGGTGCGCTTGACCGTGCTCTCACTAAGCTCTGTGTGACGCTGGATGGTCCCCTTCGAGCACCAGATGCCTGAGCCGTCATCGCTCGCCTTGTCGGCCAGGAACATGATGATCTGCTTGCGTGCAGCGCTGCCAAAGCGGCGCTCGGCGCATTCGTTTGCGATGCGCCAACTCATTGGGTCACCTCACCGGTCAGAGGCCAGGAAAAAGCCGACTGAGCATTTGCGATACGGCACTGGCCCATGCTAATGTGCAGTGAAAGCTGACAGGCTTTTTCTATTTGGCCCCGGTTCACAGTTGCCGCTGTGACGGGGCCTTTTTCATTTTGAACCGGCGAAATTGGCTTTGAAACTTTCGCTTTTTGTTCACTTTTTGTCAGGGGGTGTTTTGCACCCTTAAGTCGTTGTTTTCGCTTGCGCTCTTTCTGGATTGCAAATCCGTGTACACCGGTTCGATTCCGGTACTCGCCTCCATTTTATTCTAAATCATTGACTTAGCCCAGTGGTGCTCGGGTGTGACACAAAGTGGGACACACCTACAATGATGCACTCATCCTACCTATCCCTTTCAAGACATGGTATTTATTACTTCCGTTGGCCTATCCCTCCCTCTTACCAGCAAAAGCGAACATCTGTAAGAATATCGCTGCGTACCCGCTGCCCGCACAGGGCTGGTGATCTGGCGCGCTTTCTTGCATCTTGCGGTCGATTAATACCGGATCAAAAGAACGTGCCCCGACTAAGACAAGACCAAATCCGATCAATGGTGTATCGGTACTTCAAGACTTCGCTGGATAAATATTTGGAACAGCTAAACGACAAAGGCTTTCCAGATGAATCAATCAGTGCGATGCAACAAGAGATTGAAATCCATGAAAACGCTTGTGAAGGCGAGGATTTACTGTCTGACCTCTATCTCGACAGCGAAGAATTTTGCAAAGCCTCTGACATAAGCACACAGGACTGGGACGATAACGCGATGAACCTTCGCCGTGAGTGGCGAAAGGGGCGCAGAGATATGCTCAGGCGCGTTCTGGAGGCCGTAGAACGCCTTGAACACTACTCTTATGATGACGCCCCAGCCGTTACTTTATCGCCGCCCGCAAGGACGCTCCCCGCCTCTTCACCAATAGGCCCCGCAATTGATGACTTCATCACGGAACATTCGCGTCAGTGGGCTCAAAAAACAATCGGGCAGAACCGTGCATACCTGAATATTCTCAATGAGTACTTCGGGCCAGACCGGTTGCTGGGCACGATTACGAAGCAGGATGCAAACGAAGTCAAAAAGGTTTTGCAAGCCTTGCCATCCAGTCGGAACACTAAACCTGCACTGAAAAACATGCCTTTGATGGACGTCATCAAGCTGCCCGGCCAGAAAAAGATCGCCCCCAAAACGATCAATAGCCACATACAAATGTTCAAAGGCTTTTTTGATTGGGCTGAGCGGCACGGTTATTCTCCGCACAGCCTCTTCGATGGCATGAAGGTGGCCAAAGAGAAAAACAGTAAAGGCCAGCGCAAACCCTTCTCTCCTGAAAATATCCAGCTTTTGTACACCGAACTCACCACGAACCCGTCCGGTCTAGTGCGAAAGGACAGCCACAAGTGGGGGATGCTGCTTGGCATATTCACTGGAGCCCGGCTGAATGAAATATGCCAACTCGACATCAAGGATGTGCAGCAAGAATGCGGAACATGGTTCCTCAACATCACGGATGAAGGCGACGACGACAACAAGCGCGTAAAGTCGACAGCGGCGCGACGGAAGGTCCCGATACACCCAGATTTGATCAATCTGGGCTTTTTAGACTTCGTAGATACCCGCCGGAATGGAACCCGTCTATTCCCCGACTACAATTTCAATGCCAACGGAGGGTACGGTCGTGCCTTGGGACGCTGGTGCAACGAAAGTTTCCTACCAAAGCTGGGCCTCAAAGAGCCAGGATTGGTGTTTCACAGCTTTCGACATACGGTCGTTACGCGGCTTGGTCAGGCAAATGTGGCAGAGCCAATCATTCAGTGCATTGTTGGACACGCTCGCTCCGGTGTCACACAGGAAGTGTATCTTCGGGAGGGCTACACACTCAACCAGCTTGGAGAAGCTATTGAACGTTCAGCCAACCCGGTGGAAAGGGGTTTGTGAGACGAGCAAAACTCAGGCTCTATACTAGTCAGAAAGTCGGCAAGAGAGTTGGATGCGAATTTACCGTCACTGCAAATCCTAGGGCATCATAAAGTAGCTGAGGGTGCGCATTATTTGCGTGGAGAATAATCTCAAAGAACTAAACTCGGTCTCGGTTTTGCGAACACCGTTTTTGCCCCGGCGTTAGTCGTCCCAAAACAAAGAATGGTACTGGTATATCAAAGTAGATTTTCTGTCGTCGACCCCGGAAAATTAACGTTTCAACGCATCTCAACTGACAAATCGCTTTTTTGTAGATCGCACTCAACCATTTCGGCCTCCTTTTGATCGAGCCTCACAACTACTCCTCGCGACCCTAGCAACGTCCACCACTGTGTCTTTTCAGCGCCAAGTGTTTAGTGCAGCAAAATCAAAAAGAACAAAGCACTCCGGTGAATGACACTTCGTCACAATACAGACGCCCATTGGCTCTAGGATAAATCAAGGACGAGACCTTATCGGGTCTACAGCCAGGGATATCAAAGATCTCTGCGTTCGACTTCCAAAAGCCTAATGATTATGATTAAGCATCCAAGGCCATCCCTTAAGCGCTGCAGGCGTCGAAGACACCCCATCTGCAACTTTGAAATCACCGTATACTCGACTGCCATCTGGCGCAAAAAACTGATCATGCTTGTGCGAATGGAGGTCGGGCCCGCACTCTGAGACAGCATCGCGCATACAATCCGCCATAATCTGTGCGGATTCTTCTGTCCAACCGGCGACATAGTCAGCATGAGCAGTCATACCCTTTGACAGATTGTCCATGCGATCTGATGCAAAATACCAGTCAGAGTCAAACGGTACATCCGCCCAGTTAACATTCTGGGTCAGCTGTGGAATCGTATAGGGGTGAGAGCGCGGGCAACGGCCATGAATGGAGTACGCGACGTGCTTGGTGCCTCCAGGGCTGGAAAGTATCGGCGATCCGTCGGCATTCACGGCAACGCAATCAGGAAAAATGACTTCTAATGTCAAACCATCGTGAGGAGAAATCCGAATGTCACCCCCCCAAATTTCTTGATCTTTCTTGCTTACAACGACACCGTTAGACCCTTTTACATCTGCGTTGGTCAAAATTTCAAGGCCTTGCGGAATTGGTTTGATCTTGCTGCGATCACTCACCCAACTCTTGTAATAATTTATTATAGACGTAGGGAGAACAACTTCCCCTCTTTCGTTAAAGAGCGCCGGAATCCAATAAGCAGAACGGTTCGTCACACCACCATCGCAGGTCGTCCGACCCGAGTGGATAATGTCATTACTAGTGCTGTTAGCATCAACCTCGGAATTACCAAAAAACATATGCAGATGAGCTGCACCGGGTTGCCCGGGATAAACAACCGGGTCATCATACGAAAAGTGTGAAGGCACGCAAAAAAAGCGAAAACCATGACCGTCTATGTTGCCCTTCTCACCGCGAGGTACAGGCATAGACCCCTTATCGGTACCGCGCGTGACGACATGGTGGAAATCCGACGACGCGTGTTGCGCGCTTGTTTGGCTTGCTGTCCCTCCGACGGCTAATATGCACATCGTCATTAGCAAATTGACGTAACCAGATGCAGCGACAGACCTGCGCTTGGTTTGCCCTGAGGAACTTGAAAAGCTCTCGACAAAGGCCGCCAGAAAAAAACGATCGGTCATCTTTGCTGTTCCTTTCACTAACTACAAACTACCACCTCTATGGCGGGCACTCGGTTGATTACTAAAATAACTTAGTTATCCCCGCGCTCATATCAAATCCTTAAAAAAAATTGTCGCAGCTACTTTCAACAACGGAAGTCTTTGTGAATAAATGCACCCAAATCAGAACATATTGTTTAATCCTGTAGGTCTGTTGCCTGAGTGAGTTCTTCAGTTCCGCGAGAATGTGGCTCGACTATGGGCTTTTTGCCCGGCCCTAAGACTTAAAGACGAAGTCGAAGACGCAATCTGACGGGAATCCACTGAATCGTGAATCCATAAACCGTTACTCAGACGCTTTGGTCTGCGAAAATCACGGCAGCTCAGAAGTGAAACGCCACCGCTGCATAAATCCCGTTCTGGTCGACATCATAAGCAAACTCGCCACTATCGCGATCAGTGGAATAGTCTATTCCATAGAATTGATAACCGAAGCGCAAAGACGTATTCTCCCACCCCTGCCAGTCAAACCCGGCCAAGACTAAATACTGAAGATCATCGCCGTTCACGCCAAATCCGCTCAGTTCCGCACGGGCTCCAAAACCCCATTTATCATTGATTTCAGTCGCATACCGCAGGGTAATCAGCGGCTCGAACCATTCTTCAGTACCACCAAGGGAAAGACTTGGACCCGGGGTATTTATGTCAATTTCTTGCTTGAGCCGATTCCATTTAACACCAATCGCCGCATCAGCAGCGTATCTTCTGCCCGAAGCATTTACACCGTTTGCGAACCGGTAAGCGCCCTGCAGGTTAAAAAACGTTTGACGGACATCCACTTCGACATCCGTTCGTCCTGCGCCAATTGGTAAAGTGCCGTCTTCGCCAAGCTTTACATAGTAGAGCTCGGAAACGATGCCAAAATCTCCGTTCCATCCCTCATACCGAACGGACAGAGCACCCTGCAAAATGTCCAACACTTCGTTCAGACTCAAATCCAAATCGACACTGCTACCGTCGACCGTTGATGTGCCCTTGGTAGAGAATGGCAGAAACAAATAAGGAGTAATCGAATGGCGCCAAGATCCATCTTCAGCCGGAGATCGTGAAAGCGCCTGGGCATCAGCAATACTCGGCGTCGAAATCGCAATACATGCGCCTAACGCTGCAAACGAAGCAACCTTTCTAACATTCAACATTCTTCATATCCAAATCTGATTTCATGTAATCAGTATGGTAGAGGGTCAGTGGGTGTGCCGACCAGAAAAAAATCCGTTTTGTTGTCCGAAGGATAGAAGACAAATTGCGTTGACGCCACCAAACGTCAGGTGAAAATGCGGTCTGGCATAACAGCCGATCACTAGCGGCAGCCCATCAAAGCGACCAATCACGCAATTGGTGACCCGAACCTTCTGCCTAAAGTTTTAGTATGAGAAGTGGTACCGCCTCCCTGGCTTGAACAGGGGACCTCTGGATCCACAATCCAGCGCTCTAACCAACTGAGCTAAGGCGGCACTCGTGGAGGGCGATTTATCGAACACGCACTGGGATTGCAAGTCTATTAAAGTTGAATTCTCCAGCTTTGTTCGACCAAATCCACGCCGAAAGAATGCACCGGCTTACTATCGACCAACTGCCACCCAAACGCGCGGTAGAGAGCGCAGGCCGCGCGATGGCTTTCATGTGTCCAAAGCACCATCTCGCGATAGCCTGCAGTCCTAGCAAACTCCATGCACTCATTTAACAAGTGCCTCCCAATCCCCTGCCCCCGGGCTTCAGGCACTAACAGGAACAAGCGCAGCTTGGCACTATGATCGTCCTGAGCAACACAAAAAATGCTGCCTAAGCGTAATCCGTTCTTCTCGGCGATCCAGCCGCACTCGCGCCTGGGATCATAATCCGCAAGGAAGTCATTCAGGATTTGGGCCACCAATCGCCCGAAGGATTCGTTGAACCCTTCATCGCGCGCATATAGCAAGTCATGCTGTTTAACCAACCATTGTGCATCATCGGCGTGAAAGGGCCGAAGGGTAACATTATCCATACTTCTTTTGTGCGCTTTGGTCGCTTGATTCTCAACCCATCGCGCTGTAGCAAAAAGGCTCATCGGAGGCGCACATGGGCATAAATACCGAACGCGACATAGAAGCGAACCTGCAGATCGGACCGACTGATCAGGGCATGGTTCGTCTGTTCATCGAAGCTTCGGATGCTGAGATTCCGATGGACTTTGACCCGGACGAAGCTGAAGAGATCGCCGAAGAAATTCGCGCCGCAGCCCAAGCAGCGCGGGCGTTAAGGGACTAGGCTGTCAGACACGCGGGTCACGCAGCACGTGCAATCTGCGTGCAGCGTCGGTGGCGAATTTCTGGATCATTTTCTTTCGCCGCGCTGGTGCGACCTTGGTCTCAGGACCGATGCGGATAATTTCAGCGTCATAAGCATCTGCAATGATCAATCCGGTTTCAGGCGGCAAGAGATCGACGGGAAATTCTGTGTCGACGGCCCAAAAAAATCGATCGCACCATTCCAGATAGCCCTGCCATTTCGAATCTGACTGATAGTCGGCCCGACTTGATTTGCATTCAATCACCCAAAGCTCACCCTTTGGTCCCAATCCCATAACGTCTACACGCAAACCGCGGGTCGGGACAAATTCCTCAATGGAAACATAACCATGGGTTACAAGGTGCCGCGAAACCCCTCGGGCCAATCTTTGTCCAGGATGCAATTCTAGATTCATTCTCAAAATGTGAACAATTAGTGAACAAAAATCAAGCACGACTTCTCTCGACATGATACCTATCGGTATCGTAAAAACACGAAACCAAAAGGTATCTAATCGAGGAGCGCATGAACACACAAACTCAAAACGCGTTTCGCGCGCTGGCAGATCCAACACGCAGGGACATAGTTCAAATGCTGGCGTCCGAAGACATGACAATCGCGCAGTTGACCGGACATTTCGATATGACCCGCGCTGCCGTCAAAAAGCACTTAACCGTTCTTTCAGACGGCGGGCTGATCACGTTCGAGGCTCGCGGACGGGAACGCATCAACCGACTTGAACCTAAGGGAATGGCCCCTGTTCTGGACTGGCTCAGATACTTTGACCGGTTCTGGGACGACCGCCTCGCCAATCTCAAAAATGCTATTGAAGGAACAAATAGATGACTGACGCAGTTTTGCAGAAAACCATTTTTCTTCGCGCAACACCCGAAACGGTTTGGGACTATCTAACCGAACCTGACCGGCTTGCGGAATGGTTTCACAAACCCGAACGCCGTCTGGCAGAAGGTCAAAAACTTGAAATGTTTGGAACGACAAGCGGCGACCTATTGATCTGGGGCGAGGTCCGTCAGGCGCGGAGGCCGGAATATCTTGAGTATACTTTTACGGTCAAACCCATGGGAGATGCAGTGAGCGTCGTAAGATGGACGCTAGAGCCAGTTTCAGGTGGCACGCGGCTTGGCCTTGTTCACGAAGGCCTCCCACAAGGAGCAGAGGCCTTTGGGTTGATCCTGGCGTTGGACAATGGTTGGGACGAACACTTTGGCAAGATGCGAACGGCATTACACGAAACTGTTGACGCATGACCTCTTGTGGAATCCCGCTTCAGACCCTAACTAGGCGCGTGGCGGGTTCTGCCCTTCTCGTGTTAGGCAGCATTCCGGTGGCCTTAAGCAATTCCGAGGGAGCTGGCTCTGTTCAGGTCCTGGCCTGATTACCTGGCGCCCACCTGTATTAACAGGTCCTCGGGAATCAAAGCCCCACGGATGACTGGCGGTCCCGCCACTTGATCCTTCAACGTGAGGATCGCGACTCTTGCCGGATCAACGCTGGTTTCAAACTTTGCGTGATCGGCGTTCCTCGACGCGGACCATCGTGCTTTTCAGCCAAATTCATGATTGCGTAAGCGAATTGGACACCCGCGAAAACGATCCCGTTCATAAACCAGATCATCAGCAAGGCCATCAGACCAATCTCGGACCCCATAATGAGATCGCGAAGATTAGCAACGTTAAGTGCCAGAAGAACCGTGACGAATATTGCCGAAATCAAAAAACCAAGTGCAACTTGGGTGATGTAAAGGCGGATGAGCTTAGGCATTTCAGACCTCCTTACGCGCTATTCAAAGAATAGCTCGAATTTGGTTTGGGTAAAATGGTCCGGGGCGTGTCAGAATGCCTCGGGCTTGGCCTCACGCGCCATGTGATCAAGCACCGCGTTAACGAATTTTGGCTCTTTTCCCTCGGGGAAAAAAGCGCGCGCAACGTCGACAAATTCGGTAATGACGACCTTTGGCGGTGTCTGCCCTTGGGTCAATTCTGCACCAGCAGCCCGGAACGTGGCCCGCAACGTCGGGTCAATCCGGTCGATGGGCCACTTTGCCACCAAAGCTCGGTCGGTCATCTGATCAATGGGTGCTTGGTAGTTTACCGCGTCATCCACAAGCTTGCGAAAGATCGAAATGTCGCCGTCCAACATTTCTTCGCCCTCATATACAGCGCCGAAACGGTGATCCAAAAATTCGCGAACCACTTGATCTGTTGTTTGCCCGGACTGTTCCATCTGAAAAAGGGCCTGCACGGCGTAGAGCCGCGCGGCAGATTTCATCAAACGCTTTTTGTCGACCGGTTTTTGGGTCGCTTCTTTTCGGGTCATGCCGTTGTGGATCCGTTACTGCCGTCCGCCAAGAGAATGGACTCGGACGGCGGTTTGAACCCGACGCCCTTACGAGAAGCCCCCCACTTACGGCTGAGCGCAATCAGATGCAAGGCTGCTGCGGCCGCTCCGCCGCCTTTGTTCATTTTTTCAGGGTTAGCGCGTACTTCTGCTTGCTCTTCATTCTCAACAGTCAAAATGCCATTGCCAATGCATAAACCTTGAAGTCCCATCAGTTGAATTGCACGGCTGGAGTCATTGCAAACAGTTTCATAATGAGTTGTCTCACCTCGAATGACGCAGCCCAGTGCGACGTAGCCGTCGAAGTTGCATTGTCGATCCGCCATCGCGATCGCTGTGGGAACTTCCAACGCACCAGGTACTTCGACCACTTCACACGTGCCGCCAACTGCTTCGATCTGGGTTTTGGCACCGGCAACCAAATTGTCAGAAATGGCGCGATAGAAAGGCGCAACGACGATCAGAAGTTTGACCGGATTGTCAAATTCGGGCGTTGGCAGTACGCCATGTTTGTCTTGTTCAGCCACGATCAATCATCCCCAAGAATTGCGCGGGTGCCAACGATGGACAAGCCAAATGCGTCAAGCCCCAGATATTTGGTTTCCGGTGAATCGGTCAGTAGAACCAATTCCTGAATACCCATCTTGGACAAGATCTGAGCCCCAAGACCGGTTTGCTTAATGGTTCTAGGACCTTCCTCTTCCGCAGCGTACAGCGAATTGCGAGGCTGGCGAAACAGGCAAACAACACCACGCCCTTCTTCCGCGATCTTTTCCATCGCACGCGGTAGCTCACGCGGTGACTTTGGGCCCAATCCCAAGATATCCGGCGCTTCGTGCAGGGCATGTGTTCGGGTCAGAACCGGTTCAGGGGTGGTAATGTCGCCCTTTACCATAACAACATGTTCAATGCCGTGCGTTTGGTCAGTGAAAATGCGCATTTCCCACTCACCACCATATTCCGAATTCACCACCTCGCGCGAAGTTTCGACAACAAGATTGTCATTGCGCGAACGGTAGGCAATCAGATCGCTTATCGTACCTATTTTCATATTGTGTTGTTTCGCGAATTCTACCAAATCCGGCAGTCTGGCCATTGTGCCATCCGGATTCATGATTTCGCAAATCACACCAGCGGGTTTCAGACCCGCCAAACGCGATATATCGACTGCCGCCTCTGTATGGCCAGCGCGCACCAGTACACCGCCCCTTTTTGCCCGCAACGGAAAGATATGACCGGGCGTCGCGATGTGGGCCATCGTGTTCTGTTCGTTGATGGCCGTAGAGACTGTCAAAGCGCGATCTGCAGCTGAGATACCCGTCGATACGCCTTCGCGTGCTTCGATCGACACAGTGAACGCGGTTTCATGACGGGACGAGTTGTTTACGGCCATCAGTGGCAGCCCAAGCGCATCAATGCGTTCAGCCGTCATTGGCAAACAGATCAACCCTCGGCCATGCGTGGCCATAAAGTTAATAGCCGCCGCATCCGCGAATTCCGCTGCTATCACCAGATCACCCTCGTTTTCACGATCTTCGTGATCAACCAGAATGTACATCCGACCCTTACGCGCTTCGTCGATGATTTCTTCGATCGGGCTGATCGCCTCACTTAACTGGGCCTCGACCGGTCCTGGAGTTTCAAAGCTCATTTGGCAGCCTCTCGCTGAGCATTCATGCTGGGCGGGATAGACCAGTCGAACCCCAATGACCAGAGTGCTTAAAGGACCATGCGGTTGAAATGTGCATTCGACTAAGTATCTCGGCTCATTTCCCGCCCCTTTTGCCCGCTGTCAGAGATTGGTGTCGATTGCCACCTCCCCCGGATTTCCCGAATTTCATTATCCAAATGTTAACTAATTTGCGCTTAGCAGCGTGTGATTATCCAAAAAGCGGCGCACCAAGTCGCCCATTTTTAATTAATGCCAAGCCTGATCGGTCAAAAATTGATTTTACAAATTTAGGACTAGTGAATTGACATATCCGTTGGGCAGCACGGCCTCCGGCGCCTCTCTGAAAGAGGTAATTTGGCGAAATCGGCTTTTGGTTTCTATTGTCGCGCTCCACGCACTTGCTGGAATAGCCGTGGGACAGCATCTTGGCATATCGTATTGGTCGTCGGCTTCCACAAAAATACTGGGTGTTTTGTTAAACCTGTCTGCATTTGCTTTCGCCAACTACGTATTGTGGCGATTTGCGGTTGCAGTTTTTCGTGTGAAACCAAAGAAACCAATAAGTTGGATGATCGCGGATTTCCGAAAGATCGTTTCAAACCGTTCCGCGACCTCAGACACGTTGATTGGTTTTATGTGCATCGCCGTGCTCACAGTTTCATATTCTTATCTCAAAACCGTTTTACCTTTGCTTCAACCTTATTTCTGGGACCCGTTGTTCGCGAATTTAGACAGAACTTTGCACGGCCAAGATACTTGGCAACTGCTGTGGCCGGTTCTTGGAAACCCTTACGTAACAACCTTGATCAACCTTGCCTACCACAGCTGGTTTTTCCTTATTTATATAGCAGTATGCCTTGCTTGTTTTGACCGGCGAAATCCTGGCCGCAGCATGGTTTTCCTAGTTGCCTTCGCATTGTGTTGGTCACTCGGCGGCAACCTGTTCGCGACCTTGTTCGCATCAGTTGGGCCCGTTTATTTCGAAGTTTTCGGTTTTGGTGACACATTTACTTACCAGATGGAACTCTTGCACGCATCCAACGAAATCAGCCCGGTCGCGGCCTTGCAATGGCAACAAGTCCTGTTCGATGGACATTTCAACGGCGGTCCAATTCGCGGCATTTCAGCAATGCCCAGCATGCATGTTGCGACCAGTACCCTGCTGGCGATTTACGCTTTCAGTTATACACGCTGGTTAGGATGGTTGATGACGGCTTTCGCGGTGGTCATTCTTGTGGGATCCATCCACTTGGCATGGCACTATGCAGTCGACGGCTATGCAGCGCTCCTACTGGCGATTTTGTGTTGGCGAACTGCCGAGTTGTTAAACAGGCGATTTGGCCCGACAGCGCCACGCCTATGACATCTCGGCCAATCGAGCAACATACCGCGCCAAAGTGTCTATTTCCAAATTAATCCGATCACCGATGGCGACGTCTCCCCATGTAGTGACCTCTTTCGTGTGGGGAATAAAGTTTATGCCAAAGTCGCATCCTTCCACGTCATTGACTGTCAATGACGTGCCATTCAGAGCAACGGAGCCTTTTGGTGCAATAAATCGTGCCAATTCCTTGGGAGCGCGCAATGTCACGCGGGTACTGTCGCCTTCGTCTTCAACAGCCACGACCTCGGCAACACCATCCACATGACCCGAGACAATGTGACCGCCTAGTTCATCCCCAACTTTTAACGCGCGTTCTAGGTTTACGCGCTTACCCAGCTTCCAAGAATCCAGATTGGTTTTTGAGATAGTTTCTGCGCTCACCTGCACATCGTACCAGTCTTCACCCAACGCAACCACGGTAAGGCATACCCCGTCGCTGGCGATGGAGGCTCCAATATCGATAGAGCCGGTATCATAGCTGGTGCGAATGCGTGCGCGAAGATCGCCCTGCTGATCAAGCTCGGTGATTGTGCCAATGTCAGTGACAATCCCTGTAAACATGCGATAAATCCTTTGAGCCTAGCGTTGAGAGCCGAGGTAAAGGTCACCGTCCCTCCCGGCAAGACCTGTCTTGCCGGGAAACTGACAAACCGGCATTATTCTGGCAACAAACATAACCAAGAGCAGCACATAAAAGACAATGTTTCAGGTCGCAGACAATTCCAAACAGCGCGTGTTCCTGTTTCTGCAAGGGCCACACGGTCCATTTTTTTATTCACTGGCCCGTATGTTGAGAAAAGCAGGTGCTCATGTCTGGCGCGTAGGATTCAACGCAGGCGATCAGGTATTCTGGACAGATCCGGCTAGTTATATCGCCTTTCGGGAACCGGTCGACGAGTGGCCAATTTTTCTTGAAGGTCTAATCAGAGAACGGAATGTGACGGACATCGTTCTCTACGGAGATACCCGCCCAATCCATGCCCACGCGGTAGAAACTGCTAAGTCCCTAGGTCTTGTTGTCCACGTGTTCGAGGAAGGGTACCTGCGGCCATGGTGGGTGACTTATGAGCGCGATGGCTCCAACGGGAACTCGCGTTTAATGGACCTTGACGTTGCTCGCATGCAGGACGCGCTTGCACAGTCCCATGTTCAAAGCCCCCCGCCACCGTCGCATTGGGGGGACATGAGACAGCATATTTTTTATGGCGCCGCTTACCATTGGTGCCTGCTGTTTCTAAATCGCGGTTACCGCAACTTTCGCACTCATCGAGAGCTGCCTGTACCGACAGAGTTCCGGCTTTATTTTAAGCGCCTGCTGTTCATGCCGATACATCGCCTACAGCGCAGGTGGGCCACCAATAGGGTGCGCCGTGGAGCATTTCCCTATCATTTGGTTCTGTTACAACTTGGGCATGACAGTTCAGTGCAATCCCATTCTGAGTATTCAGGAATGTGCGAGTTTCTTCAGCAGGCCATAGCCGGGTTCGCCATGGGCGCACCCTCGCACCATCATCTCGTTATTAAGGAACACCCATTAGAGAACCATCGCGAACCATTGCGGAAAAGGGTTCGACAGCTAGCGAAAGAATACGGAGTCAGCGAACGAATACATTATGTCCCGGGTGGCAAAATGGCTGGATTGCTGGACGAGGCGTGTTCGGCCATGACTATAAACTCGACAGCCGGCCAGCAGGCGTTATGGCGCGGCATTCCGCTCCGCGTTTTTGGGCGTTCAGTCTATGATAAACCGGAATTTGTATCCCGGCAGCCAGTCGCTGCATTCTTTGCCAATCCTGAAACGCCGGACGCAGCAGCATATCGCACTTACCGTCGTTTTCTTCTTAAAACCAGCCAAGTGCCTGGCGGGTATTATTCTCGCCGCGGACGGCGGCAATTGTTGAGACGGGCCGTAGATATGATGCTTCAGTCGGAGGACCCTTATCAAATCGTCCTAAATGGCGACGCGGCTGTCACGCCACAGTTGAAAATTGTAAACTGAACAACGGCTACCTGTTGCTGGAAGTTGCAAACAAAACCGTGTAACCTACCCAAAAGAAAGAAAACTGAGGACAATCGGCAGTGACTCGAATTCCTACCCGATGGATACGGGCGGCATCTTTTGTGGTGGTCGCTGGCTTGCTGGCGGCCTGCCAACTTCCTAAGGCCGGCCCTAACAAGGACGAGATTCTGGCCGGGTCTACCGTAAACGGCGGCAATGCATATGTCGTTGAAGTGGATGATCGTGTGACCCGTGCGACTGCTGCCGTGCCGAAATACGGCTTCTCGCAGTCATTTCGTAGTGCGCAAAGTCTGGCATCGGACACTGTGCGCCCTGGTGATGTCTTGGGCTTAACAATTTGGGAAAACGTCGACGATGGCCTGCTGACAACTGGAACCGGTTCCGCCACTGCGCTGGAAGAGGTCCAAGTAGATAGCGATGGTTTTATCTTCGTCCCTTACGCAGGTCGTCTTCGCGCAGCTGGAAATACTCCTGAGCAATTACGCAACCTTATCTCATCCAGGCTTGAGGAGCAGACCCCAGACCCTCAGGTTCAAGTTCGACGCGTTGCTGGCGATGGTGCGACTGTTTCCTTGACAGGTACCATTGGTGCGCCGGGCGTGTATCCGATCGAACGGCCCACCCGTACTCTCTCGGGAATGCTGGCTAACGCGGGCGGTGTAACGGTGGCTTCGAACATTGCGATGGTGACTGTGATCCGAGGCAAACACAAAGGCACGGTCTGGTATGAGGACCTGTTCCGCTCACCTGGCACCGACATCGCCCTGCGCAACGGCGACCGGATTTTGGTCGAAGAGGACAGCCGATCCTACATTGCTCTGGGTGCCACGGGCGGCCAATCCCGTGTGTCTTTTGAAAGCCAGGATCTTTCTGCACTCGAGGCGCTCGCCCAGGTTGGCGGTCTCCAGCCTCTATCTTCGGACCCGACAGGCATTTTTGTGCTTCGTAGGGAGCGACAGGATATTGCCCGCAACGTCATAGGCCGCGCCGATTTGCAAGGCGATCAACGGATGATCTACTTGTTGAACCTGACCTCGCCCAATGGCCTGTTTGTTGCGCGGGACTTTGTCATTCGCGATGACGACACGATCTACGTGACCGAAGCGCCGTATTCTCAGTGGTCCAAGTCCGTTTCCTTGATTGCCGGAGGTCTAACGCCCTTTGCGAACGTAGCTACCCTGACGGGCGGTTGAACTGTGCGTCCTGAAATGGACCATGCGGCCGGGACCGAGCGCAGGCGGTTGTTTGTCTATAATGGCGGGTTTCTTGCACAGCGACAAGTTCGCCGAATTTTATCCCTATCCGGCTACGACCTGAGGATTGGTCTGCCCGGAACCGACGATATGGTCGGGATTTGGGGCGGCAGTCCCACATCGCATCGTGGAAGGCACATAGCCGAAAATCGCGATTCCCCGCTTCTGCGCGTCGAGGACGCTTTTTTGCGATCACTGCACCCCGGTCGCGGGGGCGAAGCACCGTTGGGATTGTTGCTGGATCGAGCCGGGGCTCATTTCGACCCTTCGAAACCATCAGATCTAGAGCAGCTACTAGCGACTCACCCACTGGATGACACCGCGCTTCTGGATCGCGCGCGCGGCGCAATCGAACGTTTGCGCGAACTAAACCTCAGCAAATTTTCCGCATTTGACCCGGAATGCGCCCCACCCGACCCCGGATATGTACTAGTGGTTGATCAAACGCAGGGCGATGCGGCGGTGAGGGCCAGCGCAGGCAACCCGGCGCGGTTTCGTGAGATGCTGGTCATGGCGCAAGAAGAAAACCCGGGTGCTCGGGTAGTCATTAAATCGCACCCTGAAAGCATCTCTGGTTACCGACAGGGTTTCTACTCAGATTCAGATCAAAATGAACGAGTGTCACTGCTGACTGATCCGATAAGTCCGTGGCCGTTGCTGGAAGGTGCAGTAGGTGTTTACACCTTGTCCTCTCAACTTGGGTTCGAGGCGATATTGGCTGGTCACAAACCAAGGGTGTTTGGGCAGCCATTTTATTCAGGATGGGGACTGACAAGTGATGAAAATCCCCTACCCCGTAGGCATCGGAACCTTACCAGGGCACAAATATTCGCCGCGGCCATGATCCTGTATCCCTCTTGGTACGACCCCTATCGAGATCAGCTGTGTCAGTTAGAGACAGTTCTGGACACTCTTGAGGCGCAGGTTCGTGCTTGGCGCGAAGATCGAAAAGGCTGGACTGCTTCTGGAATGCGCATTTGGAAACGTCGACACCTTCAAAAGATGTTCGGGCGCGAGCAAAAAATACGATTTACGGGCGGTCCTCCATCGGATAGCGAACGCCCTCATATGACCTGGGCCAGACATGCGGGACAGGATCAAGACGTAACGCGTATAGAAGATGGGTTCCTTAGGTCCCGTGGACTTGGTGCCCAACTCGTGCCGCCAATGTCATTGGTGACAGACAATCAGGGCATCTATTACGATCCAACTCGCCCAAGTCAGTTAGAGGACTTGATCACAAGACGCGAAACTTTGCGCGCAGATCAAAGACTTCGTGCGGAACGCCTGACTGCGCGTTTGGTTTCGGATCGATTGAGTAAATACAATATCGGCAATTCCACTCCCGGCTTGCCGAAAGGTCACCGCATCCTTGTTCCTGGGCAAGTTGAGGATGATGCGTCGATACAGCTTGGAACTGGCAGTATCAGAACCAATCGAGATCTTTTGCTTGAGGTACGCAAAGCTAACCCGGATGCAATTCTGATTTATAAACCTCACCCCGACGTCGAAGCCGGTCTGCGAGAGGGACAGTTGGACGCAAACTATTCAGCAGATTATGTTGTCCAAGACTGTGATCCCGCGGAATTGCTGATCCAAGTAAATGAGGTTTGGACTATGACCTCTCTATTGGGGTTCGAGGCTTTACTGCGAGGTGTTCCGGTTACAACGCTTGGTGCTCCGTTTTATGCCGGATGGGGGCTGACAACGGATTTGGACAACGTTCCTGCCCGGCGCGGTGCCCGACCATCTCTGATGGGATTGGTGCATGCGACTTTGATCGACTATCCACGCTATCTGGACCCAATCACTGGGCAACCCTGCCCCGTCGAGGTGGTTGTGGATCGTCTGGCATCGCGGCAGCAGGCCAAAAGCGGCCTTGGCAATAGCTTATTGTCAAAACTGCAGGGGGCGCTGGCGACTCATGCGCACCTTTGGCGTTAAGCCGATCCAGCGCGTCCCCACCGATGCATGACGTCTCCGCCAATAACTGGTGCTTCAATCAGATCGAAACGCGGGGCACCGTCAAGCGAATCCAAGCCCAAAGAACCGATTGCTGGCAACCCCTCGGCGCCGATGGCTAACCCGGCACTGAACACCACAAGTTCATCCACTAAATCCTCGGCCAAAAGAGATGCCGAGAGCGCAGATCCGCCTTCACAGAACACTCGTGTTAGTCCAGCTTGTCCAAGTTGCTTTAACAAATCAGCGGCATCAATCTGATGGTCGTCCAATGCGCACGGGATCAAACGCGCACCCAAACCTTCCCATGTACGGGCCTTTTCCGCGTCCGGATGCGGCCCGTGACATAACCAAAGTGGAATTTCGGCAGCCGTGCGCGCCAATTGCCCAAGCAGGGGAAGATCAAGGTGCCGAGAAACAACAACTCTAACCGGTTGGCTGTCTATACCAAGGTCCCTGACTGTAAGTGAAGGATCATCGGCACGTGCTGTTCCTGCGCCAACCATCACCGCATCGTGACGCGCTCGCATTGCATGAACGGCCCGTCTAGCCTTGGGGCCAGTAATCCACTTACTGTGGCCAGTCCCGGTCGCAATTCGACCATCGAAGCTGCTGGCGAGTTTGAGTGTCACAAACGGCCGTCCCTGCTCTGTTTTTAGAAAGAAACCCGATAGATCGCGGGATGCCTGTTCCATCAAAACGCCGGTTGTTACTTCGACGCCAGCGTCTTGCAACATGGCAAATCCCTGCCCGGCCACACGTGGATCGCTGTCTTCGATTGCACTCACGACCCGGGCAACGCCAGCGTCGATCAGGGCCTGAGCACAAGGTGGGGTCTTTCCAAAATGCGCACACGGCTCCAACGACACATAAGCCGTCGCGCCCCGCGCAAATTGGCCAGCCTGCGTCAGGGCCTCAGTCTCAGCATGCGGTCGACCACCAGCTTGCGTCCAACCTCGACCTACGATCCGCCCATCGCGCACAATAACACAACCGACCGAAGGATTTGGCCAACACACCCCTTGACCGCGCCGCCCAAGAGAAAGGGCCAACGCCATGAATCGCTTATCTGTTTCGCTCACTCGTCCGAATTAGGCTGCGGCGGGCGCAGCTCGTGGACAAATTCCTCGAAGTCATCGGCCGCCTGGAAATTTTTGTAAACACTCGCAAACCGAACATAAGCAACTGTGTCGATCCGGGCCAGCGCCTCCATGACGATTTCACCAATTTTGTTGGATGGAATGTCTGTGTCACCCATGCTTTCTAAGCGGCGCACAATTCCCGAAATCATCTGATCGATTCTTTCCGGATCGATTGGACGCTTCTGCATCGAGATGCGGATCGATCGCTCAAGTTTGTCGCGATCAAAATCCTCACGTTTTCCGTTGGTTTTAATGACGACGAGATCGCGCAGCTGCACCCGTTCGTACGTGGTGAAACGGCCACCACATGCAGGACAAAATCGACGCCTGCGGATCGCGACGTGATCCTCCGCCGGGCGTGAATCTTTTACCTGAGTATCAATATTTCCGCAAAACGGGCAGCGCATACGCCGTCTCCTCGTCCCTTTTCCGCCTCTTATTGTAAGCGCTTCGGCTCACTTATCCACAACTATAGGGCAGCCGCTATAGTTTGGGTAGTCGGAAATTTCAACCGCAAGATAAAGGGGTCATGCGAAGTGGGCGGCTACTTTGCGGTTATGTGGAGCATTGCGGTGCTCGAACAGGAATAATCCTTGCCAAGTACCAAGTGCCAGTTGACCATGTGAGACCGGAACCGACAGTGACACCGGCAACATTGCAGCCTTGATATGCGCCGGCATGTCATCTGGCCCTTCATAAGTGTGACACAGATAAGACATTTCGGGATGATCCGCAGATGGCACCAACCTGTTGAAGTATGCGCGAAGGTCCATCTGCACATCAGCATCAGCGTTTTCCTGAATCAGCAATGAACAGGAGGTGTGGCGTACGAACAGCGTTAACAAGCCATCCCCCGCGATCTGATTGACCCATTCACTAACAGAGCCGGTGAACTCGTAAAGTCCGGCTCCGTTTGTATTAATGACGAACTCGCTCAACATTTAAAAACCTGACCTCGTCATCGCAAAATCGGGATTGCGCGGCACCTTCCATTCGCTCCTTGCACAGACATGCTTTCGCCCACAGCAAATGCCTGAAACGAGCTGTTCTGTTGCGGAACATTTGTAGGCATTTTGAGAGAGAACTGAACGGCAGTGCGACGACCCGTTGTCACACTAGGGCCATAGCCGCGCAGAACATATATCCGCTGCTGCCAACCTGCACCAAGCTTTCTGCGTGCGAAATCAGCAGCAGCACACCAATACCCGTCGACATCCTGACGCGCCCGCGGGATCACTTCAAAATCCGTGGAATTCATAGGTTCCGTTCTATACCCGTTCGGAGCAGAACTTGCTGCAGTCGGAACAGTCAAAGCAATCGCCGCGGCGATTGAATAGGCAAAAAAACTTTTCATCTTTAACTTCTTTCATGTTGGAACATGAATGGTAGACTAGGCCTTATCTCCAGGTAAAAAAGTACACCTCACGCACTTTTAAGCGTGATCCGTATCATCGTGAAATCGAGTTAGCCAGTCGTGATTTCGGATCAACCTATCCAACCCCGATCATAATGGCATATTGCGGCACGATTTGATTTTGTTGTGTCGGGGAGCCCACTGAGCGGGTTGGTAATCCGCACATTCAGGCTCTGCCCCATCCCCATAGGGTTCTTACCCGACAACGCGGCAAACTTATTCTCACCCTGCCATCCCGTCTTGGTCGCGTCTGACAGTTCTTTTCGAATTCCAGCCAAAAACGTAAGTGTCGGCGACATAAATGCTCGTTCTTTGCGGATATCTACTAATTTTTGCTAACAAAACGTTTTCAGATGGGCTTGACGTTTGGTCAAGCCGACGGTCAGACATTAGTATGGATGTAGATATTGCAAGGATTCAATTACTCACCCGTGTCTTGGAAGACCGCACACAGGATCCAACATTGGTGGATCAGGTCTTGCAGGACAGCGGTTTGAGCAGATCTGAAATTGCGCCACCTGCAACGACTTACAACTCCCACGGAGAAGCGCGGTTTGTACGAAAAGCATGTGACGCGGTTGCGGACATCACGTTCGGCGCGCAAGCCGGATTGCAATTCAGTTCATCTTCAAGTGTCACCGCATATATCAGCAAATATTCGCGTGATCTGAAACAAGTCTTGGAAAACACTACGCGTTTTCACAAGATCATTGACCCCTCGCTGGCATTCAACCTGCATGTGTCGGGAAATTCCGCAACTCTGGAGGCGGAATGGAAGGATGCAACGTTTTCTCGTTATCACAGAAGGACCGAATTCCTTCTGTTCGCAGGAGTTGCACGGATGAGGGCGCTGACCCAAGTGAACGTTCGTCCAATCCAAATGCGTTTTCAGCATGAGGTCGGGCGTCACGCTGCAGCATATGAGAAAATCGGCGGGTTCCCGGTGGAGTTTGGCACAGAGCGACTGGAATTCATCCTTTCGCTGGAATCGCTGGATCTACCAGTGCCAACCTATGATCCCAGTTTGAGGGAGCATTTATTGGAATATGGCGAAAGACTATTGGCCGAACGGTATTCAGCTAGACCAGAATCCCGGGCATTGGTCGAAGGCTTGGTTACCCGATGCATGCCGGGCTGCATCCCTAACGTAGAAAACGTGGCTGCCGAACTTGGCTTCAGTACTCGAACACTTGCGCGTCGCTTGACGGACGAGGGCACGACGTATCGGGAGATTGTCGACGATCTCAGGTGTGATCTAGCCCAGACCTTCATCAAGAACGGTATGAACCTTTCTGAGATATCCTATTCCCTAGGCTATGCCGATCAGGCCGCATTTTCGACCGCCTTCAAACGGTGGACCGGTCAGTCTCCTTCCGCTTTTCGTGATCGCGTCGATCATCCTTTGCGGCCGGGATGAGGATGGCCGGGGGTCATCAGCGCGTTCAACCTCACCCCGGCCCGTCCCGTGAGTGGACACAATCGATATAAATGCCAGAGCATAACCGTCCTTGCGACTTCGCGCCAATATTATCCGATTTCCAGCCAAAGTGAGTTTGGTTGATAATTGGAAACGCCAAGAAAAAGGCGCCCGATTTGGGCGCCCATTTTTTACTGATCTAGAAAGGACCGCAGTTTTCGCGATCTGCTGGGGTGTTTAAGCTTGCGCAGCGCTTTGGCCTCAATTTGACGAATTCGTTCGCGGGTAACGCTGAATTGCTGACCCACTTCTTCCAACGTGTGGTCGGTGTTCATTCCGATACCAAATCGCATCCGAAGAACCCGTTCTTCGCGTGGGGTGAGCGAGGCTAAAACTCGCGTTGTCGTTTCTTTGAGGTTCTCTTGAATGGCGCTGTCCAGAGGCAGCACAGCATTCTTATCCTCGATAAAGTCACCAAGCTGGCTGTCCTCTTCGTCGCCAATCGGCGTTTCCAGAGAGATCGGCTCTTTGGCGATTTTCATCACCTTGCGCACTTTCTCAAGCGGCATCTGCAGCTTTTCAGCCAGTTCTTCCGGCGTCGGTTCACGACCGATTTCGTGCAACATTTGGCGACCAGTCCGAACCAACTTGTTGATCGTTTCAATCATGTGGACCGGAATACGGATCGTTCTTGCCTGATCCGCGATCGAGCGCGTTATCGCCTGACGGATCCACCAAGTCGCGTAGGTCGAAAACTTGTAGCCGCGGCGATACTCAAATTTATCCACCGCTTTCATCAAGCCGATGTTACCTTCCTGAATTAGATCAAGGAATTGCAGGCCACGGTTCGTGTATTTCTTGGCGATCGAAATAACGAGGCGCAGGTTCGCTTCGACCATTTCCTTCTTAGCCTGACGCGCCTCTTTCTCGCCTTTCTGAACTTGCTGGATAATGCGACGGAATTCGCTGATGTCCAGACCAACATACTGTCCGACTTGAGCCATATCGTTGCGCAATTCCTCAACCTTGGCAGTTGAGCGTTCGATGAACATTTGCCAACCCCGGCCCGGTTTTTCCGCCATCTCGGCCAACCAGTTCGGATCGAGTTCACGACCCCGGTAAGCATCAATGAATTCACGACGGTTGATACGCGCCTGATCCGCCAGCTTAACCATAGAGCTGTCCAGCGACATGATGCGACGGTTGATACCATAAAGCTGATCAATCAGTGCTTCGATGCGGTTGTTGTGCAAATGAAGACCATTAACCAGCTCAACGATTTCGGCACGAAGCTTCTGATAAGTCTCTTCGTCTTTATCGGTAAAAGATCCGTCTTCGTTCAACGTGGCAGAAATCCTGCTGTCCTGCATTTCTGACAGCATGGCAAAGTCGGTGGAAATGCGTTCCAGCGTTGTCAGGACCTGATCCTTAAGCGCAGCCTCCATTGCCGCCAGGGACATGTTGGCTTGATCGTCTTCGTCATCGTCGTCATCAGAAGCAATCGGATTGCCGTCCGCATCCAATTCCGGCCCGGTGTCTTTTTCAGGTTTTACCGCTTGCACTGCAGAGGTATCGACAACCGGTTCTTCGACATCGCCGTCTTCGTCCATCTGGTTACCAAAAGTGGTCTCCAAATCGATAACATCCCTCAATAGAATGTCCTCGGACAGCAATTCGTCATGCCAGATCGTGATCGCCTGAAATGTAAGCGGGCTTTCACACAAGCCCGCGATCATAGTATTGCGACCAGCTTCGATCCGCTTAGCAATGGCAATCTCGCCTTCGCGGCTCAGTAACTCAACCGAACCCATCTCGCGCAGATACATTCGGACAGGGTCGTCGGTTCTGTCCAGCTTTTCAGTCTGCGCACCAGCCAAAGTTACTTCACGGTTGGTGTCTGTGGCTACAAGTTCGGTAGACCCCTTGTTCTCTTCGTCTTCAGCCTCTTCATCTTCGATGATATTGATGCCCATCTCGGACAACATCGACATAACATCTTCAATTTGTTCTGAACTGACCTGATCGGGTGGCAACACCTGATTAAGCTGGTCATAGGTTATGTAGCCTTTCTCGCGGGCTTCGGCGATCATCTTCTTGACCTGAGCTTGGCTCATGTCCAGCGAGATTTCCTGTTCCTGCTCGTCGGATTTGCGGTCTTCGTTCGTATCCTTGGCGGCCATTCAATGCTCCTGCAGGGATGGGTGATTCGTTAGAACCGAATCATTAGCGCGTAGAAGTGATTCGGCCACCCGTTTACCCGTTTTTCTTTACCAGTGCCTTATGAAAACATCACTTACTGGCGTTTACGTTCGAATTTGATACCTGACATGATTGCCGCGAATGCATCCTTCTCGTCACGGTTGATTCGCGCTCCGTTATCGGCAACGTCGAAATGACCCCTGTCTTTGTTCTGACTCCGACTTGCTTGATTACGTTCCTCGGCGGCTTGAGCCAACCGATAAGTCAGCGCTTCGTCGTCCAAATTAGACAGCTCCTCGGCAGCTTCGGCAATTTCGGCATCCAACCCCCGGAGCGCTTTGATTTTTGCGAGTTCCTCGGCCAGTGTCATCTCGGCCTTTTCAACGTCGCCTGGTTTGAACACACAGGGGATTACAGCGACATGGCGAAGGTTCAAAAGGTTTTCAAGGGCCTGTGATCCCAAAGTTAGAACAATGTGCTCTCTCAGATTTTCCGGGTCTTCAATCGCATGCCTCAGGACGGCATCGCGAAGCTCAGCGTGGTTAGGATTCTGACATTCCATATCCTCGAGCTGATGCTCGAATTGAATGACAACTTGCGGGTTCAAGATTGCGATGGCCAAGATAGCCGCTTCGCGCAGTTGGATATCAGCGTTTTCCGAAGAGGCAAGAAACGATGCGCGAGCACCAGGTGATGCTGGCTGCTGTTGTGGCTGCCACTTGCCGCCCGATTGCCAGTTGCGGTTTGGCCTTCGTTCCGGACGGAACAATTGCCAGCGTAGGTCTTTGATTTCCTGCCCATAATGGGAACGAATCGACGGATCACGGATTAGCTTGATCTTTTCACGAAGGGATTTGTCCAACGCCGCTTTGCGTTCAGGACTGTCAAAAACCTTTCCTTCAACTTCCCTCTGCCACAGCAACTTGACCATTGGAACGGCGCCATCCAATACCGCCTGTACAGCCTCTGTACCTTCGGCCCGCAGCAAGTCATCGGGGTCCTTTCCTTCTGGCATAAGGGCAAAACGAAGCGACTTACCGGCCTCCAGCATTGGCAAGGCCAGATCTACGGCCCTCATTGCCGCACGTAATCCTGCTGTATCGCCGTCCAGAGCAATAATTGGTTCGTCTGCAATACGCCAAAGCAAATTCAACTGGTGTTCAGTTATCGCAGTACCCAGTGGTGCGACTGAGGCTCCGAAACCTGCCTCTGCCAGAGCGATAACGTCCATATAACCTTCGGCAACAATCAGGGGATGTCCCTTCCCCGCTGCTTGCCGAGCAGGCCCGTGATTGTACAAGCTCCGGCCTTTGTCAAACAAATCTGTTTCTGGCGAGTTCAGGTATTTTGCATTGTCAGTGGGGTCCAACGCACGGCCACCAAAGGCGATACATCGCCCACGTGAATCGCGGATAGGATACATAATTCTATTGCGGAAAGTGTCATAAGGCTTTTTGCCTTGGTTCGAAGGTTTAGCCAGCCCTGCGCCGATGATCAAATCCTCGGTCACGTTCTTGCTGCGCAAGTGGTCCCACAAACCCTGCCAGCCATCGGGGGCGAAGCCAATTTCCCAACGGTCCAATGCTTGCGCATCTAGGCCGCGACGCGTCAGGTATTCTCGGGCGGCGGTTCCAGCACCAGTCTTCAGCTGGAGTTTGAAAAATTGGACCGCCTGTTCCATCACATCAGCCAGTTGAGTTCTACGATCCTGTTTTTCCTGCGCCTTCGGATCGCGCGCTGGCATAGGCATTCCAGCTTCACGCGCAAGAATTTCAACTGCTTCGATAAACGAGACGTTCTCGGTCTCTTTCACAAAGCTAATTGCGTCCCCCTTGGCGTGGCACCCAAAGCAATAATAGAATCCCTTTTGGTCGTCGACGTGAAATGAGGCCGTCTTTTCGTGGTGGAACGGGCAAGGCGCCCACATATCACCCTTGCCCTGATTGGATTTGCGCGCATCCCAGGTAACTTTCCGCCCGACAACCTGCGACAGGCTTAGACGCGTACGCAATTCATCCAGGAATCCGGGGGGCAAAGACATATGTCAAACCTGACAGAAACCGGAACGCCCGCCAAGGGCACGAAGCCGGATTGTCCACAGCGAATTTCGCTGCCTGTGGATTATTGTTGTAAACACAACTCCAACCAAGCGGCACCTAAGTTCTTGTTTCTTACGTCCCGCATTTTCTGTTGATAGACCCAAGGCGTTATCAACGGAATTGCAGCATTGTAATTTTCAGGCCAAGATGGATTGCCGTCAGCCACCGCTTGGGCGACATCCCGTTCTTTCACCTTGTTAAGCCGAGCTTGTTGAATAGCGTAGACAACATCCGACTGATATCGGCAGCTTTGTGCTTTCGTCTCCTGAGCAACCGTAGGGGTGGCCAGCAGGATAGCGACGATGGCAATACGCAACATTGATGTCTCCCGGATTCGTTTCTTTGCGCGCAGTTTAGCTGCGCGATGCGACACCTTCCATGGCCCTTTTCAAATCGTGAACCAAAGTGTGCACCATGGATCTGAAAACCATGATCTGAAAAGCTTTTTCTCCGACACGTGTCACGGAAGCCGACATATGGAACAATAAAGTTCGCGCCGTGTGCCCGCGTTTAAAGCTTGTGCTTCGCAAATCAACCGGCACCAATCGCGCCAGAACATCTTCGACCGCGGGACCCTCAAGCCGCACTACTGCCCAAGCATCAGTTTGATCAACAACGGCGGCGAGTTCCGACAATGCTCTGTTCGGTTCAGGACCCACTAACATAGCTTGTGCATGGCCAAACCAAACAGCCCGCGCACTTAACTTTCCCGTGGCACGATTGGCCGCTGGATAGGCCATCCCATGCGCAGACTTCATGGCCGCCGACAGCGCCTTTTTCTGTCCTTTGTAGGGAGAGACCGAATGGATCACGCCGACATCTTCCTCGCTCAGCGTAACGGATCCGATAGTGATTGGCAGAATTCCATCGCAGGGCGATTTGGCGATCAGATTAACCACGTACGCGTCCTCCGTCAGGATCAAAGAACACCGGATTTGTAACCTCACACAAGGTTGTCACACCTCGCAGGTGATCGACCATCTTAACGATTTCACCGTATCGCTCGGGTCCATCCGCAAGAAAAGCAAGGCCAAGCATCGTCTCCAATGTAGGAGAGTAACAGACCGATGTCACATATCCCTGATCGCTGGTGCGTACTGGCTCGGCCTCTTCATTGTAAAGATGGGCGCCGGCCAGTAATTGCTTGCTTTCACCGATGGGTTTGAGGCCCACCAGACGTTCACGCCCCGCTTCTTCCAACCCTGGTCTTTCTGACATTGTTTTGCCAATACAGTCCTTTTTTTGGGAAACCATCCTACCCATGCCTACGTCGTAAGCCGTTGTGCGGCCATGGATTTCAGCATGAGTGATAAATCCCTTCTCAATCCGCAAAACGTTGAGCGCCTCCATACCGTACAAGCCGCCGCCCAGCGCCTCGGCTCGCTCTGAGAGGACATCGAAAAGGCTAGCGCCATAGCTTGCAGGGACGGCGACTTCGTAGGCATGTTCGCCCGAAAACGAGATACGGAACAAACGCCCGAGGATACCCAGAACCTGAACCGACCCACAAGCCAAAAACGGCCAGCCTTCGTCGTCGATAGTTTCCTCGATAAGTTCATCCAACAAGTCACGTGACTTTGGACCCGCAACGGCAAATTGCGCCCATTGTTCTGTGACAGACGTAAAAGAGACGTCCAAGTCAGGACGCAATCCTTGATGCACGAATTCCAGATGCTTCATGACATCGCCCGCACCGGCGGTGGTCGTTGTCATGACATAGTGGTTTTCGCCAAGCCGCGCCGTCGTGCCATCATCCATGACATATCCATCTTCACGTAGCATCAGACCATACCGGACGCGACCGACCTTCAAAGTCGAAAACACATTGGTGTAAACAAAGTCCAGAAACGCGCCCGCATCTGGTCCCTGAATGTCAATTTTGCCCAAGGTTGAAACATCGCATACGCCAACCGCTTGGCGCACCATGTTGACTTCGCGATCGCAAGACTGTCGCCACGTCGTTTCGCCCTGCTTAGGGAAATAGCTTGGGCGGTACCACAACCCTGCTTCGATCATAGGTGCATTGCGAGCGACCGAAGCATGATGCGAAGTGGTGAAACGCTGCGGTTTGAACCCAGAGCCTTCGGCCCCGGCGCCAAACGCGGCAATTGCAATCGGGGAATATGGCGGGCGGAATGTTGTTGTTCCCGTCTCAGGAATGCCCCGCCCTGTTGCGTCTGCAAGAATTGCCAGAGCTGCCACGTTCGAGTTCTTGCCCTGATCGGTGGCCATCCCTTGCGTAGTATAACGCTTCATGTGTTCGACCGAACGGAAATTCTCGGTTGCCGCCTGTTTGACATCCTTGACTGTTACGTCGTTCTGAAAATCCAACCACGCCCGTCCTCTGCCGGGTACTGACCACAATTGAGTAATTTCATATGGTGCGTTCTCAGCATCAGGTGCCGAAACATTCGGTGTTTTCAAACTCAATGCAGTCAGCGTTGCTTTGGCAGACTCGATCCCCTGCCGTAAGCAAGCTGCGGTGCTAAATGCGCCGTTGCAGGCACCAGCCGCAATCATGCCAGGAACTGCGTCCGGGCTTGGAACGAACGCAGCCAGCTCTCGATCCCAAACCGGGCGTCCATTCATGTGGCAGGTCAAATGAACCGAGGGGTTCCACCCGCCAGTCATTGCAAGGCAATCGGTGTGAATGCGATCTTCGCCGCTCGCGCGACGAACAGTGATGGACTCTAGTCCTGTTCGGCCCGCGCTACCGCAGACCTGTGCACCTCGAAGCACCTGATAATCATCCGACAAAAGCGCGTCGTGGCGGCTGTCGATAACTGCGGCTACATGAACACCTGCCGAAAGAAGGTCCCGCGCGGTTCGATGTATATCGTTAGTGTTGCCGAAAATGGTTATGTTTCGCCCGGGGCTGACTCCCCAATGGTTTAGGTAAGCGCGGACGGCTCCGGCCGTCATTATTCCCGGCCTGTCATTGTCGCGAAATGCGATTGGGCGTTCCAAAGCTCCCGCAGCTAGGATTGAACGTTTTGCTGAAATTCTCCAATAGGTTTCCAGCGGAGCGCCATCGGGTCGATCGTTGGTATGGTGAAGCACTCGCTCTAAGGCGGAAAAAGTACCTTGATCGTAAGCACCCGAAACCGTGGTACGCGTCATCAGGCGAACATTGTCCATTGCTCGAAGCTCGTCGAGAACTTCATCAACCCAGATGTGACCCGCTTTGCCGTCTACCGCATCGGTTTCCGCCAAAAGACGTCCGCCCATAAGGGCGTTTTCATCAGCTAGAATTACGTCAGCGCCGGCTCGTCCGGCAACCACAGCAGCCATTAATCCGGTCGGCCCCGCGCCTATCACTAAAATGTCACAAAAAGCGTATGCGCATTCGTATTTATCGGAATTGTTCTGGCCAGACAGCGCACCCAGCCCTGCAGCACGGCGAATGATGGGCTCATACAGTTTTTCCCAAAAACTCTTCGGCCACATAAAAGTCTTGTAGTAGAATCCAGCACCAAGAAATGGCGCGGCCAGATTATTCACCGAAAGCAAGTCAAAGTTCAAACTGGGCCAACGATTCTGGCTGCGGGCGGACAGGCCAGAATAGATCTCTTGCATGGTTGCACGAACATTCGGTTCCTGCGTGCCTCCTTGGCCTACTGTAACCAACGCGTTCGGTTCTTCGCTGCCAGCCGTTAATACGCCCCGAGGCCGATGGTACTTGAAAGAGCGCCCCATCAAACGTTGTTCGTTTGCTAACAAGGCCGAAGCCAGAGTGTCGCCCTGATACCCTGAATAACTGACACCGTCGAATTCAAATTCGATTGGTGAATTGCGGTCTATCAAACCCTTCCCGTCAATCCTCATGACCGCGCCTCCGAGGCATGCTCAGTACGCAAAATCTCATGCGTCACAGTGTTTCGGGTTACAACAATCCAAGCACCGCATCCCCCTTCGTGATACCAAAGTTCACGTGTTTCACCCGCTGGGTTTTCGCGGAGATAGACAAACGCGTCCCAAACGTCGGCACCAGCACCCGGCAACGGACGTTCCAGATCCACTGCGGCTCCGCGATAATAGAACTCGCGGCGGTCTCGCTCACCACAAAATGGACAGCTGATCCTCATGTTCCATATCCCTGCTTCGTCTTTTCACCGGAATTCAAATCTGGCATCACAATCCTCAATGCAGGTTGTGCTGAGAGCCTTTGCCCTCTTCGTCGATGATGCCCCGCCCCGTACGGAAACGGTCGAGCCGAAACCCGGTAGCGTTTTCATGATATCGATCGGTCGCGAGCAGATGGGCAAAGACGTTGCCAGAACCCGGCACCGCTTTGAAGCCGCCGTAATTCCATCCGCAGTTCAGATAGAGTCCTTCGATGTCTGTCCTATCGATTATTGGGGATCCGTCCGGCGACATGTCCATAATCCCACCCCACGACCGCAGCACCTTGGCTTTGCCGATCATCGGCATTAGGGCCATGCCCGCTTCCATTACGGTCTCTACCGTCGGCAGGTTACCTCGTGCCGCGTAGGAAGCGTAGAAATCAAGGTCGCCACCAAAAACTAATCCGCCCTTGTCGGACTGGCTTATATAGAAATGCCCCATACCGAAAGTGACGACATGATCGATGCACGGCTTCAACCCTTCGGTCACAAAGGCCTGAAGTACGTGGCTTTCTATCGGCAACCGCATCCCAGCCATTGCCGCAACCTGACCTGAACGACCAGCAGCAACCATCGCAACTTTCTTAGCTCGGATCGGGCCGCGCGAGGTCTGCACACCCCGCACCACACCATTCTCGACATCGATTCCTGTTACTTCACAGTTTTGTATCAGGTCTACGCCGCGTTGATCCGCTCCGCGAGCAAAACCCCAAGCTACAGCATCATGCCGCGCTGTGCCGCCGCGTGGGTGGTAAAGCCCGCCATAGAGCGGAAACCGTAAATCATCGAAATTCAGGTAAGGCACCATTTCCTTCAATTCGTCCCGGCCAAGAAGGATTGCATCGTCACCTTGACTAATCATCATGTTGCCCCGGCGCGCTGCTGCATCACGTTGTCCGTCAGAGTGAAACAGATTAATGATGCCCCGCTGCGAGTGCATGACATTGTAGTTCAAATCTTCTTCCAACCCCTCCCACAGTTTTAGGGAGTGGGAGTAGAATTCAGAATTGCCCTGAAGAAAGTAGTTCGCCCGCACAATCGTGGTATTGCGTCCGACATTGCCGCCACCGATGTAACCCTTTTCCAATACGGCCACATTTGTAAGGCCGTGCTCTTTTGCCAAATAATACGCAGTGCTCAGACCATGACCTCCGCCACCAATGATAACGATGTCGTATTCGACCTTCGGCTGAGGATCGCGCCAATGTGGCGTCCAGCCTTTATTGCCGGTCAGTCCCTCCTTGAGGACGCGCAAGCCGGAAAAACGCATTCGAACCTCCCTGCGGCTGTGTTGGCATCAAACCAACTCTGGTTAGCAGTAGCAACGTCTCAGGTTGGTTCCACCTCCGTTTTCGACCCGCATTTGCCTGTGCGCGACGAAATCTATCGCACTGCAGTTCAAATAACGATTTCAAAAGCGAAGTTGAAATGAGACTCCAGCAATTGGAGCAGTGTCATAACTTTGGCGACTAACCTCGCGCCCCGCCGCGTTTTCCAGTTTCAGTTCGCCATTTAGTTCGGCTCCAGCAAACGCAGTGAAAGACACACCTGGATTGGGGGCATATTGTAAGGACAAAACAACCGGATTACTGCTGTCTTCGCCGATACCATCCGGCGCCAAGCCTTCATCATCCAGTTGGAAACGAATGCTCTCGGATCGTACCGCCATACCTACTTTGACTGCGTCAGAAACCGCGTATTCCAATGAAACACCGGGGCCTTGCGTCGCGCCCAAACCGCTACCAGTACTCAGGTTCCATCTTTCGGCAAAAGTCCAATCCACAAGAACGGCCGGGAAGACTTCCAGATCATCGGTGCCAATTTCCGAGAAGACTCCAAGCGCCGGTCCGATCCGTAAATTGGGACTTAATGCCCACGAAATTCCGCCAAATACGCCGTAGGTGAAACCGTCCGATGCGCTGGCACCACGCTCGTAATCCCACCTTAACTGAGGGGAAATCAAAACACTTGCGCCGCCATCCAACGCAAAACGCAACGGCACCGAAATCCGTATGTCGCGGACATCCTCCCACGGCTGGTTTCCGGGGAATCCAAAATCGTAGCTGAACTGTCCGTAGCTTAAAACCAGCCCCGCAAACGAACCGTCCGCGAACCGATTGATGATGCCCGTTCGCAAAAAAGCCCGCGATGCGCTAAAGTCGCCACCATCATCAAGGTCGGCTTTGCCCTGATAAACGGCTAGACCGTCGACTATGCCGCCCCAACCGATAGGTTGTTGCGACTGGGCGGCGCCAGCGGCAAAATTTGCCGCAACTGCTATAGCGGCTACGGCGATCTTTTCTGAAACTATCATCTGCTCTGAGTCCTTCTTGGCTTTCTGTGAGCCAGTTGAAAAGGTATGGCAACCGAACCTTTCGTCCATGTCCGGTTACCTTTTTTCGTGTCGTCAGAGGCCTTTAGCGCGATAGCTTTTCGAGACCCTATCGATAGCAACGATATAGGCCGCGGTACGCAGGTCCTCGACGTCGTCGCGATCATGCCACACCTCACTCATAGCCTGATAAGCGATACGCATGGTGTCATCGAGCCCCGAACGCACTAGTTCCAGTTCATCTGCACCCTTTAAGTATTTGGACTTAAAATCTGGAGACATCGACCAAGCGTCTCCGAGATACCTATCGAGCCTTTGCAGCTCGCTTACGATCAACTCGTGACGCGCCTCTTCCTGTCTGCGCTGCATTCTGCCAAATCGAATGTGACTCAGGTTCTTGACCCATTCAAAGTAGGACACCGTTACCCCACCCGCGTTGGCATACATATCCGGTATGATAACCGTCCCCTTTTTACGTAGTATTTCATCGGCTCCAGCAGTCACCGGACCGTTGGCTGCCTCGATAATCAAAGGTGCCTTGATGCGCTCGGCGTTGGACATGTTGACAACGCCCTCCAGAGCCGCCGGAATAAGGATGTCACATTTTTCTTCCAGCACAGCGCCGCCTTCAGCAGTATGCGTGGCGTCCGGATAGTTTTTTACGCCACCATGCTTGACGATCCATTGGCGCACAGCTTCGACATCGATCCCATCTGGATTGAACAGTGCGCCATCCCACTCAATGATACCGATGACACGTGATCCATCTTCTTCACTCAAGAATTTTGCGGCATGATAACCCACATTTCCCAACCCTTGAACGATCACTCGCTTCCCGTCCAATGAACCAGATAGACCTGCCTTTTGCACATCCTCGGGATTTCGGAAGAACTCCCGCAGAGCGTATTGAATTCCGCGACCCGTGGCCTCAACGCGTCCAGCAATCCCTCCCGCATTCAGCGGTTTTCCCGTAACACAGGCCCGAGCATTGATATCCGTGGTGTTCATCCGCGCATACTGGTCGGCCATCCAGGCCATCTCGCGCTCACCTGTTCCCATATCCGGGGCGGGAACGTTCTGTGACGGATTGATCAGGTCGCGTTTGGCCAATTCGTAGGCAAAGCGACGGGTGATTTGCTCCATCTCATGTTCTTCGTATTGCCGCGGGTCAATGCACAACCCCCCTTTCGAGCCTCCGAATGGTGCCTCTACCAAGGCGCACTTGTAAGTCATCAACGCGGCAAGCGCTTCCACTTCATCTTGGTTAACCGCAAGCGCATAGCGAATACCGCCTTTTACCGGCTCCATATGTTCAGAATGAACCGAGCGATAACCAGTAAATGTGTGTATCTGGCCCCGAAGCCGTACACCGAAGCGAACTGTATAGGTTGCGTTGCAAACACGGATCTTTTCCTCCAGACCCGGCGGCAGGTCCATCAAAGACGCCGCCCTGTTGAACATCAGATCAACGCTCTCGCGAAAACTTGGTTCTTTAATGCCGGTCATAAATTCCTCCGTGCTGTTAAATGACAAACGTCATGACTTTTTGTCGCACCACTAAGCCTGTGCTGCAATTCTCATCTGCACTTTTTTTCACCAATTTACGAAGAACCCGTTACGGCCAATGGTGAGTCGGCTGAACTAAAAAACGGCGCGCCATTGTCAAAATTCGGGAAACAAAGAGGGCGAATTCGTCCGCACTAAAGACAAATATCTTTTAATAATAACATTATAGCATCCTAATGGCTCAAATCTCGCCACGATCCGAAACTAATTTATCGTCGTCGCAAAGAACCATTTGCGTGCCTTTTCGGCACAAGGATTTGTTATGCAAAAATTGATTTGGAAGTCAAAATTCGTTATTTCGTTTCGCTCTAACCTCAGTCTCCAGCATGCGCGCAGGTTTGCCAATTCAACCGACGGATCCATGACGATCCTGTCGTTATTCTTTATAATGGCGGTCTTCATGGTAGCCGGATTTGCCGTCGACATGATGCGTTACGATCGCGAACGGGTAAAACTTCAGTACGCCTTGGATCGCGCAGTGCTTGCGGCCGCCGACCTTGATCAGGAATTGTGCCCTGCCGACGTGGTCAAAGACTACCTAAGCAAAGAAAACCTCGATCAATACTTGGTCGAAGGTTCCATCAAGGTTACTCCGGAAACCTGCGGTGCAACGGACGCTCGTTTGGCAGGCAAGCGTAAAGTCGAAGCTAGCGCTGAAATGAACGTCGCAACGCATTTCATGCAATGGAATGGCGTCGATTATATTGCGTCCAATGCCACCAGCGTTGCAGAAGAATCCATCGGTAACGTTGAGATTTCCCTGGTTCTTGACGTTTCCGGTTCAATGGACGGAACAAAACTGGCCAATCTTCAGACTGCAGCCAAGGATTTTGTTGATGAGATGGTTAACAAATCCGAGGATGGTAAGTTGTCTATTTCGATCATCCCATATTCGGAACAAGTTTCAGTCCCGAACTACCTGATGAACGAGCTGACCACTATCGGCGCTAACGAGGTTGCGAATTGCATCGACTTTCCACTTGCCGATTTCTCGACCATGGAATTCGATAATTATGATATCTTTGACTCCGGCGGCACTCTGATCCGCCCGGGCACTGCTATCCCTCAAACACTTCACTTTGACGACTATGGGTCCACTGACTTTCGTCAAAGTGATAACTTGGTTGCCAGTAATGTGTGCCGACGGGAAACCAGCACCGATCGACGAGCGATGGCTGTCATTCAAAACGACGTAGACACGCTGAAACAGCAGATCGATCTTTTGAATGCAAGTGGTTGGACATCCATTGATGTCGGCTTGAAATGGGGATTGACCCTGTTGGATGACAGCATTCAGCCATTGATTGCGCGCCTTGCAAGCACCTCTGCCATTCCAAGCGAGTTCGCAGGGCGACCCGGGCGAAACAGAACAGCCGACTCTTTGAAGGTTCTGGTACTGATGACCGATGGAGCCAATACAAAACAGCACATGGTCAACGCGCCCTACTACACGGGCCCGTCAGATATTCACTGGAACGATGGGGCACAAACGTACTCTGTCTATGATGAAGCGAATGATCGTTATTCTTGGTCAAGTGTTCGGCAAACTGTACGTCACAACGACGGCTCTCGCTGGACCAGAGATTACTATCAGAACCACGCCTACGGCGCCCGAAAGTCTGACGGCAGCAGAGAAACATTCCGCCGCTATCGCTGTACAAGCTTCTACGATGGTAAATGCCACAGCATTAACTCATCGTCGTATTACACCGACACCGAGTACGGCGACACCTTGGAACTGGATTGGCCGGATGTTTGGGCGCACTCAGAGAAACACGTGATCTACTATCTTCTGCGCGACACATTTGGCACTACGAAAGCACAGGAGTGGTGGGATAAATCCACCACCGAACTGCAAGGCTATCAAAAAGACCCGCGGGTTTATTCACTTTGTGCACAGGCAGAAGCCGAAGAAGTTCTTATTTTCTCAATAGCTTATGAAGCGCCCGAAAGCGTGAAGCCGATGCTCAAGACTTGTGCGGTAGACGATGGGCGTTACTACGAAGCCACCGGAACCAAGATCCAAGGCGTGTTTGACTCGATCAGCGCTACAATTCAGAACCTAAGGCTAACTCAATGAAACCGTTACTTCGAATGCGCCTGCGTCGATTTCGCCGCAGCGAGGACGGAAGTTCGTCGACTATCGAGTTTCTGTTCTGGTTCCCGGTGTTCATCTATGTCTGCTATTCGGGCATGGACATGGGGTTGATGTCTTTCAGTCATGCCAACCTTGAACGGGCGCTTGATGAAACTATTCGAGAGGTTCGCCTCAATCGCCTTCCCGCTGGAGAAACAGAGTGGACACATGACCTTCTCAAGGACATGGTTTGTGACAGGGTTCGGCATGTCTCGAACTGCTCCACTCATCTTGCGCTTGAGATGAAGTCGATTGATCCGCGCGTCGGCAACCAACTGAACACACAGGTATTTTGCGTTGACACGCCCGAGACGATTCGAAACCCGGATCAGGTTGATTTCGACCGAGGCACATCAAACGAACTGATGATCATTAGGGCCTGTCTAGAAGTTTCCCCGGTTTGGGGCTTTACCATGACCGGCGGCTTGGCAAGCCAAGATCCGGATGGACAATGGGAATTGCACGCCACGACGGTATTCGTGCACGAGCCATTCGGCGGCGACACGTCGAACCCAATAACCAACCCGGCGGCGACAGGCGGTACTTCTGACACTGGAGGCGCAACATAAAACGCGCCATCGCAAGTTTTTTGAAGCAATTCTTCGACCGGGAGGATGGCATTATTACGGTTGAGGCAGTGCTGGTTCTGCCGATGATGTTTTGGTCGATCTTTGCATCCTACACCTACTACGACAGCTATCGTCAAAGCGCCCGCAACATCAAAGCTGCTTATGCCGTTGCCGATATCATTTCGCGTGAACGCAACATGATCAACGCAACCTACATCAATACGATGCATAGTTTGCTTGAAACCATGGTGTCTACTCGGGCTCCGGTATCTATGCGCATTTCGTTCCTGCTTTACGAAGAACCGACAGACAGCCACACAGTGTTGTGGTCGTGTGTCCGGGGGGGCGTTTACAACTCGCTGAACGACGGAGATGCCAAGCTGATGAAACCGCTTCTGCCGACGATGCCGGACAACGGCAAAATGATTGTTGTTGAAACCAACAACACATATCGCGCGCCGTTCAACATCGGTTTTGGGTTTGATGATTTTTCGATGGGCAATTTCGTCTTCACGCACCCACGCGTTTTCGACAACATTGTTGCATCGACCCCCTGCTAACTGCTCTCCGCCCGCTCCATCAGCAGAGCGGATAGCATTTCCGACATAAACTTTGTTTCGGCGGCAGAAGTCATGCCACCGACACCTATCCGACGGCCAATTCTCCACCATAGGCCTGGTTCCCAAGCATTTTTTGTCCTTGCACGGGTCAACACCAGAAACCCGTTGGATGGTTTAAATGCGAACACACCCCGATCCACTGACACGATATCAGCAATCTCGCAAATGGGTCGTCCAGACCGGGTCCTTAGTTGCGATTTAGTCAATTCAATTGCGTCCTTAGTCGATACCCACATGCGCTGTGCCAACCACAGTGAAGCAAAGCCAACCACCAACAGAAATACCTGCCACCCTGTTTCCGGCGGCGATGCAAGTGCAACGTAAATCACCAACAGTGCGACAATGCCCAGCATCCCTACCCCGATCCAACGCCTTGGCGATGAGGCCTGTACAGTGGCTAATACGTCCTGTTGCATGTGCGTCTCCCAATATTCGCCTTTGCCTTAGCGCCTTTGGCGGCAGAAGGACAGAGACCCCGAAAAATCTGAGCATCATTGCACATTATCAGTGTTTCTGCGCCAATTGATTGCCTCGCATCAGGATTTACATTGCAGATTGAGCAATCAGGAGGATGCAATGTCCCTCAGACCTACATTAGAAACACGAAAAGCTACCCCAGCCATGGAAGGCGCCGGCGTGAAACTGCATCGCGCGTTCGGATTTCAGGATCCATCCGAATTGGACCCATTCCTGTTGTTTGACGATTTCAGAAATGAAAACCCGCAGGATTATCAGGCTGGTTTTCCTTGGCACCCCCACCGGGGAATAGAAACAATTACCTATGTTCTGTCAGGCAATGTCGATCACAGTGACTCGCTTGGCAACAGCGGAACTTTGGGTGCCGGGGACGTGCAATGGATGACCGCCGGTTCCGGAATTTTACATCAGGAGATGCCTAAGGGTAACTCGCGCGGACAGATGCACGGGTTTCAACTTTGGGGCAATCTTCCTGCTGACCAAAAAATGACTGCGCCAAGGTATCAGGATGTAAGTAACGCTGAAATTCCAGAAGTCATCGATGACGATGGAACCACTGTGCGCATCATCGTGGGTGACTTTTGGGGAAAGACAGGGCCCGTCGACGGGATCGCGGCCGATCCGCAGTATTTGGACGTCTCAATCCCTGCAGGAGTGAAAAAGACGTTTAAAGTGGACACCTACAGACGCGCATTTGCCTATGTCTTTCAAGGCCAAGCCGCGTTTGCCGATGCGTCTCAACCCACTGGAGTACTGTTGGAAAAAGAAATCGCCGGGCAAGAGGTCAATATCCGCGACATGTCAGGGAACCGCACGTTGGTACGCTTTGGCACGGGCGACGAAATCACGGTGCAGGCCGGTCCTGAAGGGGTTCGTTTTTTGTTGATTTCCGGCGCGCCCATCAATGAGCCGGTTGCGTGGCACGGCCCGATCGTGATGAACACACAATCTGAGCTGGAACAGGCCTTTCGCGAACTTCGCAACGGCACATTCATTCGTCCGGCACAATAACGGAACCCGCCTTGCCGAATTCCGGCAAGGCGGATCAGCGCGTTACGGATCTGCGCACCATATCCCAATAGATTTGCTCGACGGCATCGAGAGTCAGCCTACCCTCTGTCCGGTACCAAGTCATAACACCATTCAACATCGCAATCACCGCCAACGTTGCTATCTTGCTGTCGGTGACTGTAAATAAACCTTCGACTTGTCCTTGCTTGAAAATTCCTTCGAGCGTGTCCTCGTAATTTCGGCGCAGTGCTTCAATTTCAGCGAAATTTTCGGGGGTGAGATTGCGAAGTTCCATATAGGCAATAAACACCTCGTCAGGGCGTTGAAGATGAAACCGGATATGAAAACCTACAAACTGCTTCAATGCTTCGATGGCGTTTTCAGTCGCAGGCAATTCGGCGGCGGCATTCAAAAGCTCTTGCATGTGCTCTTGCATAAGTCGAAACAGCAGACTTTGCTTATCTGGAGTGTAGTTGTAAAGCGCACCGGCTTGCACACCGACTTCGGCAGCGATCTGCCGCATGGATACCGCGGCGTAGCCACGTCTTGAAAACAGTCTCAGCGCAGCCTTTCGGATGCGCGGGCCGGTTATATCGGAATGAGAACCTTGCGTACGTGCCATTTGGCCAACTTATCTGAACAATCGTTCAAATAGAACCCCGCTTGAACCGCGACGCTAAAAGGTGCATGACCAACCGAAGCCGCAATCCAAAGGTCCTTTATGAAACCTCTGCCGCTGATTATCTCTTTGCTTGTTTGCGCAGCCTGCGCCGATATTCCCGAGCTTGAAGGCAGCGAAGGGCCAGAATTGCGCAAAACCTCTTATCCGCGACTAATTCCAATTTCCGAAAGCCTGGGGCCTCCGGCAGATCCAGTGAGCGAGGCAGAGGAAGTCGAGGAGGAGCTAACCGAGCGCAGTGAAGCATTGGCTGCAAAAGCAAAAGCCCTGCAAGAAGCTAATACCGACTAAGCGGACATATGCGTTCAAAATCAGCCTGATCCGCCGGAGATGGATTGCACCCTTCCGATGAACCCGGTAAGGCAGCCGACAAAGGGAACATGCCCTAACCGGCACATTCGAGCGGAAAGGACCCAAAGGAATGGCACAGGCGCTGAGGCTTGGAATTGCGGGTTTGGGAACCGTTGGCGTTGGGGTTGTAAAGATCATTCGCCGCCACGCCGAGCTATTGACCGCTCGAACAGGTCAATCCATTGAAATTGTGGCCGTTTCAGCACGGGATCCGAACAAAGACCGTGGCGTGAACTTGTCAAGCTATATGTGGGAAACCGATCCGGTCGCGCTGGCAAAACGCGATGACATTGACGTCTTTATAGAACTAATGGGGGGTGAAAATGGCCCGGCAAAGACATCAGTAGAAGCGGCTCTTGCCAGCGGCAAGGATGTCGTTACCGCGAACAAAGCTCTACTGGCCATCCACGGTCAGGAATTGGCTGAACAGGCCGAAGCAGCGGGCCGCGCGATTAGGTTTGAAGCCGCTGTTGCAGGTGGCATTCCGGTCATCAAATCCCTGACAGAGGGACTTGCCGGCAACCAAATCTCGCGCGTCATGGGCGTAATGAACGGCACCTGCAACTATATTCTTACGCGAATGCAGTCTCAGGAATTGGGTTACAACGCACTTTTTGAGGAATGCGCAAAGCTAGGGTACCTCGAAGCCGATCCCAATCTGGACGTGGGAGGCATTGACGCTGCGCACAAACTGGCGCTTTTGTCTTCGATTGCATTTGGCACCAAGCCCAACTTCGACGGAATCCAGATTGAAGGCATTCAACATATCAGCCTCGACGATATACATCAGGCCGCTGACATGGGTTATCGCATTAAATTGTTAGGCGTGGCGCAACGAACTCCGCGCGGGCTTGAGCAGCGTATGCAGCCGTGCCTTGTTCCCAGCGACTCACCGATTGGGCAGTTGGAAGGCGGGACCAACATGGTGGTCATAGAAGGTGACGCTGTTGACCAAATTGTGCTGCGTGGTCCCGGCGCCGGAGAAGGCCCGACCGCAAGCGCAGTCATGGGCGATGTTTGTGATCTGGCCAGGGGATTACGAATTCCGACTTTTGGCCGTGCGGCGACGTCTTTGGAAGAGGCACAACCCGCCCAAACCGGTACGCCTGCTCCTTATTACCTACGGCTGGCTTTACTAGACAAACCTGGTGCCTTGGCCAAGGTGGCCGCAATTCTGGGCGATGCGGGAGTATCAATTGACAGGATGAGGCAATACGCCCATTCCGAAAGTACTGCACCTGTTTTGATTGTGACGCATAAAACCACACGATCGACGCTCGACTACGCCCTGAATGGGCTGCGCGATACAGAAGCCGTTGCCGAAGAGCCTGTAGCGCTGAGAATCGAACAAGTTTGACCCCTTGCAGCCTGCAGCAGTCGCAGGCTATGCCAGAAGCAACGTCCGATCCGACCAAAGGAATACCGAACATGAACGCTGCCAAGACCGATTTCAACGATCGCCTGCTTTCGCTTGGCCTTGCGCGAGTAGCGGAACAGGCCGCGCTTGCCTCGGCATCACTGGTTGGTCGAGGTGACGAAAAGGCCGCCGACCAAGCAGCGGTGAACGCCATGCGTGAACAGCTGAATATGCTGGATATCGCGGGGGTTGTCGTCATCGGAGAGGGTGAACGCGACGAAGCGCCAATGCTCTACATCGGCGAAGAAGTCGGCACCGGTAATGGACCCGGGGTGGATATTGCTTTGGACCCGCTGGAAGGCACGACCTTGACGGCCAAGGATATGCCCAACGCTTTGACCGTAATTGCAATGGGCCCGCGCGGATCAATGTTGCATGCGCCGGACGTCTACATGGACAAGTTGGCAATTGGCCCGGGATACGAAGCTGGAGTGGTAAACTTGGACATGAGTCCCAAGGAAAGAGTCAACGCTTTGGCCAAAGCAAGGGGATGCAGTGCCAGTGACATAACTGTTTGCATTCTTGAGCGCCCGCGCCACGAGGCGATGATTGCTGAAGTTCGCGAAACTGGTGCATCGATCCGCTTGATTACCGACGGCGATGTAGCTGGTGTAATGCATTGCGCAGAAAGCGAAGTTACAGGTATTGATATGTATATGGGCCAAGGGGGAGCGCCCGAGGGAGTTCTTGCTGCGGCGGCCCTGAAATGTATGGGTGGGCAAATTTTTGGCCGTTTGCTGTTTCGAAACGACGACGAACGCGGACGTGCAGCCAAAGCCGGTATCACAGATTTGGATCGCGTATATTCTCGCGACGAAATGGTTACATCAGATGTGATCTTTGCCGCGACTGGTGTGACTGGCGGCTCGCTATTGCCGCGCATCAAACGCGAACCCGGGTGGGTAGAGACGACGACTTTGCTTATGCGATCCAAGACCGGATCGGTTCGCCGTATGTCATATCGTACACCGACCTGGCCGCACGACAACGTCTAGAAACCCAAACCGAAGTTTTTTCGGGAGTTTTCGAAAAGTTAGAAATAGGACGAATCCGTTAGGATCCGGCCTTGCTCTCAACAGGTGCCAGGATGAGTTTTCTTGGGGTGGAACAGTCTATGACCGGTAGGCGCTGGCTTGGACCAGCGCCGAACGTCGAGCGCGCCTCGGAAATGATGGCGCAACAAACCGACCTGCCACGCGCTCTGTGTCAGGTATTGGCACGTATGGGTGTCCCCGCAATAGAGGCCGAAGGCTTTCTCGAACCCAAACTCCGAGAATTATTGCCTGATCCACGTGCGATCAAGGACATGGAGACTGCGGCAACGCGATTTCTATCTGCTGTACGCAACCGGCAAAGAATCGCGGTTTTCGCGGATTACGATGTTGACGGCGGCAGTTCTGCGGCTTTGCTAATTGTCTGGCTCAGGCAGATGGGGTTGCAGGCAACCCTGTACGTTCCTGATCGAATTGACGAAGGTTATGGGCCAAATGTGCCAGCCATGACTGAACTGGCAGCATCCCATGATCTTATCGTATGCGTCGACTGCGGTACGCTTAGCCACGAACCTATCGCTGCAGCAAAAGAAGCGGATGTCTTAGTTCTTGATCACCATCTTGGCGGTGAAACGCTGCCAGATTGTCTGGCTGTGGTGAATCCAAATCGACAGGATGAAAGCGGTGATTTGGGATACCTATGTGCTGCCGCAGTAGTTTTCCTAATGCTTGTTGAAGCCGGTCGACAATTGCGAGCCGAGGGCGCAAAGGGGCCGGACCTAATGGCCTTGTTGGATTTGGTGGCTCTGGCCACCGTGGCAGATGTCGCCCCCCTGATACAGGCCAACCGGGCATTGGTGCGCCAAGGGCTTAAGGTTATGGCAGCACGTCAAAGGCCGGGCCTCGTTGCGCTGTCGGATGTGGCTCGGATGGACACTGCGCCAAACAGCTACCATCTTGGTTTCCTGTTAGGACCGCGTGTAAACGCCGGAGGTAGGATCGGACAAGCTGATTTAGGCGCAAGATTACTGAGCACGGACTCGGCAACCGAAGCAGAAGCCCTGTCAAAGCGACTGGATGCGCTGAACTCTGAGCGACGCGAGATCGAGAATTCGGTTCGCGCTGCCGCGATGGCTCAGGCCGAGGAACGAGGTTTGGACGCACCTTTGGTTTGGGCAGCAGGCGAAGGCTGGCACCCGGGCGTCGTAGGAATCGTGGCATCACGACTAAAGGAAACAGCGAACCGTCCCGCGATTGTAATCGGCTTTGAAGGTGACGAGGGCAAAGGTTCGGGTCGATCAGTCGCGGGAATTGATTTGGGCGCATCAATACAGAGGCTTGCTGCCGAGGGATTGTTGGTCAAAGGTGGCGGTCACAAAATGGCGGCAGGCCTGACGGTTATGCGCGCCAATCTGGAACCTGCGATGAAGCGATTGAGCGAGCTTTTGGCCAAGCAGGGCGCGGAAAATAGTGGACCAAGTGACCTGAAACTTGACGGTGCCCTGATGCCAGGTGCTGCAACCGTTGACCTTATTGAACATATTGAAAAGGCAGGACCATTCGGTGCCGCCGCCCCTGCCCCACGTTACGCGTTGCCAGATTTGCAGGTACGTTTTGCAAAGCGCGTCGGGGAAACTCACCTAAAGCTGTCATTGTCCGACGGCATGAGCGGTGGGCTGGACGCCATTGCTTTTGGTGCCTTTGACGGACCGATGGGAGATCGACTTGTGAACCACGGCGGCGCCCGATTTCATTTCGCGGGCAGGCTAGAGATAAATTCGTGGGGTGGACGTCAGAACGTGCAGTTGAGGCTCGAAGACGCGGCCGAAGCGAATTGAAGTCGCAAACGACCGTCTTTGAAAGTCTTTAAAAAAGTTGCAAAGCCTTGCGTTTTTCGGCTTGCGGGGGTGCTAGGTAATCCGTAAAAGGCCCTCCACAAGCCAGCGTGGCCCGTTCGTCTATCGGTTAGGACGCCAGGTTTTCAACCTGGAAAGAGGGGTTCGATTCCCCTACGGGCTACCACTTGTACTTGGCCAGAGAGCTTGCGGCCCGTTCGTCTATCGGTTAGGACGCCAGGTTTTCAACCTGGAAAGAGGGGTTCGATTCCCCTACGGGCTACCATTACGTTGAAGTCCTGAAATCGCTAAGTACTAGTCGAATAACGCTCGTTTTGAGAGGCAAGATAACTTCTCTTCTGATGTCCTCGCTAGAACCGTTGTCACAACGACCTGATTTTGCCATCAGAGTGTCGAAATTTTTGCTGACCGAACCGAGTGTGGCAATCGATTTTCCCAAGATGTCAGCCGCTGAATTCCGGCTGCACAATAGTCGCCCACGTAAGGTCGGAAACGTCCGCACGTCGCATGCCGCTCCGGGCTGAATAGTACTGCCAGTGCTTGAGAATTGCCGGATTCATTGTAAGGTGGTCGCACTAACTAAATGATATTTATGAATATCAACGGCGAAGTTTAAAGTTGCTCGTCCCGCGTGAGTATAGCCCATGTCTCAGACACTTCTGAAATATACACGTGTGCTGGAAATTGTTGGAGACACGATCAAGGTTCGGGTTCCGCCGCAAAACACGACGGATCTAAACATTAGATTCAACGACTTAGCGATGATAGAAACCGTAGACGGGCAAAAAACGCTGGCTCAAGCGATTTTTATTGATCGGGACGTTGTAACCCTGCAGGTCTTTTCTGGAACCAAAGGCATTTCGACCGAGGCAACTGCTACGTTTCTGGGGCATCCAATGCGGACTCCGTATTCGTCCAATATTTTAGGACGTGTATTTGACGGAGCGGGTGTTCCTATCGATGGTGGACCAGACCTTTCGGCAGAGCCACGGATCGATATTGGAGGGCCCTCGGTTAACCCGGCAGAACGGGCTGTCCCCAACAAGATGATCCGTACCGATGTACCAATGATCGACGTATTCAACACATTGGTTGAAAGCCAAAAGATTCCAATTTTTTCGGTTTCCGGAGAGCCATTTAACCCCTTTCTGAGTCGAATAGGCATCCAGGCAGACGCAGATATTGTTGTCTTCGGTGGGCTGGGGTTGATATTTGATGACTACCATACTTTCCGAACCGCCTTTGAAGATGCAGGTGTCTTCTCTCGGACCGTGATGTTCGTCAATCAAGCCATGGACCCGCTGGTAGAACGCCTGCTTGTTCCAGACATGGCACTGGCCGTAGCAGAGAAGTTCGCACTGGAGGAAGGCAAGAGGGTTTTGGTCCTTTTGACCGACATGACCGCCTATGCTGACGCCATGAAAGAGGTCGGGATCAGCCAAGAACGTGTACCATCTCAGCGCGGATACATGGGCGACCTCTATTCCCAATTGGCGCGGCGGTATGAGAAAGCTTGCGACTACGCCAAGGGTGGCTCTGTGACGGTTCTGACCGTGACAACAATGCCTGGTAACGATGTGACACATCCGGTGCCGGACAATACGGGGTACATCACCGAGGGACAGTTTTATCTGCATTCCGGCGTGATTGATCCGTTCGGCAGCCTTTCGCGGCTCAAGCAAAATGTGATTGGCAAAACCACGCGTGAGGATCACGGGCAGATCATGAACACAATGATCCGGTTATATTCAGAAAGCCGCGACGCATCGCAGAAGCAAGCGATGGCTTTTGACTTATCGGAATACGATCATCAATTACTGAAATTCGGTGACCTGTTTCGTACTCGTTTCATGGACATCAACGTATCGATCCCGTTGGAAGAGGCGCTGGATTTGGGCTGGAAAACACTGGCCGAGTGTTTTGCGCCAGAACAGTTGCTAATGAAGCAATCCCTGATCGACAAGTACTTCCCAAAGGAAACCAATGGCGCGGTTGCAGCTGAATAAGTCCTCGCTAGCTCGCGAGCAAAAGCAATTAGAAAGCTTCGAACGGTTTCTGCCGTCATTGGACCTAAAGCGGCAACAGTTGATGGCGGAGCGTGTAAAAGCACGCGCAGAAGTGGACCGTTTGCAGGATCAGGTAAATGAGCTTGCGCAGCAAGTTGGGGAAAAACTGCCAATGCTGTCCCAGCGGGGCATTAATTTGGACGGATTGGTCGAACTGAGGGATTACAAGGTCAAAGAGGTCAACGTGGTTGGGGTGAAAATGCCCGATCTTGACCGAATTGAAGTTGCGGTTCGATCATATTCGACGCTGGCCAAGCCGCATTGGGTCGACGCTGCGGCGCGGCTGCTGCATGACATGATCGAAGCAAGGCTGCGCGTCAAAATCGCCAAGGAGCGCGTCAAGATTTTCGATAAGTCTGTCGCCACCATCACGCAACGGGTCAACCTGTTCGAAAAAGTGCTTATCCCTAGAGCAAAGGCAAATATCAAGAAAATCCGCATATATTTGAGTGATGAGCAAATGCAGGCTGTTGTGCGTTCGAAAATCTCGAAACGCAAACACGCAAATGAGGTCACGTTATGACGGTCGCTCGGCTCAAAAAGCTTTCAGTGGTTGGAATGGCCTCACAAAAGCCAGCCACGTTAGAAGCTCTGCAAGATTTGGGTTGCATGCATGTGTTGCCGTTGGCGGAAATCCCAAGCGAGCCAGAAAAGATCAGTGAACGCGGGGCGCGTGAAGCCTATAAAGCATTGCGTTTTCTTACCGAAGTTCCAAACCCGCGACGCCAGATTCAGCGCGACAACAATTTTGATATGGATCGCTTTGTCAAAGATATACGTAATCTGATGCAGCGCACTCGCGATACAATTGACCGTCGGGACTTTCTGGAGCATCGAATTTCTCAAGTGCGTCCGTGGGGGGATTTAGATTTTCCTCCTTCGGATGCTTTGGCGGGCAATCGACTTTGGTTCTATCAATTGCCGATCAAGCACCGCGCATCTTTGGACGGTATAAGATTGCCCTGGGCAGTGCTGGAACAGGATCACAGATACCTTTACGCGGTTTTGATCTCAGCCGACGAACCCGAGAATGATATTCTACCTGTGCCCCGCACTCATGTCGGTTTACTACCAATCCACGAGCTTGAGGCGCAGCTGGAAGACGCTGAAATCGCTCTGGAATCTCTGGATGCGGAGCGCGTTGCACAGACCAGATACCTAACACTGATGCGTCAGAATCTGTCCTTAGCAGAAAGTGCAGCGGAGTTGGCACACGCAATCCAAAAAGTTCGAGATGAAGAACAGATGTTCGCCGTACAGGGTTGGGTACCGGAAGAACAGGTAGACGCAGTTCTAGAAATGGCGAAAACCCAAGATGCGGCTGTTCTTATCGAAGAGCCAGGGCCAGACGAAACCCCTCCGACCCTGTTGGAACAGCCCGATAATCGTAGTGCCGCCGTCGATCTGGCATTATTCTATCAGGTGCCCGGTTACAGAGACTGGGACCCAAGCGTCATTGTCTCTGTTTCTTTCGCAATTTTTTTCGCGATGATCGTGGCAGATGCGGGCTATGGCGCCGTAATCCTGTTTGGCATGCTTCTGTTCTGGCGCCGAATGGATCGAACGGTATCCGAACGGTCATGGCGCAGATATGGCTTAATAGTTGCGGGTGCGACAGTCTTATACGGCATTCTTGTCGGAAGTTATTTTGGCGCTTCGCCACCCGATGGATCGCTATGGGCAAAGCTGAAGATTCTCGATTTGAACAACTTCAGCGCGATGATGATGGTGTCCATTGTTGTCGGCGTTTTCCATCTTGTGCTGGCCAACGCATTGGCCGCGCGTGCAGCATGGGGTCAGCGCAAAGCTGTTGCTAACCTTGGATGGATCGCTGCGCTGATCGGTGGGTTTGTTTTGTGGCTCAGTTACATGAAAGGTAATGCACCCCTACCCGGTGCATCAATCTTAGCAGTCGGTGTGTTGGTCATCATCCTATTTTCAAGTGAACGGGTTATCAATAAACCGACCGACTGGTTGTGGCGCCTTGTCGAAGGGCTGCAAAGCCTTGCTGGTGCTATGGGCGCGTTCGGGGATGTACTAAGTTACATGCGCTTGTTTGCGCTTGGACTAGCCTCGGCCTCGCTCGCAATCACATTCAACGATCTGGCGGTATCTGTAATGCAGGCGCTAAAAGGGCCTGGGATCCTGTTCGGTCTACTTATCCTGATCATTGGCCACATTCTGAATTTCGCCCTCGCGATGATGAGCGGCGTCGTTCATGGATTGCGCCTCAACTATATCGAATTCTTTAAATGGGGTCTTCCGGATGAAGGGATTGTCTTTCGCCCGTTTGCCCGCAAGGAGGTTCAGGAATGAATGAGCTTGTTCTAACATTGGGTTAGCTTGGTATCTACGCTCCAATGGCGTTGGGTGCCGCGGCCAGTGCAATTGGCTGCGCGATCGCGGGTCAAGCCAGCATCGGGGCGATGACCGAAACTGATGGCGGATATGGCCGCTTTGTCGGCGTCTCTGCCTTTCCCTCCACCATGGTCATTTACGGTATCGTTATAATGTTCACGTTGAACCGCGACGTGACGCCGGAAAATGCCGGCGGCTTATTCGGTATCGGAATTCTATCCGGGATTGCCCTTATGTATTGCGGCATCTGGCAAGGTCGGGCTTGCGCCGCCGCAATCAATGCCACCAAGGAAAAACCAGAGATATTTGGATTAGCGCTGGCGCCAGCCGCGATTATCGAAGGTTTCGGCGTCTTTGCATTTGTGTTCGCACTAGTAATCAGCGCGGGGATTAGTTGATGGGACAGAATGGTACGATTTCACATGGCGTAGATGAGTTGATCGAAAGGCTGCGCAGCGAAGGGGTCACAGCCGGCCAAGCCGATGGTGAAAAATTACGCACCGAGGCAAAATCCGAGGCAGCGCAAATTTTGTCGGACGCAAAACGTGAAGCAGATGAGTACCAAAAAAAAGCTCGTACAGAGGCCGATAATTATCGTTCAGCAGGAGAAGAGGCGCTTAACACTGCTATGCGGGACGCAGTTCTGACAATGAAGGCCGGGCTGACCGATAGATTTGCAGAAGACGTCCAACGACTTGTGACAAAAGAATTGGCTGACCCCAAACTATTAAAGCAGATGATACTAGAGGTCGTGGGGCGCGCGGCTGACGAGGCAAAGCTCGAAGGAAAGGTACAAGTTATACTGCCGGCAAAAGTCGCAACCCAAGAAGATATCAAACAGAACGCGGACGACATTCAGTCCGGAAAACTTACGAAATATGTGCTGGGCCTGACGGCCAAAATGCTTCGCGAGAATGTCGAGTTACACGCCGCGGACGATAATCAGGGTGGGATTAGGGTCCGGGCTGAGGATGAGGGTGTTGTTCTGGACCTAAGCGATAAGGCGGTGGCGGCCTTGCTTATGGAACATCTTCAACCGCGTTTCCGTGCCATTCTCGAGGGGGTAATCCGGTAAGATGTCAGTCGCTGACGCCTATATCGCGCTGATCAGCAGCCTTCCCGGATCCGAGCGTTTGTTTGTCGCCAAACAGCCGCCTCTATCACGGCTTAGGCTAGATCGCCGCCTGAAGGCTTTGTCGGCCAAAGATGCTAAGATCCTAAACTCCATTGAGAACACGCTGAGTTGGAGCGCCTATGACATGGATGTCACCGACGCGCAGGCGGTTGAACGGTGTAAATGCACGTTGAAGAATATCCCACACGCGTCACTGCGCACTCTGTTCAATGAGCGTATGGATATGCGCACCATTGTTGCCGCAATGCGGTTGCGAAAACACGGCGTTGAACCTCCTTCTGGGCCTTTCGGTTTCAGCCGTTGGAGCCGACATATCCCTGCCAATTGGAACGACCCGACCTTTAGACTTGAGACCCAGGTGCCATGGGCATCACAAGCGAACCAACTGCTGGATAACGACGATCCGCTGGGACTTGAACGACTACTTTTGTCTGTGAGCCATACACAGCTAAAGCGGCACGCTGCTCGTCACATGTTCGATTTCGAGGCCGTCGCGATCTACGTATTAATCTGGAATATTTTTGACCGCTGGGCACAAAGCAACGCGCAAGAAGCGGCGACACGTTTCGAGAATTTGGCGCAACAGGCAATGGCCGATATTGAATATCAGGGAATAAGCGCATGACAGCCCGATCCACATCTTCTGACACAGTGACTGCAAGAGTCGTTTCATTTCAGGAAGGGCTGGTTGAAATTCAGGCTATTCCAGACGCAACGGGGCGACCCGGACAGTTGGTCAAAAACGAAGTTGTCTATATCCTGCCCTCGCGTTTGGTCGAGAATATGCGACAAGAACGGCTGAAAGCCGAAGTGTTGCGCGTACGCGGCGACACTGCCGATGTTCAGGTTTATGAGAATACGGATGGTGTTGCCGTCGGTGACCCAGTTGAACAAAGTGGGCAATTGCTTTCGGTCGAATTGGGGCCTGGGTTATTGGGGCAGGTCTATGACGGACTTCAGGCACCCTTGCCCAAGGTGGCGGCTGAATTTGGCACTTTTCTTCCCCGTGGCGCCGAAGTACCGGCATTGGATACCCTAGCTAAATGGTCGTTCACACCAATTGTCAAAGTCGGTGATATGGTCACGGCGGGCGACAGCATCGGGTCAGTCCCCGAGGGTCGTTTTACCCACAAAATCATGGTGCCATTCAATTGGACTGGCCGGTACAAAGTCGTTTGGGTTCAAAAGGGTGCCGCAACGATCCAGGATATCGTTGCACGCCTTGAAGACGAACAAGGCGGAGAACATACTCTCGCCCTGTCACAAAAATGGCCTGTAAGGCGGGCTTTGCCGGAAAGCATTCTGAAGCGAGCACTTTGCGAGCGGTTATACCCCACAGAACCTGTTCTGACATCGCAGCGATTGATTGATACCTTTTTTCCGATTGCCCGCGGTGGAACTGCATGTATTCCCGGCCCATTTGGTGCAGGTAAAACCGTGCTGCAAAACTTGATCGCCCGAAATGCCAAGGTCGATATCGTTATCGTGGTGGCTTGCGGTGAGCGTGCCGGAGAAGTTGTTGAAACTATAACTGAATTTCCAAAAATGACTGATCCCACATCAGGCGGCAGCCTGATGGATCGCACAATTATCATCGCCAACACTTCGTCCATGCCAGTGGCCGCGCGCGAGGCATCGATTTTCACTGGGATCACACTGGGCGAGTATTACCGGCAAATGGGGTTCGAAGTTTTGCTGATCGCAGACAGTACAAGTCGATGGGCGCAGGCAATGCGTGAAACATCAGGCAAACTCGAAGAAATTCCCGGAGAGGAAGGATTTCCAGCCTATCTGGAAAGTTCGATCAAGGGTTTGTACGAACGTGCCGGAGCGTTGCGAACCAATGACGGTGACACCGGAAGCTTGACACTAATCGGTACCGTCTCTCCTGCAGGTGGCAACTTTGATGAACCTGTCACGCAGTCGACGCTTTCGACGGTCAAGTGTTTTCTAGGCCTTTCTTCAGAGCGCGCTTACAAGCGTTTCTATCCGGCAGTTGACCCCATGCTGAGTTGGTCGCGGTATCTGGATCAACTTTCCGATTGGTATGACAAAAACGCCGAGCCCGGATGGACACATAAAGTCAAGAACCTGCTGGAGCTGATCGAAAAAGGAGAACAAGTCGACCAAATGATGCAGGTAACCGGCGAAGAAGGCGTGACAATCGACGACTTTGTAACCCAGCAAAAAGCACTGTTTGTCGATATGGTCTACCTACAGCAAGACGCATTTGACAAAGTGGACGCCACAGTGCCACTGGAACGTCAAAAGATGACATTTAAGCAGGTTTACGATATCGCCCGATCCAATCCGCCTTTTGCCGACAAAGCTGAGGCTCGTCAGGTGTTTACGCAACTGACTGGCTTAATGAAGAACTTCCACTATGCCGCTGAAAACACACCGGAATTCAAGTCCATCTGGGGGCAGATTAGCAACTTGTGCCACGAAAAATTCGGCCTTTGACCAGGGCGCACCTAGCGCGGACACGTCAGCGAATGTCTCGACACTATTTTGGTATCCAGACGAATGGATTGCCCCGGTTTTGAATGTTCTATCATCTCGATTAACTCAGATGCCGCCTTGCGACCCATTTCTCTGTGCGGAACATGAATGGTCGTCAATCCTGGCTGTACAATGCGCGCCAGTTCGATATCGTCAAATCCCGTAATTGATATATCGTCCGGTACGCGAAGCCCCATTTTTTCAGCCTGCCTCACTGCTCCGACTGCTAAAACGTCGTTGCCGCACAAAATCGCAGTTGGTCGATTGTCCTCTGCAATCAAATGTTCAAACGCCTCCGCTCCATTTTCAATTTCATAGGGAGTTTCGACAATAGACAGTGTCTCTGGGGACAGTCCGTGCATTTGCATCGCGTCTTTAACGCCCTGAATCCTTAACCGTGCTCTGTCGTTTCCCTGACTCATCCCCGAAATCATCGCCAAACTTTGATGGCCCAGCTTGATGACCTCATCGGCCAGAGCCATCATAGCCTGTCGGTTATCGAACCCAATCGAAGGGGTCCGTTTCCCCGGTATGAACGACCATGCGACCATTACAGGAACTTTTTGCTGTTCGAGATAATCATAAATGCGCGCTTGTCGGTCATGTCCAATCAGCAATAATCCATCGGCGCCACGCGCCACCAACGTCCTTATTTGCTCCTCTTCGACTTCTGGCTTGTACGCGGAACTGGAGACCAAAAGCGTATATCCACGCTTGTGAATTTCTTCCTGGAAAGCTTGCAGACCTCTCGCAAAAATTGCGTTTTCCATTGTGGGAATGATCGCCCCAATCGTGAATGATCGTTTGGCTGCCATCACTCGCGCCGCGAAATTTGGGGTATAGCCCAATGCCTCAACAGCGGACATCACACGTTCACGCGTCGCCGCGACCACGCGCTTGGGATCATTCAGACATCTCGACACAGTCGCGGTCGAAACTCCTGCCCTTTTGGCTACATCATCCAAGGTCGGAACTGACCGGAGTTTTGACATTTCTGAACCTGAGCTTTGCGTTTTCCTAATTCTTAACACATCCAGGCGGAGATGAAAGTAAATATGTAAGCGCTTGCATTTGCAATGTAAGCGCTTACAAGTATAAATGGACCGATTCTATAAGGAGTCCCGGAAAAATGTTTCTTGCTGCATCCATCATCGTGTTTGTCATCTATTTCACGAACGTGGCTTTGGGCGCATTTGCAGGCGACGCCTTTCTTGGGGATGTGCAAGAGATGTTGGTTCTTTTCGCGGCATCGATCTTGTTCGTTGTCGCAATTCTTAAAAAAGAAGCTGACCGCGATGCCAGTGATGGCAGCTGAATTTTTGCTTGGGAGGGCAATAAATGAACGACGATAGAAATGAAATTGCATCGGCAGAGCGCCGTAATTTCCTGAAGCTGAGTGCCAGTGGCGCCTTCACTGCTGCATTGGTTGCCGGTGCTGGCGGAATACTGTGGTCATCTGAAGCCGCAGCGCAGACCGCAAAAGAAGAAAGTGAACGGGAAAAGGCCGCCGACCACGTCATGACCATCGCGACCGCTTATGTGCTCGGCGCATCGCGCAGTTACCCGATCATGCAGCTGGATCTGAAAGAAAATATCCAGAACGCGACCAATGGTAAGGTCTATGTTAAACTGGCACCGGGTGGACAGCTGGGTGCTGGCGGTTCACTTGTGCAGAAAGTTCAGGGCGGAACGATTCAAGCTGCGCAACATTCACTGTCGAATTTTGCTCCCTTTGCATCGACGGTTGACCTGATCAATATGCCCTACCTGTGTGGCTCAAACCAAAGATTCACCAACTTGGTTCACTCTGACACCTGGAAAAGCGAGGTCCACCCCAAGGTTGAGGCTGCCGGCTTTAAGGCACTGTTTTACGTGGTAATTGATCCACGTGTCGTCGCGGTCCGTCAGGGCGGCAACGCAGTGATAACGCCCGGTGACATGAGCGGTATCAAGTTCCGCGTTCCCGGCTCAAAAATGTTGCAGCAATACTATCGCATGGTTGGTGCAAACCCAACGCCGGTTGCTTGGGGCGAAACTCCGTCAGCGATCAAGCAAGGTGTTGCTGACGCTCTCGATCCATCGGTTGGAGCGCTTTATGTATTCGGGTTTAAAGACATCCTTAGCCACGTGACTTTCACTCAGGCCGTTCCGGACAGTCAGGTTTACTCCTGCAACCTTGAATGGTTCAATTCGGTACCCGCCGATGTCCAGGAAGGCATCATGTGGGGCGCGGAAATGACGGGTCATCAGAACCTGTCCAAGGTGCCTTCGGCGCGCGCTTACGCGATGTCTGAACTAACTAAAGCGGGGGTTGAATTCCACTCCCTCAGCGAAGATCAATTGGCTGAATGGCAGGATGCCGGCGGTTATCAGCGGTCTGAATGGGATCCGTTCAAGACCGAGCTAGCCGGATCGATGGATAACTTTGAGAAGTTGGTCGAAGCAGCTGGAACTCAAGGAAAATATTACGTCCACGATGCGTAAAATAAGTCAGGCGGACGCTATTTCTGCGTCCGCCACCTAATCTGTCAGCCATGCCTCAAAGGGCCCGAACCAAAAGGTTCCAGCCTGGCTGTTCTATTGCCGAGGGGAACGATGACCGCACTTCAAAAAATAGATCGAAACGCCGAACGCTGGCTGTTGCTGGTGTTCTACGTGATGTTGGTCATAACTATGGCCATCGAGGTCCTTCGGCGCGAAATATTCGCGTACTCTTCCATCTGGGGAGAAGAAATAGTCCGCTATTCATTTATCTATCTCGCGTGGATCGGGGCCGCCGCTGCAATCAAGGAGCGCGCGCATATTCGCATCGATGTGATAATGCACTACCTCGGCCCCCGGCCTAAGGCAGTTCTTTATATTTTTGGTGATCTGGTGATGTTCGCCGTGGCGATAATTGCTCTCTACTGGTCATACGAGGCCGTGCATGTCTCGGCCAAGTTTGGATCGGTCACTGACGGGCTTCGGGTCTCCAAAGTGTGGTTCTTGATGGCTGTGCCGACAGGTTTCGCGCTTATGATCTGGCGCTTAATCCAATCCCTGTTACGTGATCTGAAATCCCTTCGCGACGGCACTCCCGTCTTCGAAGGCGACAAACTGTTTGACTGAGGAGATCAAGAATGCTCTGGAATTCCCTCAACCAAACGGTCGAACTCGGCTGGGATTTTTATCTTCCGGTCATTCTTTTTGTTGGCCTAATCGCCCTAGCGGTTCCGGTTTGGGCCGCCATCGGCACCGCAGCGATTGTTATGCTGATCATGTCGGGCGACTTGCCGCTTAGCCTGGTTGGTGAGAGCCTCTTTACCGGAATTGACGCTTTTGCACTCACCGCTGTGCCGCTGTTCATCTTGACAGGCGACGTGCTTGTTCGCACCGGCCTTTCGCGGAAATTTCTGGACGTTGCCGAGGCGCTTACGTGCTTCGCAAAGGGCGGTTTTGGTTCGGCCACCGTTTTGGTCTGCGGTATGTTTGCGGCCATCTCCGGCTCAGACGCCGCAGGCGCAGCCGCTGTCGGCCGTATGACAATTAACCGACTTGTCGAAAGCGGCTATCCACGTCCCTATGCCTGCGCCTTGGTAGCTGCGGGTGCTTGCACCGGCATTCTCATTCCGCCTTCAATTGCATATATCATTATTGGTCTGGTGTTAGGAATATCCGCGTCAACTTTGTTTCTGGCGGCGCTGATACCCGGCCTGGCAATTCTCGTATCAATCCTGATTACCAATATCGTCGTTAACCGTATTTACGGTTACGAAGGCGGCGGCATGATGACCTTTGGCGAATGGCTGGCCAATCTGGGCAAAGCCCTGAAATCAGGTTGGTATGCATTCATTGTGCCGGGCATCATTTTTTACGGTATCTTCTCTGGCCGATTGACACCAACCGAGGCGGGCGCGACCGCGGTCGTCGTCACAATTATCATGGGCTTCATCCTGCGTACGCTTACACTGGCTGATTTCCCTTCGATGCTGGTGAGCTCTGCTAAGGTAAACGGCGTCATTCTCCCGATTATCGCCTTTTCCGCTCCGCTTGCCGAAGCGCTGGCCATCATGGGCGTTCCTCAGGGCTTCGTCGCCTCGATCACCTCTCTTACAGACGATCCCTACCTGCTGATCCTTCTAATGATTGGCATACTGATCGCTGCCGGCTGTGTTATGGAAACGACACCAAACATCGTGATCCTTGCGCCCATTCTAAAGCCTTTGGCCGACAACATCGGCATGAACGAGATTCAGTTTTGCATCATGATGATAACCGCGCTTGGTGTTGGTTTTATCACCCCGCCACTGGGCCTGAACCTGTTCGTCGTATCTGGCATTACAGGTGAGTCGATTCTGAAGATTGCGGCGCGCGCGGTTCCTTTTGTATTAACTATGCTGATCGTTGTTCTCCTGATCGCATATGTTCCATCCGTATCTACAACTTTGCTTCCTGCAATCTACCAATAGGACCAGCTTAATATGCCTCGTGACTATCTGAAAAAGGCTACCCTGACGGCGCAATCGCATGCCTCAGAAGTGCATGACACCGTCAAAACCATCCTCGCCGACATTGAGGCGGGCGGCGACGCAAAGGCGCTGGAATATGCAGCCAAGTTCGACAAGTACGAAGGCAACGTGTTGCTGAGCCAAGAGGAAATCGACGCTGCATGCGCGCTGGTGCCTGAAAAACTTAAGGCTGATATCCGTTTTGCACACGACAACGTTCGCAGATTTGCGGAAACGCAAAAAGCTACTGTGTCGGATGTACAGATGGAAATTGTACCCGGTTTCATTGCAGGTCAAAAAGCGATCCCCGTCGACGCCGCAGGGTGTTATGTGCCAGGTGGACGATACAGCCACATCGCCAGCGCAATCATGACCGTTACAACTGCCAAAGTTGCTGGCTGCCGTCACATCACCGCCTGTTCACCGCCGCGTCCAGGCGAAGGCGTGGCACCTGCGATTGTTTACGCCGCACACATCTGCGGGGCCAACAGTATTCTGGCCATGGGAGGCGTTCAGGGTGTGGCCGCAATGACATACGGCTTGTTTGGCCTACCAAGAGCTAACATTCTTGTGGGCCCTGGCAACCAGTTCGTGGCCGAGGCAAAACGTATTTTGTATGGCAAAGTTGGCATCGACATGATCGCTGGCCCAACCGACAGTCTGATCCTTGCGGATTCCACATCCGACGCGCATGTGGTTGCAACCGATTTGGTCAGCCAAGCCGAACATGGCTACAACTCTCCAGTCTGGTTAGTCACGGACGACCGCGAACTTGCACAGAAGGTTATGGATTTGGTCCCTACCCTTATCGACGACCTGCCAGAGCTGAACCGCGAGAATGCCTTTGCTGCGTGGCGTGACTATGCCGAAGTGATCGTTTGCTCTGACCGCGAAGAGATGGCCGCCTGCTCGGACGAATATGCCCCCGAGCATTTAACTGTTCAGGCCGAAGATCTGGATTGGTGGCTGAACCGACTGACCTGTTATGGTTCGCTGTTCCTAGGCGAGGAAACAACTGTGTCTTACGGAGACAAGGCGACAGGGACGAACCACGTTCTACCGACATCCGGTGCCGCCAGCTACACTGGCGGACTGAGCGTGCACAAATACATGAAAATCGTGACATGGCAGCGAGCAACGCGAGAGGGTTCAAAATCGATCGCCGAAGCGACTGCGCGTATTTCCCGCCTTGAAGGTATGGAAGGACACGCCCGGGCGGCAGATGTACGTCTTGCGAAGTATTTTCCCGACGAAAAGTTCGACCTGACCGCCGATGGCTGATCCACGAACGTTGTTTGACCTGTCTGGACGGGTGGCTTGCGTCACTGGCGCCAGCTCGGGCCTTGGCCGGCAAGCCGCGAAAACGTTGGCTGATGCTGGCGCCTGTGTCGTCGGTTTGGCAAGACGCACCGAAGCGCTGGCACAAATGTGTGACGAGATCGGGGAGCGTGCCGCAGCTGTCGTTGGCGATGTTGCGGATCGATCAGGTGTTGCATCGCTGGCGAAGGAAGTCTCATCAAAATTCGGTGCACCGGACATTCTGGTCCATGCTGCAGGCATTAACACACGTGAAGCTGCGGACGACGTGACTCCGGAAGGGTGGGATACCACTTTGGCACTGAATTTGAGTGCTCCATTCTTTCTAAGCCAAGCGATGGTTCCCGCCATGAAGGAACGCGGATGGGGACGGATTGTTAATTTTGCCTCTCTGCAAACCAGTCGAGCTTTTCCAGGTGGCGTTGCATATGGCGCCACAAAGGGCGGAATAGGACAATTGACCCGGGCTATGGCCGAAGCGTGGTCGCCCCACGGCATTAACGCGAATGCCATCGGACCAGGGTTTTTCCCGACAGAACTGACCCAAGCAGTGTTTGACGACCCTGAGCGTGCTGCACGTAACGCTGCGCAAACCTGCATACGACGAAATGGTCAAATGGAGGATATCGACGGTCCAATACTGTTTTTGTGCTCTAAGGCTTCGGATTATGTGACTGGACAAATCCTTATGGTGGACGGGGGATTTACAGCAAAATGAAAGCTCTGGTTTATCAAGGTGTAGAACGATTAACTTTCGAAGATGTGCCGGATGCTGCTCCCAATACCAATGAGCATCTGATCCGAGTCGAGGCCGTTGGGATTTGTGGCTCAGACATGCATGCATATCTTGGGCACGATGCCCGGCGCCCTGCCCCGCTGATCCTTGGCCACGAGGCGGCCGGAGTTATTGTGGGCGGACCAAAAGACGGAAAGCGCGTGACTATCAACCCATTGGTGTCTTGCGGCAATTGCCCGGCTTGTACGTCTGGTCGTGAAAACCTCTGCCCGGACCGTCAAATAATATCGATGCCACCGCGCGAAGGTGCCTTTGCACAATTCGTCGCCATGCCAGAGGCAAATCTTGTTCAGGTTCCTGACCACGTTCCAATGGTCAAAGCAGCTCTGGCAGAGCCTTTGGCTGTAAGTTGGCATGCTGTCAGGTTGGCGCTCGAGGCGTTGAACCCTGCGATGGAGCAACGCGCCCTCGTTATTGGCGGCGGAGCCATCGGTCTGGCTGCAGCGTTAGCCCTTAAGGCGATGGGAGTTGCGGACACGGTGATTTCAGAGCCAAACAATGTGCGCCGGGAATTTCTTGTGGATTTGGGCGGACTCGAAGTCTGTGCTGAACCTGATGGGACTTACTCAATTGTCATCGATGCCGTCGGTTATGCAGCCACTCGCGCGACCGCCTCTGCCTGCGCCGCGCCAGGCGGAGTAATCGCGCATGTTGGTCTAGGCGAAGATGCCGGCGGGTTGGACGTGCGGCGCATGACCTTGCAGGAAATTACCTTTATCGGGACGTATACCTATACTGTCGAAGATTTTCGTCAAACGGCACAAGCGATCTTTGATGGGCGACTTGGAACACTTGATTGGACGGAAGAGCGCGCCTTGTCTGATGGCGCGCGCGCTTTTCAAGACATCCGTTCTGGTACGGTCGCTGCACCAAAGATTATTCTGTCCCCATGGGCATAGACCCGAAACAACCGGAGGCACACATGTATAAGAAAATTCTTGTCCCAATGGCGCTGGACCATGACATTTCGCAAAATACGCTCGAAATAGCCCGTGCACTGTCGTGTGAAGGGGCACAGATCGTGGCGCTTCACGTTTACGAGTTACCGCAGGGCTCGGTCAGCACCTATCTGGACAACTCCTTGGTCGAAGAATCCTATCGGCGTGCACGCCAGCTTTTGCTGGAAAAAACTGCCAATCTTGAAGGTGTTACAGCCGAAATCACCAAGGGCCATACAGCGCGTACAATCATAGATTATGCCACTGAGAATAAAGTCGATTGCATTGTAATCGGCTCACACAAGCCCGGAATAAGCGACTATTTTCTTGGGTCGACCGCATCGCGGGTCGTCCGACATGCGCCCTGTGCCGTGCATGTTCACCGCAATCCTTGAACCGTTAATCGCGCCTCTTGCGCCTCACAAAGGACAGACAGACCGGAAATGAACATAGACAAAAAGATCACCGACGATCTTGTGGCAAACAATATTTCGTTTGTTACCACCGTGCCATGCAAGCAATTGGCCGGAGTAATCGAGGAAATCGATGCACATGATGAAATTTTTCACATCCCCTCGAATAAAGAGGACGAAGGGATGGGTCTGTGCGCTGGCGCCTGGATGGGTGGAAAGCGTCCTGCAATCATAATGCAAAACACAGCCATCGGTGTGACGATCAACACTCTTGCTACACTGATCCAATATTACCGCATGCCTCTGCCGATGCTTATTTCTTATCGCGGGGAATTACGTGAACCTGTTGCTTGTCAGGTGGAAATGGCGGTTCATACTAAAGCGCTGTTGGCACAAATGAACATCCCGACCTATCATTTTCACCATCAGAAGGATGTCGAGGAATTGGACATGATCCTCAAGTACACGTTCATGTGCAACAAACCGGTCGCAATCCTGACCGATGCCAACTTTTGGGGAGGCTATGGCGACCAATGATCCGTTCTGAAATCCTAAAAGAAATAGCTCCGATCCTGCGCGATCAACTGGTTGTCTGCAACATCGGCATTCCAAGCCAGGAGCTGCACGCTATCGATGACCAGCCGACCAATTTCTATATGCTGGGCACCATGGGTTTGGCGTCGAGCATAGGTTTGGGTTTGGCCCTTTCTCAGCCGAAGCCGGTGATCGTGATCGATGGTGACGGGTCAATCCTGACTAATCTTGGCACCTTGCCGACAATCGCCAACAACGTGAGCGACAATTACATTCTGTTGATCATCGACAATGGATCTTACGGTTCAACGGGTGATCAGCCTACCTATGCAGGACAAAAAACCTCTCTTACGAAAATGGCTGAGGCTGCTGGATGCGAACGCGTCATAGAATGTACGGCCGAAGATACTGGTCGCGCGCTGCAAGAAGCGCTTGATGCCAAGAAAATGACGATCATCGTCAGCAAATGTGAAAGTGGTAACGCCAAGATGCCAGTTATCACAATGGACCCGGTCGTTATCCGTGACAGGTTCATGAAAGCCGTACAGGCATAATGCCGCAAAGCGCCATTCACTGTTCAGACGACGCCCGCCGCCTAGCGCGGCGGCGTCTGCCGTGGATGGTATTTGACTATATCGACGGGTCGGCAGGTGGCGAAACTGGGGCCGTACGAAACCGCGCAGCAATGGACGCAATGACCCTGCGCCCTCGAATCCTTCGAGATGTCAGCGAGAGGTCCGTAGCAAGTTCAGTTTTTGGCAAAGCAGCGAAAGCGCCGTTTGGTATCGCACCAATGGGTATGTGCAACCTTTCGGCTCCGGGTGCAGATATGATGCTGGCCCGGCTGGCGGCGAAGTATTCAGTTCCACTTGGGGTTTCAACTGTCGCTTCGACATCAATGGAAGAGATAATCCTCGCGGCAGAAGGAAATGCGTGGTTTCAATTATATTTCAGCGGCGATGGCACCGGGACTTTTAAACTGGTGGACCGGGCAAAGGAGGCTGGATACGAAACTCTTGTACTAACCGTGGACGTTCCCGAAGTGGGTCGACGTCCGCGCGAATTGCGCCATGGCTTCCGGATGCCGTTTCGGATGGGTCCCAAGCAAGTTCTGGATTTCGCACTTCACCCACGCTGGTCCCTGACCACATTGATGCGGGGTAAGCCCCAGATGGCAAACTTTCAGATGGAAGGCTATGAATTCGACCGAACCGAAAGCCGCGCAAAGGCAGATTGGCAAACATTGGCGCGCCTCAGGGAACGCTGGTCCGGCAATCTGGTCGTCAAAGGCGTATTGGACGTCGAAGACGCGGTAGCGCTCAAGGATGCTGGGGTCGACGCTATTCAGGTGTCGAGCCACGGCGCCCGACAGCTGGAAAGTGCCCCATCACCATTTTTGATGCTGCCTGAAATCCGCGCAGCGGTTGGTGAAGATTATCCCCTTTTCTATGATAGCGGTCTGCGATCTGGAGAGGATGTTCTGAAAGCACTTGTGTCTGGTGCGGACTTCGTTTTTTTCGGTCGGATCATGCAATTTGCAATCGCAGCGGAAGGAGAAAATGGCCTTCATCAGCTGTGGTCTATCCTGACCGACGAAGTGGACATCGCGATGGCGCAGCTTGGGATCACCGAGGTCAATCAACTGCGATCCAAAAAAAATGCTCCGGCGCAATAGCTTTGGAAAAAACCGACAGCGGACCGGAGGTACACGCTGCATGTTCAATTCATAATGGCTTCAATCTTCTCCAAAGTCGCAATATTTACCGCAACCCCATCCGCTTGGGCGCGCAAACGCTTTGCCCCGCGTCCATCGCCGGGCAGACGCGCGCCTTTTTGCATCCGGATTGCATCGACTAGCCCGGCAATCCCCGTCGAGAACAAGTCGTCAGAGGTGGCGCTCGGATCTATAGCAATGAAAAACTGACCGGTCTTCGGCGGGCCGCCCGCCGTTCCCGAAAAAGGCGAAGCGTGGATTCCCAGCGTAGCCCCAGTGAGTGCCGCGGCCATAACCTCGGTTAGGAGCGCGATCCCAACACCCTTGTACCCGCCGGAAGGGGCCATTGACCCCTTCAGGCCCACTGCTGGGTCGTTAGTAGCATTGCCATCGGGGTCCAGGGCCCAGCCAATCGGAATTGGTTTGCCTTCGCGTGCGTGTTTCATAACTTCGCTTCTAGCGATGGTACTTGCGCTTTGATCGATCAGCAAAGCGGGCTGACCACCTGCTCCCGGAACGGCAAGAGAAAACGGATTGGTGCCAACGACTGGTATCGAACCGCCTGACGGCGCAATCGAAGCCGGCGCGTTCGTAAAGCCCAACCCAACAAGCCCAGCCTGCGCCAATCGATGGGTGTGATACCCTAACACGCCGCAATTATAACTGTTTCTGATTGAAAGCGCCGCCACGCCCTGTTCCCGCGCTGCTGGCACCAATTCTGCGAAGCCCAGTTCGATGGCAGAATGGGCAAAGCCCGTGGCCGCGTCGACAGTAACAACCCCCGGCCTTGGTCGCGCCAACGTGGGTTCCGCTTGACCATCAACCTTTCCGCATTGCACATGCTCACAGTAGATTGGAATATAGGCGAGACCGTGACTGGCCACGCCATCAGCCTCGGTGGCCGCAGTTGCCACGGCCAACGGTCTGGCGTTCTCTGCGCTTGTACCAGCGGCCACCAATGCGCGAAATGCAAGATCTTCGATTTCAGCAATAGAAAGTGTTTTTGTATCAGTCATCTTTGCGCCACTTTAATCATTATCAGTTAGTCCTGCACCCGCGCCCAATTGACGGGATTCTTCGGTTGCCGGGGCGTAAGTGCGTTGGGCGAATTGGTTCAACCTGTTCCAGATTGCCCGGTCAGGCGTGGCTCGTGTTTGGCTGCACGTTGGCCTGTTCAGATCGTCCCCCAACTGAATGGTTACGCGCGCCGCGACATCAGGGTAGCTTTCTACAGAAAGTAGTTGTTTTCCGTCAGTGATCGCGATCTCTCCGTCGATGTCTACCGAAACACAGTTAGAAACTACGAGGGAAGCATTAGCCGCAAACGGCAACAGAATCTCGGGAATTGCGATCGGGCTAGTATCAATCTGGCCGTCTAACAAACGACTGGCGCTGTCCGACAGCAGCGCCCCTGTGACCAGGGGACAAAGTATACTCTCGCAAGACCACCGTTCTTGCTGTCTTGTTGGAGCGTGTTCTGATGCAGAAGGCGCAAGGCCCAACTCCAACAGTCGAGTCAGAGCCGAGACACCGTCCAAACCATTGGTACATAACCAGCGCGACGCTTTACCTGCCTCTTCTGCAAGCCCCCAACTGTATCCAGCCCCGCGAGCCGCTCTTTTTGCTGTCGCCTCGACCTCATTGAGAGACAAGTTCACGTATCATCCTCCGGATACACCCAAAGGTCAGCATTATTCTGCGTCAATTCCTCGGGATATGGCGCCCCTGCATACATGCAAATTCTCACCCAGCGGTCGGATCGCGGATCAAAGTGAGTTGCACCGAAAAAGGACAGTTTCGCCCGCAGCATATCGATCGGCAGAGTTTTCGCGCCAATGGTGTTGTCCTGAATCTCACTATAAGGCGCAAGGCGGCTCATCTGAGCACGACGAACGGTGTGGCGGTGTTCCGGATGACTTAGCAAAAACGCCGCGATGGGTTGATCTGCCTCCCACTTTTCCAATGCCGCAAATGCGGCGACAGCGTCACGCGCCGGGGCGAGGGGTTGCTCATATTCCTCAATGGGTTCTTCGAACCGTTCGCCTAGGCGAGGCTCCAACTTTTCTTCGGACACATACCATGCCCTGGCGCAGTGTTCCCTTGCCGTCCAGTCCAAGCTAAGCGCCCAATCGAAATTGTCTTGTATCAGATCGCGGACCGCGGCCACTGGCATCGCGCCATCAATTCGAAACGCATCCGTATTGCTGTCCGACATGCAGTTGGATAGCCCATCCACCAGATGCCCGTATGGCTCTAAAATCAACGAAGCCACGAGCTCTTGCCCTTCTTCACTAAGCGCACTCTCTGACCAAGTTACTAGACGGTCCCACGGATGAATTTGTTTCAGAACGTCCCCTGCCAGGTAAGCGACCAGCGTCTGCAAGTCCTTGTTTAGCGCCCCAAGTTTCTTCACTTGTATCGGATGTTCGGACCGCCAGTTTTCTACTGAAAGCACACTTCGCCCGACCAATTCTTGAAAGGTGTTAGTTTCATCCTTCGTTGCAGACTGAATACAGCGGACACAGGCAACAGCCTCTTCGCGGGCCATGATCCAATTATTGAACAAGATCGGGTGATTAATGATGAAAGGCGCCATTCCAAGGCCCGTTGAATTTCCGATGCCCAATCGCCTCGCAATGTCTGGTCGAAGCGGCACAGCCCGATTTCCACCTTGCGCAACCGCCATGTGTTGCACCAAATCGCGGACGAATGTGCGGGTAAGATAAATAGACAGCATCTCGATCTGGAACGGTGCTTGAGCTTCGTCCCGTTCAGCAATGACATCGCGATCCGCTGCGCCAAATTTGCCCGACCCGTAGACGGCTGTTGTGCGCATCAGGTAGCCCACTTCATCAATGCGCTTGGGGTTTGGTTGCTTTCCGGCTGCAAGGCTGTCGACCACGTGTGCCCACAGCCGAACCGAACGGTTTGCTCGCGATAGCGACAATTCACTTTCAGAAACACGTCCGGCTTCTTGCAACGGTACGTTTTTTGACAAGCGATCGATGTCCTCTTTGGATGGGACACCGTCAAATAAAGCGAACGTAGCGTCCCAAGCTTCTGCAATCACCCGGTCAGAACGTTTTTCGTCGGGCAAATCATGCGCGAAGGCCACAAGTGAATAGGCGCGATGTGGGCCTTGTGCGGTATAAACAGCGCTGCCAACGCCTCGGTCGTCAACATCAAAGACCGGTCGTGTGAACTGCCAACCTTCGCTGGCCATTCTGCGGGTCAATACCCTCATGAAACTCAGGCGGCATTGGTGCATAGACCCAAGCCGGCTGAGGCGCATGACTTTGGCAGGTTCCCTGCGGGTAATATGTCTGCCTTGCAAAGTCATATGGCCATCGGTCCGAAGTTATCCGCAAAAAAGCGATACCAGTTGCCGCCCATTATGCCCGCAACTTCTTCTTCGTTCATACCAACGGCACGCAATCCTGTTTCAATGTTACCAAAATCGCGATTGTCGCGGAACCAATCTGGCATCAGAGGAAAGCCCGGATTGCTGGCCGACCCTTCACCATAATCGATTCCCTTGGTCCATCGCCCAACCCGCATCCATTCCACGACACTGTCCGGTTGGTCCTGACAAAGGTCTGAACCAATTCCCAGATTCTGTACGCCGTATCTATCAGCAGTGCGGGCGATCATTTCGCAGAAACTCTGTAATGTGCAGTCCGATTTATCTTTAAGATGATGCGGGTAAATCGAAAATCCAAACATCCCGCCGTTTTCCGTGACTGCCCGGATCACTGCATCGCGTTTATTGCGTAATGCTGGCGACCAGTCATGTGGGTTGGCGTGCGTAATAGCTATCGGCCTTTCGGATAGTTCGGCCGCCTCTATTGTTGACCGATCTGCCGAATGGCTCATGTCGATGACTAGGCCAACACGGTTCATTTCTTTGATAACCTGCCGCCCCATACGGGTGATGCCGGTGTCTTCGGCCTCGTAGCACCCAGTCGCTAAAAGCGACTGGTTGTTGTACGTCAATTGCATAAATCGCGCACCCAGGGTGTGCACAATCTCAACCAAACCAATATCGTCCTCAATAGGGGCTGGGTTCTGAAACCCAAAAAAGACAGCAGTTCGATCAGTTTCCTTGGCCTTGTCAATGTCGCTGGCCCACTGACCTTTGACGATAAGGTCCAGAAACTGCTCGAACCAACGGTTCCATTTTTCAAAATTCAGAACCGTTTCCCGGAAATTCTCGTGATAGGAAATTGTGACGTGAATCGCGTCGACGCCACCCTCTCGCAACTGACGAAATACCTTTTCGGACCAGTTTGCATATTGCAATCCGTCGATGAGCATCAGGCAGGATTCCCGGCGCTGATATACGCAGTCTTGACCGTGGTGTAGAATTCGGCTGCTGCCTTGCCTTGCTCCCGCGGGCCATAAGAGCTGTCGCCGCGTCCGCCAAAGGGGACATGATAGTCGGTGCCAGCAGTGGGCAGGTTCACGGTCACTACACCGGTCCGGGCGTTTTTGCGGAAATGCGTCGCGCGGGCCAAGCTTGTGGTCACAATACCCGACGTAAGGCCGAAACTTGTGTCGTTTACGGTCGAAAGTGCCTGCTCATAGCTGTCAACTTTGATGACACTAGTGAGCGGCGCGAACATCTCTTCCCGGTTAATGCGCATGTCATTGGTAGTGTTAATAAATACACCTGGTGACATGTAATATCCGTTATATGGCAGGTCCAACCTTTGACCGCCACAAATCAGCTCGGCACCTTCGGAGCGCCCGAGTTCTACATAGGCAAGGTTTTCGCACAACTGCTGTTCGCTGACGACTGGGCCCATTTGAGTACCTTCTTCCAAAGCGTGACCAACCTTCATCGCCTTTGCGCCAGCAACCAGCTTTTCCACAAACGCGTCATGCACTGCGGCATGGACAACTAGCCGTGACGAAGCAGTACATTTCTGACCGGTGCCGCCAAAGGCACCACCCAGCGCCAACGTCACGGCCAAGTCTAAGTCTGCGTCATCCATGACTGCTAATGCGTTTTTTGAACCCATTTCCATTTGAACCTTTGTCAGGTTCTGAACCGCGGCCGTCGCGATACCTTTGCCGACGGGTACTGACCCAGTAAAGGAAATTGCATCGACCTTTGGGCTCTCGACCAGGTGCTGACCAATTCGGCGACCCGATCCCATCACCAAAGAAAACAGACCTTTTGGAATATCTTGTCGTTCAATGATTTTGGTAAGGGCTACGGCAGAGGCCGGAGTCAAATTGGCGGGTTTCCATACAACGGCGTTCCCATAGCACAATGCAGGGGCAATTTTCCAAGAAGCCGTGGCAGTAGGAAAGTTCCACGGGCTTATGACCGCGACAACGCCTACGGCCTCACGACGAACATCGATTTCGATATCTGGCCGAACGCTGTCAGCGTTTTCACCGATCTGACGAAGACATTCTGCAGCGTAGTAGGTAAAAAATTGCCCTGCCCGATAGACCTCACCCCTGCCCTCTGCCAATGGCTTGCCTTCTTCCCGCGACAACAACCTACCTAGCTCTTCGGCGCGCGCCATTAGCTCATCGCCGATACTCATCAAAACCGCTTGCTTGCGTTCAATGCCGTAGGCTGCCCATTCGGTTTGCGCTACTCGTGCCTGAACCAGTGTTGCCTCAAGTTGATCAAGATTGGCCTGAGCATACATGCCAATGAGATCGCTGAGGTCAGAAGGATTGCGGTTTTCGATCTCGCTTTCGCCCGCCAGCCATTCGCCGGCAATCAGGTTCAGTTCAGTCACGTTGCGCACCAATTCCTAATATTCGTTCTGCAATATGATGGACGCTTGAGCCAACATCAGTCAAATTCAAGTTATTTAACGAAGCTTCAGGAATTCTGAAATATGGCGATCAAAATCGAAATGCTTCGATGTTTTTGTTCGGTGGCGCTGTCCGGTAACCTTGTCGAAGCCGCAGAGCGTTTGGGGCGCACTCAATCCGCTGTTTCTATGACCCTGAAACAGTTTGAAGATCATCTGGGCAAAAAGTTGTTCGAAGGAGAACGGAAAAACCGACTTTCACCATTGGGTCAGCAGGTTTTTGAAATTTCACTTAAACAAGTGCGTCAATTCGATCAGACGGTTCAATCCATCCAAGCAGCGGCAGACGCCGAACGTGGACTGCTGCGCATCGTTTCTGTTCCGTCAGTTGCAGCACTAATTTTCCCCGCTGTTCTCGACCATATGACTAAAAAGTTTACCGGATTGAAAATCGAACTGCGGGACACCGATACACAACAGGTGCTGGATGCACTGGTCGAGGGCAAAGCCGACTTGGGTATAGCTTCGGGATATCATCCAATGAATGGCTTCAATGCTGTACCGCTCTTCCAGGATCAATTTGGACTAGTATGCGCTTCTGACCACCCGCTTATTACCAGGGACGAACCGCCTACAGTCGAAGACGTTGTTTCAGCGCCGTTCATACGCAATGCCCTGTGTGACCTCATTCAGACACCAAGCTTTCAGCGCGCAATCGAACAAGCCGACGTCACCATACAAAACACACATTCGCTGATAACCATGGTAAGAACTGGCGCTTGGGTCACTGTTCTTCCTCGGATGGTCGCGAACTTCATTCCAGAAACCACGGCGTTTCGCACCATATCCGACTTGCCAGACACGCGGCAAGTTTACCTCTATGTAAGGGAAAGAGCACGCTTTAAGTACATAACCGACGAGTGCAGAGAGTTCATTCTAGATCAACGTCTTGCGTCATACTGTTAAACGAATTTCTTTTTCTCCTTCGGGCGCTGGAACCGAGGCTCGCTCACCGGACTCGACTTTGCATCAAGAGCGGGCAAAATTGGAGCGAGTAAAAAGCTTTTGCCGGGTGGGAGGAGAAGTATGCCAATTGTCCGACAGTTTGGAACTTGGGCAAAAATCGTCTTCGCCGCAGTCGTTCTCGTCATAGTGCTTAGCCCAACAAATATTGCGTTGGCCGATACAAAAACTGCAGGCGTTGTGTCACAACCCCAGCAGAACTGGGCGGAGGTCAAAACGATCCTTGATCGACGCTGTGTCGTTTGCCACAGCTGTTACGACGCGCCTTGCCAGCTAAAGTTGACCTCGCCCCAAGGTCTCTTGCGCGGGGCTAGCAAAGAAGCCGTCTATCACACCGAACGTCTGAAGGATGCACAGCCCACGCGTCTTGGCATTGATGCACAGACAGTGCCCGAATGGGTAAGGCTTGGTTTTTTTCCGATCTTACATACTGAAGAGCAATCTAAGGAAGACAGCACTTTACTGGAAAAGTACCTTAACCTTGGTCTTGAATATCCGCTGTCAGCAAATAATCCCGTACCTGACGATTTGGGCCTAGCAATCGATCGACCGCTTGTCTGCCCTACATCATCGGAATTCGGCGATTTTCGCAATTCACATCCCTTAGCCGGCATGCCTTATGCAGCGGCGCCACTATCAGAAAACGATTTTCATGTACTTACGAATTGGGTGCGCAGAGGTGCACCGATTTCGTCTTCCCTTGCGGAGATGCCCGCAGAAATTCAAAGCCAGATCGACGCTTGGGAAGCATTTCTAAATGGTTCTGATCTGCGAAATCGATTGATGAGCCGTTATCTTTACGAACACCTTTTTCTTGCGCGTCTTCATTTTGACAATGACGATTCACGAAGATTCTTTAAGCTTGTTCGGTCTATCACGCCTCCGGGTAAGGCGATTGACGTCGTCGCAACCCGGAGACCCTTTGACAACCCCGGTATCGAACAGGTCCACTACCGTTTGCAGGTTATTGATGAGAGCATCGTGCACAAGGAACACCTCGTGTACACGCTTGGCCCAGACCGGATGTCCCGATTTAAGGAGCTATTTCTGGACACTGACTGGAATTTGTTCGAATTGCCACCTTATGGCACAGCCGAAGGGGGTAACCCATTTAGTACTTTTTCGGCAATCCCAGCCCGAAGTCGATATCAATTCCTGCTGGATGACGCATTGTTTTTCGTCCGCAGTTTTATTCGCGGCCCGGTTTGTCATGGCGAAACTGCGGTAGACGTGATCGAAGACCGATTTTGGGTTAGCTTTCTCGATCCGGACGCAGACCTATCTGTTACAGACCCCGACTTTCTTGAAAACGGGGCTCAATATCTCGAACTACCAGTTTCGGATATGAATGACGGTGCGCTGGGAGATTTGCAGGCATTTTCGCATAAAAACCAGGTGCGCTACATCGAATATCGCGACAGCCAGTACCGTAACAGTTCGATTTTCACGACGGGATTTGACTATAGCTCGATCTGGGACGGCGACGGCGCTAATCCTGATGCGCGCATTACTGTTTTCAGGCATTTCGACAATGCTTCAGCGATGACTGGTTATCACGGTGCTGTTCCAGAAACCGCCTGGATAATCGACTTTCCGATATTCGAACGCATCTATTATGACTTGGTGGCTGGGTACGATGTGTTCGGGAGGGTGGAACATCAACTTTCCACACGCCTTTACATGGACGAGCTGAGAATGGAGAGCGAAGATCTGTTCCTCTCTTTCATGCCTGAAGACGTGCGGCAAGAAATGCACAATGGCTGGTACAAAGGCACCCTCGCAGAACTGCATACATATTGGCATCGCCGTCACGTCGACAACGATTTCCCGTCTGGAATTGAGTTTACAACCCCCAACCCTAAGAAAGAATTCCTTGTGGAATTATTGCGTAATGGCAAGGGTTTATGGCCTGTTTCTGATGCAATTAACAGATGTTCACCTGGTGATTGCCTACAGCACTTGCAAGATCCAATTGATCAGACCGTACGAGGCCTTGCAAATCAACGCGGCCCTTGGGTGCAATATCTGCCAGATCTATCAATTCTTATTGTCGAGACAGAGGATGGCTCATCAAGAATCTTTTCTCTTGCACATGACAAAGCACATACCAATGTCGCGTTCCTCTTCGACGAAGAAGCACGCAGAGAACCGCAAAGCGATGTACTGACGGTTATCCCGGGGCTATTTGCCAGCTATCCGAACTTTTTCTTCAATGTTCGCCAAGAAAAATTGGGTGATTTCATTAAAGAAACAAAAGCTGTTCAGTCTCAAGATGAATGGATGGAGTTAGTGGCCGAATACGGTGTGCGCAGAACAAGCCCCGATTTTTGGGAAACCAGTGATTTCCTGAATACTTACTTTTTGGATCAGAGTCCGATTGAGGCCGGCATACTGGATCTCAACCGCTACACAGATCCAAAAAAAGAAGACGATCCAACCTGACACCACAAAAACAACTAAATTCGCAGTCTAGATTAGTTGGACAATAACCCCGCCAAAGCGACTTGTCGGCTAGGGGATCGGCGCCTAGTTTAATATTATGTGGTCTTTTGCCGATATCCGGCCTGCTTACAGCAAGGCAGAGCGAATAAGCGACGGTGTTGTGCACATTGCAGGTCTGGCAGCGGCGATAGTGGCGGTTCCGACACTGATAACCTTGACCGCGCATCATCGTTCCGATCCTGACGCAGTATTGGGTGCTTCGGTATATGGGATCACTCTAATTTTGATGCTGACGCTTTCCGCCCTTTACAACATGATTGACAGCGAAAGATGGTCGGGGCTTTTACGCCGTCTTGACCACTCTGGAATTTACGTAAAGATTGCTGGAACTTATACGCCGTTCTTACTGCTATCTGGCGTTCAAGCTCCGGGGTTGCTCATTGGCCTCTGGTCTTCTGCAACCTTGGGTTCTGCATTAAAACTTGTCGACCCAAATCGGTTCAGGTGGTTTGGCCTTACCCTGTATGTGGGGATGGGATGGGCTATAGTCTGGGCCGGAGAATCTCTTTTGATGGAACTTTCACCTACCGTCTTGGCGTTGATGATTGCGGGCGGTGTTGTCTATACCTTGGGGATTATTTTTTACCTTATGGAGTGGCTGCCGTTTCATAACACGATCTGGCACGTATTCGTCCTTACAGGCAGTGTTTTGTTTTTCATTGCTGTGGCGGTGCGCATAGCACTGGTTCCACAAATTCAACTCTGAACGTCGGTGAGAAACCCCACCCCTCTTTACCCATATCTCGGCGTTTTCCGGCTTTGCGTGGTTTTTACTTCACTTGCGGTAGATCGCATTCAATCTGAAATTACATTTGCGATATGGCTTGGTCTCCCATCACATCAGAGACGTAAAAAGTGTTTAAAATCAATTTGCAATCTAAATACTAAATTTTTAGTTTGACAGCATGGCGAAAAATCGCTGATGCTGTCCCTCATCCGGTCTAGACCGGAGAGCCATAATTTTTGGGAGGAAACAGATGCGGAGACATCTACTTTCCGCAGTGGCGGCGGCTGCCGTCATTGCGGGGCACGGTCCCGTGTGGGCCGACGAAGCCGCAGCACAACGCTGGATCGACGACGAATTCCAGCCATCGACACTGTCGAAAGACGAACAGATGGCGGAAATGCAATGGTTCATCGAAGCCGCACAGCCTTATGCTGGCATGGAAATCAACGTCCTTTCCGAAGGCATCCCGACACACTCCTACGAATCCGAGGTCTTGACCAAAGCGTTCGAGGAAATCACGGGAATTAAGGTCAACCATCAGATACTTGGCGAAGGCGAAGTGGTTCAGGCGGTCCAAACCCAGATGCAGACCGGACGGAATCTGTACGACGGTTATGTAAACGATAGTGACTTGATCGGCACTCATTCACGTTTGCAGCTTGCTTATCCGCTAACCGACATGATGGGCGGCAATTGGGCGGCTACAACTTCACCTACGCTGGACTTGGATGACTTTATGGGCATTCAGTTCACGACCGGACCTGATGGCAAACTGTATCAGCTGCCTGACCAGCAATTCGCGAACCTCTATTGGTTCCGTAAGGACTGGTTTGATGACGAAAACAACAAAGCCGCTTTCAAAGAAAAGTACGGTTATGATCTTGGAGTACCGGTCAACTGGTCAGCATATGAGGACATCGCCGAGTTCTTTACTAACGACGTAAAGGAAGTCGACGGAGTGGCGATCTATGGCCACATGGACTACGGCAAACGCGCACCAGACCTAGGTTGGCGCATGACCGACGCTTGGCTGTCGATGGCTGGCGCGGGCGACAAAGGCGAGCCGAACGGCATTCCCGTCGACGAATGGGGAATCCGTATGGAAGCGGGCACCTGTAATCCGGTTGGTGCATCGGTGTCTCGTGGTGGTGCAGCAAACGGCCCAGCAGCGGTTTATGCGATCCGTAAGTGGGATGAGTGGCTGCGGAACTATGCTCCTCCGGGTGCTGCGTCCTATGACTTCTATCAGTCGCTTCCGGCACTCAGCCAAGGCAACGTGGCTCAGCAGATTTTCTGGTACACAGCCTTTACAGCCGACATGGTGAAGCCGAAGTCCGAAGGCAACAATACTGTGGACGACGAAGGCACACCGCTTTGGCGGATGGCTCCCAGCCCACACGGCCCTTATTGGGAAGATGGACAGAAAGTTGGCTATCAGGACGTGGGTTCTTGGACGTTCCTGAAATCAACTCCTGAGGATCGCGCACAGGCTGCTTGGCTGTACGCTCAATTCGTGACCTCCAAAACTGTCGATGTGAAGAAGTCCCACGTTGGTTTGACCTTCATCCGCGACAGCTCGGTCAACCACGAATCGTTCACCGAACGCGCACCCAAGCTGGGCGGTCTTGTCGAGTTTTACCGCTCGCCTGACCGCGTCGCATGGTCGCCGACCGGCATCAACGTTCCGGACTATCCGAAGCTGGCCCAGATTTGGTGGCAGCAAATTGGAGACGTGAACTCTGGTGCATTCACTCCGCAAGAGGCAATGGACCGTCTGGCTGAAGAAATGGACATCACCATGGCCCGCATGCAAGCCGCGGATGAAGGTGCCGGTGTATACGGCGGCTGTGGCCCACGTTTGAACGAGCCACAGGATCCCGCCTTCTGGCTAGAGAAAGAGGGTTCTCCCAAGGCTAAGCTGGAAAACGAAAAGCCAGAGGGCCAGACCGTCAACTATGACGAACTGGTTCAGCGCTGGCAGTCCCAGTAAAGCGTTGAAACCCGGGGGTGCCGTTTCAGGCATCCCCACCCAAGACCAAGGCAGCGAAATTTGCTGCGGGATCGGAATCCACGGACATGATTGAACTACAAGACGCGACAAAACGGGTCGGCAACGTCATCCATATCAAGCCAACGAACCTGACGCTGCAAACAGGCCATTTTAACGTATTGTTGGGTGCAACTGGCTCGGGAAAAACCTCTCTGATCAAGATGATGGCCGGGTTGGATCCGATCGCTTCTGGCAGCGTCCTGATGGACGGGCAAGACGTTACGCGGTTGAACACTCAGAAACGCAAGATCAGCCTCGTGCACCAGTTCTTTGTGAATTACCCACACATGACGGTGTTTGAGAACATAGCCTCGCCGCTTCGCGTGGCAGGTATGGCCCAATCCGAAATCGACGGACGTGTGGAAGAGGCCGCCGATCTACTGCAGCTGCGCCCGATGCTGCAACGTCGTCCGCACGAGTTGTCAGGTGGGCAACAACAACGCACCGCCCTAGCCCGCGCGATAGCAAAGGAAAGCCGCGCCGTTTTTCTGGACGAGCCGTTGGCCAACCTGGACTACAAACTGCGCGAGGAACTACGAGAGCAACTACCCGATTTGTTCGCTGGTCGTGGCGCGGTCGTTGTCTATGCCACCTCGGAACCCGAAGAGGCTTTGCTGCTGGGTGGCCGGACAGCCCTAATGGAAGACGGGCACGTGACCCAGTTCGGATCAACAGCAGATATTTACCGAAACCCCGAAAACCTCGCTGCAGCGCGCGTGTTCTCGGACCCCCCGATTAACGTTGCACCAATAAATGTGTCGGACTCAACGGCTCGACTGGCGGGCGGTGGTGACTGGGCCGTGCCAGAAATGGCTGACGGAAACTATGTGGTCGCCGTACGTCCACATCGCGTGACACCTTTCCGCACTTCGGAAGCAGATGTTGAGCTGACCGGCCGTGTGATTGTGACTGAATTATCTGGATCCGATTCCAGCGCTCATTTCCAACATGGGGATGAAGCGTGGGTTTCACTGGCGGCTGGAGTTCACCCTTATGAAGTGGGTGAGGATCACATTTTCTATATGAACCCGGCTCATTGCCGTTATTTCGGCCAAAACGGCAAAAGGGTGGCCTGACATGGCGCAGATCAAGCTTTCCAACCTCAAACACAGTTATTTGCCGTCGCCCCTGGGCCCAGAAGACTATGCCCTTAAGGAAATCGACGTGACTTGGCGTGATGGCGGGGCATACGCTCTGCTTGGTCCTTCCGGTTGCGGTAAATCCACATTGCTGAACATAATTTCAGGTCTTTTGACCCCATCCGAGGGGCAGATTCTGTTCGACGGGCGTGATGTAACCGCCCTGCCCCCAGACCAGCGCAATATAGCGCAGGTTTTCCAATTTCCCGTTATTTACGACACTATGACCGTTGGCGAAAACTTGGCGTTCCCTCTCAAAAACCGGGGTGTGGATGCAGCGACAATCAACCAGCGCGTCGATGAAATCGCCAAGATGCTGGACGTCACGGACATGCTTGACACCCGAGCCTCTGGGCTCAGCCCGGACAACAAGCAAAAAATTTCGATGGGCCGGGGGCTGGTACGCGACGACGTGAATGCCGTCATGTTCGACGAACCCCTGACGGTTATTGATCCGCACCTTAAATGGAAGCTGCGCTCGAAACTGAAGGAACTGCACCAACAAGTGAAAGCCACGATGATCTACGTCACTCACGACCAGACCGAGGCACTGACATTCGCCGATGAGGTCGTTGTGATGCAAGAAGGCGAAGTGGTGCAGATCGGTACACCCGTAGATTTGTTCGAGAGACCTCAACACACTTTTGTCGGTCACTTCATCGGCTCACCCGGAATGAATGTCCTACCCTGCGAGGCCAAAGGCGATCGTGCAATCTTCGAAGGCCACGAAGTCCATTTGGAAGGACCTGTACAAGGGACCGGAGGTAACACCAATCTGGGCATTCGCCCCGAATATGTGGGTTTTGGCGAGACGGGCATCCCTGCGCATGTGACCAAAGTTTCTGATATCGGCCGTCACTATGTAGTAAGCGCAATTGTTGGCGACACCGCTTTGAAAGTAGTGTCAGAACACAGCGCGCCGGAACCTGGATCACAAGTATTCCTGCAGTTCAAACCTGAACAATCCCGTGTTTATCGCGACGGCTGGATCGCAACCGAGGAGCGCGGCACATGAGAACAGAAAACCAAAGGGCGTGGTTCTTTGTGCTTCCAGTCCTGGCGCTGGTCGCATTCAACGCATTGGTGCCGATGATGACAGTTGTCAATTATTCGGTGCAAGAAACATTTGGGAACAACCAATTCTTCTGGGAGGGGTTGGGATGGTTCGAGCAAATCCTCCGCTCGGATCGGTTCCAAGCAGCACTGGGGCGCCAATTTCTGTTTACTGCCCTGATCCTTATGATCGAAGTACCTTTGGGTATAATCGTGGCCCTTTCGATGCCGCGTAAAGGGATTTGGGTGCCGGTGTGTTTGGTTTTGATGGCTTTACCAATGTTGATCCCTTGGAATGTGGTGGGATCGATGTGGAACATCTTCACCCTGCCCAAGATTGGATTGTTGGGCTATTTCCTGAATGATGTCCTTGGCATCAACTATGACATGACCCAACAACCAATCTCGGCCTGGATTACCGTTATCGTAATGGATGTCTGGCATTGGACTTCGCTGGTAGTGTTGCTTTGTTATGCCGGGCTGGTTTCGATACCAGACGCCTATTATCAAGCTGCAAAGATTGACGGTGCATCCAACTGGTCGGTCTTTCGCTACATCCAGTTGCCCAAAATGAAAACTGTTCTGACGATCGCGATCCTGTTGCGCTTTATGGACAGTTTTAACATATACACAGAGCCCTTCGTGTTGACCGGCGGTGGTCCCGGAAACTCGACCACGTTGCTGTCGATTGACCTTGTGAAGATCGCTTTAGGGCAGTTCGATCTTGGCCCCGCAGCGGCAATGAGCTTGATTTATTTCGCCATCACGCTGTTGGTCAGCTGGGTCTTCTACACTCTGATGACAAAGGACGACGCCGAATGAGAAAGCGTTCCCTGATACCCATCCTCTATATCGCATTCCTGATGCTGCCAATCTATTGGCTCGTAGCGATGTCGTTCAAAACCACCAACGAAATTCTCTCTGGTTTTTCGCTTTTTCCACAGACATTTACGTTGGATAACTACATAACGATCTTCACCGATCCAACGTGGTATTGGGGTTATATCAACTCGATCATTTACGTAACGATCAACACGGTGCTTTCTGTTTGTGTTGCATTGCCCGCGGCCTACGCATTCTCACGTTACAGGTTTCTTGGCGACAAGCAGCTGTTCTTTTGGCTGCTGACCAACCGGATGGCGCCCGCTGCTGTCTTTGCGCTGCCATTCTTTCAGCTTTATTCGTCAATTCATCTTTTCGACACCTACCTGGCCGTAGCGCTGGCACACACCTTGTTCAACGTGCCGCTGGCGGTCTGGATCCTGGAGGGATTCATGCGAGGCATCCCAAAAGAGTTGGACGAAACCGCCTATGTGGATGGCTATTCCTTCCCTAGATTCTTTGTGAAAATCTTCCTCCCCAACATCAAAGCCGGGGTTGGGGTCGCCGCTTTCTTTTGCTTTATGTTTTCATGGGTGGAAATGCTTCTGGCCAAGACGCTTACTGCAGTTGAGGCAAAACCCATAGCGGCGGTGATGACCCGAACGGCATCCAGCGCTGGGTACGAGTTGGGGTTATTGGCGGCGGCGGGAACGCTGACAATCATCCCCGGCGCCATCGTCATCTGGTTTGTCCGAAACTACATCGCGCGCGGCTTCGCGATGGGTCGAGTTTGAGGTTCGATATGCAAAAACTTCTCACAGCACTCATTGCTCTTCTGCCTTCCTCGGCATTAGCACAAGCTAAGGCCGGTTGGGGTAATGTGGGCCAGCAGGAAGAAGCGGGATTCTCTTGGACCGCCCCGCTGTGGCCTGATTTCTGGATGGCATGGACGCCCGCGACTCTGGCCGTATTTGTTGGCATCTTCTCGGCAATTGCGATCATCGGCGTCCTTGAGATTTTTAAGTTTCGAGACGGCATTGAACGGCGCGGTGTTCTGGGTCTTACAACCACACTGGGTGATCGTCTGTTCATCACTTTATTGGGTTCTGCCTACATTTTTCTGGCATGGCTCGGGCTAGTGGGGCAACCGGTCTGGACCCCGCTTTTCATTTCAATTGGCTGGGGCTTTTTCGTCTTTTGGAAAGTTTAGGCTTTGCGTAACGGCAAAAGGATGCTTGTTTTACAAGCACACTAGGTAAAATGGTGACACCGAGATCTATGCGAAAAAGAAAGACGGGAAATCTTCTGACCGAGGTTGAACTTGAGTTCATGAACGAACTCTGGGGCCTTGGGCAAGGCTCGGTGCGTGATGTCCTGGACCGCCTTCCGCCAGAGCGAAACCTGGCCTACACTTCCGGCGCAACGATCCTGCGAATTCTCGATGAAAAAGGTTTTGTCGAAAGTCACAAGGACGGCAAGACGCTGATCTACAGGCCGCTTCTGGAGAAAGACAGGTATCAGGCGCGCTCGCTTCAGAACCTGTCCCGCACACTATTCGACGACACGCCCGCATCTCTGGTTGCGCGTTTAGTCGACGATGCGGGGCTGAGCGAAGCGGATCTCGAGGAAATTCGGGCACTGGTAGAGAGGAGACTGCAAAATGACAGCGGTTAAACCGGTTCTCGATGCGTATCTCGAATTGAATCTTGTATTGGCTTTGTCGGCGATTGTTTGGCTGGCATCTAGAGCGTTGTTGTCACGAACCCGTCTGGGCCACAGCTATGTCGTTCAATTACAGGCGCTTAAGGCGCTGTGCGTATGCGTAATTCTTAGCCCCTTACTGGCTTTGGGTGCCACGTCAATAGCCGCCCAGCTTTGGCCGGGCCAAACTGTGGCCTTCGGAGACATTGCAGTTGCGGCATATTTACGTGGCGACATCGCAATTCCGGCAATTCAATTCGAAGCACTGCTAAACACCCGCCAGCATTTGGTCGAGCTCTTGATGTCAGGCGAAAACTCAGCGTTGACCGGCATTTTCTACCTGTTGGCCGCGACCTCTGCGCTTTTGGCGTTTCGCGTGTTCCGCGACGCGCTGGTCATTCGTGAAACGGTTCACAACAGTTTTTTGTGGCGGAGTTCGAACAAAGTCGACATCCGCTTGTCAGATCGCGTTTCCGTACCCTTTGCAGTTCGAGGATTACGCCGATGCCATATAGTTTTGCCAAGCCACTTACTGGACACGCCGCGGGAACTACGCTTCGCCCTGGCACATGAACTCCAGCACGTGCGCTCTCACGACGTTGAATGGGAATTGGGATTAGAACTTTTGCGCCCACTGTTGTTCTGGAATCCGGCTTATCTGGTCCTGAAATACCAATTCAACCGCCTGCGCGAACTTGCGTGCGATCAATCTGTTGTAACTCGAAAAGGTATCGATGCGCGCGATTATACGTCGTGTTTACTCGATTACTGTGCCCGGACTGTGGCGCGAAACCATCCTAAGGTTTTGAATGTCGCCTTGGTTTCCGAGGGAAAAGCTAAGCGCGTATTGCGTCAACGCGTCATCGCATTGGCAGACGCTCCAACAATTCAATCTGCTGTGCCGATGGCTTTTCTAGGTCTTTCGCTGATGTTCGCTGTCTTGCTGGCGGTTGGATCAGCCGGCATGCAACAAACTCAGGATTGGAGCCACGACAGATTGATGCTGTCAACGGTCGTGAACCTTGAGCGATTGCAAGCTCGTAATCAGGGAAACTGAGCCCACCAAGGTAATCTCTTATGAGAAGGCTCCGACCCAAAGACTAGTTCGCGCTTTATCCCGACCCTTTAAACTCGATGAAAGGGCCTGGGCGTTAGAGGCGGCCACTGGCCCCAAAACTTCGTCAGGACGCTTGATTCGAAGCGTTGGAAAGTATCGCAGCGCCGGATTTCGCAGCGGATCGTGAAGCTTTGGCAAGCAGCGTCACGTCGATATCTGTAGCTAGAAACGTGGCCCCTTGGTCAACGCATTTTTTTTGCATTTCCGGATCTAACGTCAAAATGCCCGCGGCCTTGCCCGCGTCCACGATCCGGGCAAGTGCGTCCATGATTGCGGACACAACAAGCGGATGATCAGCGTTCCCAAGGTGGCCAAGATCCGCAGCCAGATCTGCAGGTCCAATAAAAACACCGTCGATATCGGTTTCCAGAATATCGCCCAGCGCTTCAAGTCCTAGACGGTTTTCCACTTGTACAAGCAAACAGATTTGTTCGTCTGCCGTTGTTAGATAATTCGGGATCGCCCCAAAACGGGAAACACGAGCCAAGGAAGAGCCAACTCCACGCACGCCAGCTGGCGGATAGCGAACGGCTCTGACAAGGTCTTCTGCTTGTTGGCCGCTTTCAACCATAGGTACAAGTATGCTTTGCACTCCTGCATCAAGATATTGCTTGATCATCCACGTCTCACCGATCGGCAAACGGGCGACTGGGTGGCTGTCTGAGGCCTCAACCACGCGAATTTGCTCGAGTGTCGAACGAAGATCGTTTGGAGCATGTTCCCCGTCGACCAACAACCAGTCAAACCCGGCTGTTGAAACGACTTCGGCGGCATAGGCATCAGCCAGCGCCAACCAGCATCCTAGCTGAGGTTCTCCGGCTTTCAGAGCGGCTTTGAAGGTGTTGGTTGGCGCAGACACTTGGCGCTCCTTTAGGCAAAGCGAACATCGACCGACCCAAACGAGCCGAAATCAGCATGAATTCTGGTATTTGGCGGGCACTCTATAGGTCGAATGAAACTACCTGATAATATCACATGACCGGGTTCAATGCTCTGGCCGTACTGCGCCATACGACGCGCCAGCCATACGACACTTTCAATCGGGTCGTTTAAGACACCAGCTCCAAGCCCTGTCTCTTCGATCTGATCGTTGCGAAAGGTTATGGCGCCGACCCATCTAAGGTCGAAAGCATCCAAATCATGCCGGTCAGTCCCCAGTACGACCCCAGCGTTCGCCGCGTTGTCACTGATTGTATCTAAGACATTGCGTGCAGTTCCAGTCTGTGGATCAACGCGGTGGATCCTTGTGTCTAGGATTTCAAGGGATGGCGCGACATAGTCCGTCGCTGCAATTACGTCGCCGCGGGTCACGTCCTTTCCACCAACAGACGATTTCATCACAAACGCGATTTCGGCTTCGACACGCGGTTGAATGAAGCGTCCCTTTGGAACGGTATCACCGCTTTCGAAAAGCATGTTGTCAAATAGTATACCGCTGTCCGGAACGTCGATGTTCAGCGCATATTGCATCGCTTTTGAAGTGAGTCCGATTTTCCAACCTATCACCTTTCGGCCTTGGGCCAGTTTCTGACGGTGAATTTCCTTTTGAACTTCGTAGGCGTCACTCATATCCATCTCGGGATAGCGCAGCGACAAAAGGCCTACCTGCTTACGAGTACGTTCGGCCATGAGCAGGTCTGCAGCAGCACGGAAGTGATCATCTGGCGTCATAGCGCTTCGTCCTCAACCGTATTGCGAAGTGTTCCGATACCATTAACCGAAACCTCCACAACATCGCCAGGTTTCAAAAACCTTGGCGGGTCGAACCGGGCTCCGGCACCAGTTGGCGTGCCCGTCACGATTATATCACCGGGTTGGAGGGTCATAAAGGTCGAGATGTATTCGATCTCGCGGCGGATGGGAAACATCATTCGGTTCAGAGTGTCATCCTGACGAAGCTCACCGTTCACGTGCGTTTGTATTCTTGCTTCGTCAAGTTGCGCGGCATTGCTAAACGGTACCAGCCAAGGCCCAAGTGCACCTGATCGATCCCAGTTCTTGCCTTGCGTTACATTAAACTTTGCATGGCGCACCCAGTCACGGATCGTGCCCTCATTACATAAGGTCAAAGCGGCGATGTGGTCGTATGCGTCTGCCTGAGCGATCCTGCGGCCACCTTTTCCGATCACAATGGCCACTTCACCTTCATAATCCAACTTGTGGCTTTCCGGAGGCAGGATCAATGGGCGTTCATGCCCGGTAAATCCGCTGGCAAAACGGGGAAACAACGACATGTATTCCGGTTGCACACTACCATCTTTGTACTCAGCATTACGGTCAGGAAAATTTACACCAACACATAGAATTCTGGATGCATTGGGCAGAACCATCTCGTATTGGAAGACCTTGTGCGAAGTCGGCCTACTCTTCGCCGCTTGTTCAAGTTCGCCCAGCGCGTTGTTTTTTACAACGTCCAGCAAGGTCGGCCATTGAGGGAAACTATCATCCAACGCGATCATGCCATCTTCGGTTACTGCCCCGTAATGAAAGTGACCTCCGACGGAAAAGCTCGCAAATCTCATTGCAACGCCCTCCAAACATCCGTGATCACAACAGGCGCCATCATGACCTGTTCGCGTGTGGTGTCGAATTGACCAACCTGAAACCTAATCACCTTGCGACCTTCGAACATGCCCTGAGTCAGGTAAATGCGCCCATCATCATTCAATGCATCGACTAAGCGCTGTTGCGCAGCGTCATCACCTGGGCAGCGAAATGAAAAAAGGCTTAAAATCGGTTCGGTAACAATCTCAAACCCTTCGGTTGCGCGGATTTCATCGCACACTTCGTGCGCCCAAGCTACGTGGTTACGAATACGTTCACGCAGCCCCTCCAAACCGTAGGAGCGGATGAGGAACCAGATCTTAAGCGCACGAAACCGACGTCCCAGCGGGATGGTCCATTCGGAGTAATTTGTTACCTCAGCACCGGTGGTTTTTAGGTATTCCGGTTCAATCTTCAGAGTGTTGAGTTGAGGTGTCGGATCACGCAGGAATTGTACCGAGCAATCGAACTGCGCACCGAGCCACTTATGTGGGTTGAAAACAATGCTGTCGAAACCCTCAACCCCCGCCCAAAAATCGCCTCTGAACTCCGGGCAAATCATTGCGGACCCAGCCCAAGCCGCATCAAGATGCGTGTACAAATCCTGTTCAATTGCAACCTTCAAGACCTCGCCCAAACGATCGCTGGCACCAATACCGGTGCCACCGGTTGCAGCGATAATGCCCGCTGGTTCGCGGCCAGCATCGCGATCACTGGAAATGGCTTGGCGCAGTGCCGCAACATCCATCGAATGGCGCGGACCATTTGTGGGAATCTTGATCAGGTTGTTTTGACCGATCCCCGCAACCCAACATGCCCTATCGATGGAAGAATGGACTTGGTCGGAACAATAGATGCGCAAGTCACCCTTTGCGTTCAGCCCGTCGCGATTGCCGGTGAAGCCAGTTGCCCGTTCGCGCATGGTCAAAACCGCCGAAAGTGTTGCGGAAGAGGCGCTGTCCTGAATAACCCCAGTATATTCAGGCGGTAGATCAAGCGCCTGGCGTAACCAGTCAACCATAACACCTTCAAGCTCGGTTGCTGCAGGCGAAGTCTGCCACAACATGCATTGCGCTGCGACAGTCGTGATCAGCATGTCCGCCAGCATTGAAGGAGGTGCTGCGTTAGCTGGAAAATATGCGAAAAATCGGGGATGCTGCCAATGGGTCATTCCAGGCATTACGATCCGTTCGAAATCGGCCATGATGTCTTCCATGGTCTCGGATTCATCAGGTGGAATTTCCGGCAATTGAGCGGCAATTTCACCCGGAGCCGTCTGCGCCCTTACTGGGAGTTCAGGAAGACCCTTGTGATAATCCGCAGCCCAGTCAGAAATATGTTTGCCCCAATGGCTGAACTCATCCCAGTTCATTCACAACTCCGTAGTAAATTTTATGGTGCGATAATCGGGGTAGCATTCAACTCGGCTTCTTTAACTGCGACATCAGTAAACTGCGTTCCATGTTCGAACCAGCTGCGCGGTGCCGGAGCCCCCCAAAGAGTTTGGCGTTGCGGGTCTTTCAAATCCCATTTCAAAGGTTCGTGGTCGGGATCTACGGTTTGATAATCCGAGCTATAGATTTCGATCCGGTGACCATCCGGATCAAGAATATACAAGAAGAACGCATTTGAAATACCATGCCGACCCGGTCCCCGCTCTATATTCTCTACGTATCCGGTCGTCGACATTACATCCAGTAAGTCGATGATGTGCAACGGATTGGCTACCCAAAACGCCACGTGGTGCAACCGAGGGCCAGTACCGTTTGTAAAGGCCATATCATGCACACCGCCTTTTCGGTGCAGCCACGCGGCCCAAAGGCGTTTACTTTCCTCATCCTCGGTGTATTCGGTCACTCGAAAACCCATTTCACTGTAAAAAGCGACGCTGTCATCCACATTGGGGCTGAAGCAGTTAAAGTGGTCGATCCGCAGAGGGCGCACACCGTGATAGCGCGCGTATTGCTGATGGATCGTCGGCAAACGGTCCATCTTGTGATAAAATTCCAAAGGAACGCCATTGTTGTCAGATGTCAAAAGCGTCCGGCCTTGATACGGTCTTTCAATCCACTTGGTTGGTCGACCCTTTGTTTGAAACCATTTGTTTGCCCGGTCCAAGTCTGTTTCGTCAAACAGCTTGAAGCCCATGACTTCAACAGTGCCCGGGGCGTCTGATGCCTGCAGAACAATGCTGTGGTGTCCCCGCTCCTCTAGCGCGCGCAAATAGATGTGACTGTCAGTTTCGTTGGTCACCTGAAGGCCAAACATGTCCACATAGAACTTACGCGAAACCGCCAAATCTTTGACATTCAGACAAACATGGCTCAGTCGGATTGTATTGAAATCCGGGTAAAGGTTCGGTGCGGGTACTGGCATTTTAAACTCCCATGGCTTCCAAAGCGTCTGGCTGCCTTGACAATTGGTGTTGGTGCGCGCGTTTTTATCAGCCCGGTCGGGTCACACTCCAAGACGGGTAATTCTGTGTTGACCGGTGGCAAAACCGATGTGCTTTTGCTCCATATAAAACTCGAAAGACCAATCCCCGCCGTCACGCCCAATTCCAGATGCTTTCAAGCCGCCAAAAGGGGTCGGCAAATGGCGTACATTTTCTGAGTTCACCCAGATCATCCCCGCCTCGAGCCCGTCGGTAAATCGTAGCGCGCGCGTCAGATCGTTCGTCCAAAGATAACCGGTCAAACCATAAGGTGTATCGTTGGCCAACTGAAGAGCTTCTTCCTCGGTTGAAAAAGAGATTGAGGTCAGAACAGGTCCGAATATCTCTTCTCGCGCGATGCGCATCTGGTTGGTGGCGTTCGTAAACAAAGTGGGCCGGACAAAGTAGCCCTCGTCATCGAAAACCTCACCACCAGCGGCGATTTTTGCGCCGTCCTGTTTGGCTACTTCGAAGTACGAGGTGACCTTATTAAAATGCTCTTCGCTTATCAGCGGCCCAACTTCGGTTTCTGGGTCTAGCGGGTGGCCAACGCGGATGTTATTGACCCGTTCGATCAGCTTGGCCTCAAATTCCTCGCGGATCGTTTCCTGAACCAAAAGGCGCGAAGACGAGGTGCATCGTTCGCCATTGATCGAATAGATCATGAAGATTACTGCGTCCAACGCGCGGTCCAAATCGGCGTCTTCAAACACGATAACCGGATTTTTGCCCCCAAGTTCAAGATGATTACGCTTCAGCGTATCTGCCCCTTGTTTGGTAATCAGGCTACCTGTGCGACTCTCACCTACAAACGCGATTGCGCGTATTTTTGGATGTTCGCACAGAGCTTTACCCACCTCCTCACCATAACCATTCACGGTATTGAGTACGCCTTTGGGCAAGCCGGCCTCTTCTGCGATTTCAACCAACAACCGCGCCGTCAATGGGCTGGCCTCAGCTGGCTTGTGTACGACTGTACAACCTGCAGCCAGTGCCGGCGCAATCTTCCACGTGGAAAGCATGAAAGGCGTATTCCAAGGAGTAATGACACCTACCGGGCCGATCGGCACGCGTGTTGTAATGTTCATAAGCGTTGGAGACTTCAGGTGCTGACCATCCCGCGCTTGCACCACCTGATCCGCAAAATAGCGAAAATTCTCTGCCCCGCGCAGCGCTGCCTTGGACATGAACTTTAGCGCCTGCCCCGTATCCCAGCATTCGCACAAAGCAATTTCTTCCGCTCGCGCTTCAATAGCTTCGGCGATGCGTATCAGTATCGTTTGCCTTTCCTTCGCAGCCATATCGCGCCAATCAACAAACGCGTCCGCCGCCGCTGTCGCTGCGGCATCGATGTCATTAGTGTTACCCCTCGCAACTTGGCAAATCGTGCTTCGGTCGACAGGAGAAAAATTTTCGAAATCCCCCAATGAACCCGCACGATCCTGACCTGCAATCCGGTTCAGCACTCCGTTTGATTGGAACCTGTCCAAATGCCGATACAATTTTTTGACGTTTTGCTCTAAAGTGCTCATTGTTGCTCCTCTAGATGATCACGGATAGTGCCACATTTTGGGGCAAGGTTGGCATCGATTTCTCGCAACTCAGCTGACAGCGCGATTGACCGGATGTTCATCGCCGGTGATAGAAAAGCCCGAGCCGACTCGAAAATCCGTTCTATCACCTGTTGCTTGACCCGAGCAGTACGCCCCTCACGCAGACGAACTGATATGTCTACGAAACCGTGTTTGGGGTCGCCGTCCGCGATTGCATAATGATCCACCTTTATGGCGCGCACGCGTATTCCCGGTATAGGCAGAGCGTCGATTTGACTAGCTGAACTCCTAACAGCTTCGCACAATGCGCCAATGTCAACATCTGGCTCAAGGTTGCCAGAATAGTCGATTTGGATATGCGGCATGACACACCCTGTTTATTTTACATGTTAATCATTTTGGAAAGTAACGGAGTTTGTTCAACTGAGTCAAACAAAATACTTAACATGTGTTGTACTTTCTCGATGAACCAAAGACCATTAGCGCTTACAAGGCGCAATGCCGCTGTCAGCGTTGAGCAAACGGATCAGGCACCGCAAGAATTCAAACTGCGTTCAAACCGCAATCCAACGCTGAAAGGATGGTATTAACGTCTTCTTCGCTAAGGATCAGTGGTGGTGAAAGAATGATATTATTCCCGGATACGCGCACCATGGCGCCAGCATCGTACGCTGTTTCCTGAACCTTACCGATCACAGACTTACCGATAGGCGCTTTGCTTGTACGATCTGATACAAGTTCAAGCGCACACATTAATCCGTATCCGCCACGGACATCACCGACCGCATCGTGTTTTTGCGCAAGCCTTTTTAGCCCTTTGAACAACTGATCTCCGCGGGCTGCAGCGTTGTCTTTAACATTGAGCCTTTGTGTTTCTTTCAGACACGCGATCGCTGCAGCTGCCCCGACCGGATGCCCGGAATAGGTGTATCCCGAACCAATGGTTGCCTTGCCCGATGCGTCACTCTCAAAGACATCAGAGACTGAATCGCTGATCATCACCGCTCCAAATGGAAAATATCCGTTGGTAATGGCCTTTGCGGTAACTGCCAAGTCAGGCTGAACACCAAAACGGCGTGAACCACTCCACGCTCCAGTACGGCCGTAGGCCGTGATCACCTCATCCGCGACCAGCAGAATTCCGTACTTTGCACATATTTCGCGCACTCCGGGAAGAAAGCTTTCATGCGGCGGAATCACGCCACCTGCGCCAAGGACAGGCTCAACTATCATGGCAGCAATCGTCGACGAATCCTGAAACTTGATTTCGTCTTCCAATGCCGCCAGACACAACTGCGCCAGCTTGTACGAGTCCGTTTCCCCAAACGGGTTGCGATATGTGTAAGGCGAAGGAATGTGGTGGCAACCCGGCATCAGCGGCTCATACTGAATGCGGAAATTCGGGTTTCCGTTAACCGATGCGCCCAAAGTGTGCGTTCCGTGATACCCCTTTTTCAGACTCAAAAATTTAACACGGCCACTCTCGCCCCGAACTTTGTGGTACTGTCGGGCAAGGCGTAACGCGATTTCCACGCCATCTGATCCTCCCGAAGTGAAAAACGCGCGGGAAAGGCCGTCAGGGGCAAAAAATTCACGAAGCATCCAACTGAGTTCAATCACCAGATCATTAGTGGTGCCGCGAAAAATCGAATAATAGGGCAGTCGATCAAGCTGTTCGGTGATGGCGTCTTTTATCGGTTGGCAGGAATAGCCAAGATTCACGTTCCATAAACCCCCAACACCATCAATGACAGTACGACCGTCAACGTCCGTGATGGTGACGCCCTCACCCCCAACAATGATTTCAGGCGGATTTGCTAAGCTGTCCGCCGGATGCGCCATAGGATGCCACAGGTGGCGTGCGTTGTTTTCTTTAAGGAAATTACTGTCCTTCATAACATCACCTGTTTAGCAGTGGTTTCTTCGCCCCATCCTGACGGCAGACTCTGAAAAATTTTTGGGAAAACACCGCCCAACGCGGTGGAGGCTCGGTCTGCTTCTTGTAAAAGCATCAGGGCAATATCGCGAAGTTTGAGAGGGCTGATGCGAGCGCTTGGCACTGCGACCGCCAGAGATCCGACAACTCTTCCCCCATCGCCGAAAAGCGGGACGCCCACTGAACTTACCCCTTCATCGAATGTGCCTGTAACGGTGCAAACGCCGTATTGGCGCACCATCCCTATTTTGTCCCTAAGCACAGCGGGATCAGAAATTGTCTGGTCTGTGTACTTTGACAGCGGTCTGGCCATGACCTTCGTCCGCAAGTCATCCGGGCAAAACGCCAATACCGCGATTCCCGAAGACGTGGCGTGCAGTGGCAACATTTCCGCAATGTCGAAATTCACCTGAACCCCATGTAAACACGGGTCCGCATGCGCCACCGGAGATAAGGCCTCGCCCTGCAGAAGGCTGGCATGGGCCAGTTCTCCGACCTTTTCTGACAACTCAAAGACGATTGGTTGCAACAACTTGCGAACTGGAAACAAAGTTTCACGCAGCGCCGACAAACGTAGCAAAGCCGGACCCAACCGGTACGCGCGGGTCATTGGATGCTGTTCCAGATATCCGTTTTCTGCAAGTTCAGTCAGGTGGCGATGCAGGGTCGCTTTGTCGCGTCCAGTGATGCGCACAAACTCACCAAGTCCGATCTCGGCTCTGTCGCGGTCGAAAAGCCCAAGCAACTCAAGTGCTTTTGTTATTGTACCCATCTAGCGCATCCCGTTCTCAAAAAAGGCTGCTACTTCGTTTGCAAAGACCAGTCTATCTGCGGAACCGGCTTGCAATGACAGACGCGCCTTGTTCGTGACATCTTCGCCAAGATAAGAAGCGTATTCTTCGACAAGGTCGGTCACGAACTCATGGGTCATCTCAGGATGATGTTGAACAGTGAAAACGTGATTGCCGATGGCAAATCCGGCAATCGGGCAACCCGCGCCTTCGAAGATACACTGTGCACCGTCCGGAAGCGCACCCACCTGTTCGATGTGAGAACCGTAAAGATAAATAGTTTCGTTCTCGCCAGACCAGTTCGTCTTAGCCACGCGATGCATTTCGATCCGTCCGTGCGCCCAACCGTCGGGGTTTCGCACAATCGGAGCCCTCAGTGCTTTGGCGATTATCTGATGCCCGAAACAGGCACCAAACAGAGGAGTTTTCCGAGCTATTATCTGTCGGATCAAGGTCTCCAACCGGAGCATCCAGGGCTCATTTTCAGTGACAGAGGACGGGCTACCCGTGATCATCACACCATCGAATTTTGAAATGTCTGCCGGGAATTCGCCCTTACAGACCCAAAATGCAGTTACATCCCAATCCGGTCTCACTTCATTGATCAGATTTGCAAATGCGGTGTCATCCATCGGGCGAGCCAACGCAAAGGCACTGAAATCGGTATTTGTTACAAGGGTAGCTATTTTCATCTCAGACAAACCACACATAGAAGTCCAACAGAGCGTCGGGTTCCAGTTCGCGCGTTTTGCGGAATTCCCGCTCCTTCATGAAAGCATGATTTTCTACCAGTTCGCGTCCTACTGCATCGACCAACGCGGTATCAGCTTGTAGGTCCTGAATAGCTTTGCGCAGGTTCGGTGCCGTTCCGACCCGGGCATCAACAGTGTCAAATCCATCGCCTGTCTCGATTGGTGGCAGGGTTAGCTTGCTTTCGAATCCAAGACGAGCTGCCTGCAGAACCGCGGCTGCGGCCGTATAAGGGTTCGCGCTGGCGTCGGCCATACGATGCTCTAACCGCGCTTTTGCTCCGCCTTCCCCAGACACCCGTGTGGTTACGCCGCGGTGATCACCCCCCCAGTTTTTCCAGTAACCGGACAGAGTCGAAGGCTGCAATCGACGGTACGACCCAGCGGTAGGCGCAATTAGCCCAGCCAAACCTTCGTGATGGTGAACCAATCCTGCCAGGCACCCTCGCGAAAGGTCGTTCAAATGATCCGGACCACCGAGATCTCCTGTGGCCAACGCGTTACCGCCTTCGGCATTCTGGAACGAGAAATTGATATGCATGCCGGATCCACCCAGTTCAGACAAAGGCTTGGGTAGGAAAGTCAGTACAATCCCGTGATCCAAAGCGACTTCTCGGGCCATTTGTCGGAACAAAACTATGTCATCCACGGCTTTCAACGCGTCGTCGAAAGTCAATGTGTATTCAAATTGCGGACTGTCATATTCTGCGGTTATCAGGTCCAGCCGGAACCCCAATTCCAAGGCTTTGTTCCAGATGACGTCATTTATCCGTATTGGATCGGAAAATGGTCCAGTGCCATAGACTGTCCCGCCAGGAGCGTCATATGGGCGCAACCGCCCGTCCTCGCCCCCTTGCAAGGCATAAGCCTCAAGCTCGATGCCAAGCATTGGTTTAAGCCCGTGTTTCTCCCAATCCCCTATGGCACGTTTCAAGGCGCCTCGCGGACACAGGGACAAAGGCGTTCCATCCGCATCGAAAAGATCACCAACGACGATTGCAGTTTCCGGCTCCCATCCTTTTCGGATATCGTCACCCCGCCACCGAAGCTCCATATCCGGCGCTCCTTCGCGCACCTTGGCATGTGGCGCATCCAGCAACAGGTCTCTGTCGTAATGCACACCGAACGTGGCTCGGGCAAATCGGGTTGACGCATCGCCGATCTTGCTGGCCGGCATGTACTTGCCCCGTGGGATCGACAGGTGGTCAATAAACAAGGCGCGTAAACGGTTCGACATGGTGATCCTATTGCAATGTGACGCTGACGGGCATCCGTTTGATGCCGTTCACAAAATTTGAACGGACGAAAGCTTCAGGCCCATCGGGTTCAATCGTTTTGACCCGTTTGACCAGCTCCTCAAACAGAACGCGCACTTCGAGCCTGGCAAGATGCATACCCAGACACACGTGTGGGCCGCCCTGCCCCCAGCCAAGTTGCCGATTGGGTTTACGAGACAAATCCAGGCGATACGGACTCTCGAACATGGTCTCGTCCCGGTTGGCCGAAATGAACCAATAGAGTACTTTGTCGCCTTTTCTTATGTTCTGACCATGAACCTCGACATCCTTCATCGCAGTTCGTCGGAAATAAGTGGCAGGCGAAGCCCATCGCACGATTTCGTCAGCGGCAGTCCCCCAGACATCGCCTGACTGCAATTCTTGCAAAAGCCCCTCCTGCCGAGCGATCGCCTGAATGCCGGCTGCTATGGAGTATCGCGTCGTATCGTTTCCAGCGGCCACGAGCAGACAAAAGAAATTCCGGAACTCGGTTTCTGAAATTGTCTCACCATTTTCGTCTGGCTGAAGGATCAAATGCAGGATTCCGCTGGTGTCTCCGATCGCATTTTTTCCATCCATTAGCGTACGCGAATATTCGTAAAGTTCGGCGCCAGCAGGAGAGTTGAAGGGCATCAAACGGAACTGGTCCGTTTCTATCTTATCCACGACATAGTCGGTGAAGTCCGGATCTGAGTTGGCCATCAGGGCGTCGCCCTTATCCACAAGCCACGGCAAATCTTCGTCTGGAACCCCAAGGATCTGCCCAAGCATCCGCATTGGCAATTCTCTGGCAATTTCGCGCGTGGCATCGAAACTGCCTTTTTCAAAGGCTCGATCCAAAATTGGCCCACATAAATCGCGAATCTGGTCTTCGAAACCCGCTACGACCCGGGGCGAAAATGCTTTGGCGACCTTCATCCGCACCTTTCGATGCTCGGCGCCGTCAGTTTCCTGAAACGTACGGCGGGCCATGTACTCTTCGTAGGTTTGATCCTCCATCCGAATACCTTGCGCCGACGAGAAGGTTTCGACATCACGCACCATCTTGTCGATATCCTCGTGACGAGTGATAGACCAATATCCCTTACCCCCATCAAAGTCAGACCAGTGGCAGGGCGCTTCGCGTCGCAAACGTGCAAAGGTGTTGTATGGCGCTCCTTTGGCGAAGCTGTCATGCGAGCCGAGATCGGCGAATCCGTCATCTTCAGGAACCCACATGGTCATAGAAACGCCTCCGTCTTTGTTGTTTTTTTCGATTTTCGAAATGCCGGTGCGAACGGCCAGAAATGCGCTTTGAAAATGTATTCGATGCCTTTTTCTGCAGCGAGCGCCGGTCGATTGGCCGCCACTCTCGGCGCAGCCGCCAAATGGTCGAACCGATAATGACAAGGATCACACAGAACAGCAGGAAAGCGATTGGTCGGTCGATGAAATCCAGAGGCGTCTTTACCCGCGCCAACGAAGCGCGCAGTTTGACCTCCATAATGCCCCCAAGAACCATGCCCAGTATGATCGGGACAATCGGCATGTTCAGACGCTTAAGTACAAAGCCCAGCAACCCGAACACTGCCGCTATAATGCAGTCCATTGCAGAATTGCGGATCGAGTAAACACCCACAAAACTTAGCAGCAGAATACACATTCCCAGAAACCGGTTGGGTATTCGCGTAAGGTGGACGAGCCATCCAGTTGAGACCAACAGGAAGCCGACAACAATTACGTTCAAAACCAAAAGCGCAATGTACAACGCGACGACGAAATCCATGTCGTTCTGAAAAAGGCCCGGTCCCGGAACGACATTGTGGACATAAAAAACTGACAGCATCATGGCGGTCAGCGCCTCGCCGGGGATACCCAACGCCAACAAGGGTATCATCGCCGCGGCAGGAACTGCATTATTGGCGGTCTCGGATGCGATCAAACCCTCGGAAGAGCCATGCCCAAACGCTTTTGGGTTCTTGGAAAGCTTGCGGACCGAGGTGTATGACATGAACTGGGCGGTAAACTCCCCTACTCCTGGGATCATACCCATGACTACGCCAAAACTGGCAGCAATACCCGCAACCCGAGGATGTTTCGCCAATTCACGGAAGCCTTGGAAAAGAGAGCCGCGCGACCTGGGAAGGCGGATTTTCTCGTCATCCATGGTCAGCAACAGGAACGCTTGGGACAACGCAAATAACCCCAGCACAACGACGATCAGGTCGAACCCGCCCGCTAGCCAGCTCTGGCCGAATGTAAAACGACGTGTATAGGCGGCGGGCTCTAAGCCGACGGTGCCGATCAATATCCCGAACCCGGCCAAAGCCGCGGCAATCGCCATTTGTCCTTTGTGTGCGACTACAACAAGCACCAAACCCAACAGAGCAGCGAGAAAAATCTCTCGCGAACCGAACATAGGTGCAATCTTTGCCAGCACAGGAGAAAGAAGGATAAGGCAGACAACCGAAAAAATGCCACCCAAAAAACTGGCCGAATAGGCCAGAGATAAAGCGCGCCGACCTTCGCCCCTTAGCGTCATTGGGAATCCGTCGTAAGTCGTCAACGCGTTAACGGCAGTACCAGGAGTGTTTATTAGGATTGCGGGTATTGATCCGCCATACATGGATGAACCATAGATACCCAATAAAAGTGTCAGCCCGACAATTGGATCCATCGAAAAAGTTGCTGGTAGCAGGATCGCGATTGCAACCGCCGGACCAACGCCAGGGATCGCGCCTATTGCCACGCCGCCTATAGCGCCGACCAGTAAAGCCAGCAATACATCCCAACGGGCCAAGACATCCAAGGCGGAAAAGATCAGGTCCATCAGAGGTAAACCAGGAAGAATGTGCGTATGGAATCTGGCAGATATTCATAAACCTGCGCTCCTGGAATGTTTACGCCCAGCAAGCCCTTGAAAAGCACTACTGTCGCAATTCCAAAGGCTGCGGCCAACCCAAGTGCGGCACGGCTTCGATAACCCAACCGATAAGTCAATGTGCATGCGAACAAAATACTCATCGGCATGAAACCAAACCGCGGCACGACCGCGACGTAAATTAAAAACCAAAGCAGGTATTCCAACGGCTCGACCCATCGCCGCGCTTCGACCCAATCCAAAGCATTTGGCCGTCTGCGCCGCATCAGCCAGTAATGGGCGGCAAATCCGAGCACCATAATGACAAGCGCAATAGCAGGCCACAACCTTGGCTGACCACCGATGTTACGGGCATTTTCAGACCATTCCGTCTGATTGCCAATTTGCGACAGCAGCAATAATGAAATCGCCAGACCGGCCGCAACAAAAACAACCTGCCCCGAAGTCTTTGTTTTTACCTTTAACAGCTCTGAATTATCCATCCGGGAAGGCCTTTGATAACCGAGAGAGGGCGGCAAACCGCCCTCCAATGGGTCGAGTTTAGTTACCCAACGCGCTGCTTATTGTGCCAAGTGTCGCCTTGTCCTCGGCAATGACTGCGGCGCTTTCGTCTGCGTTCAGCCAATAAACAAGCGCTCCGGTTTCGGCTGCAAGCTGCTGTGCCCGCTCGCTTTTTGAAGTCTTTTCAGCCACCGCCGCAATTTTCTCACGCACATCAGCAGGTGTGTCCTTGGTCACGAACAAACCATTCCACAGTGAGATATCCAGCGTCGGTTCGACCTCACCAATTGCAGGCGTATCCGGGATTTTGCTAATCCGTTCACCAGTAATCGACACCAAAACTTTGACATCGTCCAAACACGGCAAGATCAACTGCAAAGTTGTATTGATGACATCTGCATCACCAGAGGCCAGCGTATTGCAGTCCAAGGCATCAAAGGGCGCGTCTCCTGCCCATTCGAAGTCTTTTATCGACGACAAGGCCTTTGTCACCTGAGTTGGCGTTAGAACGTCGCCAAAATGGCCCAAAAACACGTCGTTTTCTTTTGCGTATTCCGCTAGCTCATCCATCGTCGAATACGGGGCGTTGCCGGACGTCGCGATTACGAATGGATAAGTAAGAAAAATACCAATAGGATCGAATTTTTCGGGTGTGAGTTCAGGAATATCGATTTCATGCCCGATAAGCGACACTGCAGGTACAAACGAGCCTATCGTATAACCGTCTGCTGGTGCGTTTGCCACTTCTACCGCACCGGGGAACGGGCCACCGCCGCCGCCGGGTTTATTAACCACCGCTGCAGGAACGCCATACTCCGCTTGGAAATCTTCAGCGATCATTCGCGTCAGAACGTCCTCAAGATCGCCTGGAGGCCAAGGAACAATAAAACTTACGGGCTTTTCAGGATACTCTGCCAGGGCCGGACCAGCTAGGCCGACAGCAAGCGCGGCCAGAATGGCCTTGGTTTTCTTGGACATGTCATCTCCCTGTGATGCGCTATTTATTGGTTTATTATTTGAACCTTTAGTATCATTTATTCTGATCTAGATTCATATTCTGTCAACAAAAAAATCATGATTGACAAATGGGACATAAAAGATCGAAGGTTTTTAATACCATCGGTTCAAATATTAAACCATAGAGGCTTGAATTGGACAAATTTGAAATCGATCGAATCCGCGATCATGTCATTGCACCTGCAAAACACATCATTAATGGTGAGCGCGTTGACGCGGCTGATCGTGGAACAATGGATGTCATATCGCCCATCGATGGCCGCAAATTGACAACAATTCCGAAAGGAACTGAACAAGATGCTAAATCTGCCATCATGTCTGCCAGAGCTGCATTCGATGACGGTCGGTGGTCGGGGCTAAGCCCAGCGGCGCGAAAACAGGTCATGCTTAATTGGGCCGAATTAATTGAAGCCCAAGCTCAGGAACTGGCCGTTCTAGGTGTAAGAGACAACGGCACCGAGATTGGGATGGCCCATAAAGCAGAGCCGCTGAGTGCCGTGGGAACTTTGCGCTACTTCGCCGAGGCAATCGACAAGATTTACGGTGAGATCGCTCCAACTGCACCCGGCGCACTTGGGCTTATTCATAAACGACCTGTCGGTGTCGTCGGAGCGATCGTTCCATGGAACTTTCCATTAATGATCGGCAGTTGGAAGTTGGGACCCGCCCTAGCGGCTGGATGCACCGTGGTAATGAAACCAGCAGAGACGGCATCATTAACTCTTGTGCGGCTGGGAGAGCTGGCACTGGAAGCTGGTATTCCACCCGGCGTCCTGAATGTAGTGACCGGAGAAGGAGCAGTTGTAGGCGCAGCTATAGCCGAGTCTGAAGATGTTGACGTTCTTGTTTTTACTGGTTCAGGCAACACCGGACGAAAACTAATGGAGGCTTCGGCCCGTTCTAATCTAAAGCGCGTCTATTTGGAGCTGGGCGGAAAATCTCCCAACATAGTTTTCGCCGACGTGCCGGATTTGGATGAGGCAGCAAAAGTTTCGGCTGCTGGCATCTTTCGAAATTCCGGGCAGGTTTGCGTCGCCGGGTCCCGCCTCTTGGTTCAAAAAGACATTCATAATGCCTTTGTCGAGAAACTGGTTGCGCAGGCAGAGGCAGTGCGGGTCGGCGATCCACTTGATCCAAAAACCAACGCAGGCGCAATTAACTCTGAGCGACAGCTGGCACAGAATCTGGCCTTTGTCGAAGAGGCACGTCGCGCGGGTCGAAATATAGCGACCGGCGGTATGCGCGTCCTGCAGGAAACCGGAGGAACTTACATGGCTCCCACGATCGTCACCGGTGTCGACGCAAGCGACCGGATTGTGAGAGAAGAAGTTTTTGGCCCTGTCCTGACTGTTCAGTCTTTTGAAACTGAAGATGAGGCCGTCTCTCTTGCAAACGACTCCGATTTCGGCCTCGCGGCCGGTGTATGGACTTCGGATTTGTCCCGTGCTCATCGAATGATCGCGCGTATTCGGGCAGGTGTTGTTCATGTTAATACTTACGGCGGTGCGGATGTCACAGTACCGTTGGGTGGCGTTAAACAATCCGGTAACGGGCATGACAAATCGCTTCATGCCTTCGACAAATATCTCGACTTAAAAACCGCTTGGATCAAGCTTTGAGGAAACTGTTGATATGAACGACAAGACCATTCTGCTCGTCGGGACCTATGACACCAAAGATGACGAGCTTAACTACTTGGCCGAGACGATCCGGGCGCAGGGCGGTAAGGTTCTGACCATGGACGTCAGTGTATTGGGCGACCCGTCGAAGCCCACTGACATTTCCAAGCATGAAGTAGCCGAGGCAGGTGGTCACAGCATTCAGGAGGCCATAAACAGCGGCGACGAAAACACGGCTATGCAAATAATGGCAAAGGGTGGATCCATTCTTGCCGCACGTCTGCAAATGGATGGGAAAATTGACGGTGCGTTGGTTCTTGGCGGCACAATGGGCACTGATCTTGCATTGGACATCTGTTCGGCCCTTCCTGTAGGGGTGCCAAAGTACATCGTTTCTACCGTTTCCTTTTCCCCTTTGATCCCGCCCGAGCGGTTGCCAGCTGACGTGCAGATGATCCTTTGGGCCGGTGGGCTTTATGGCTTGAATTCCGTCTGCAAATCATCGCTTAGCCAAGCTGCTGGTGCAGTTTTAGGGGCTGCGCGCGCTGTCGAACGATCAGACAGTGACAAGCCACTGATCGGCATGACTTCTTTCGGAAAAACCGTTCTAAAATACATGGTTACCCTCAAACCTGCCCTGGAACAACGTGGATTTGAGGTTGCTGTTTTTCATGCGACGGGAATGGGAGGACGCGCATTTGAAAGTCTCGCGTCCGAAGGTCGTTTCGCTGCCGTGATGGACTTCGCGCCGCAGGAGGTCGGCAATCACCTAATGGGGTCATCTATCTCAGCCGGGGCGGATAGAATGACGGCCGCAGGATTATCTGGCACGCCTCAGATGGTATCGATCGGGTGCTATGATTTGGTAGATTTTGTAGGTTGGCAGGATACCCCAGCGAAACTTATCGGGCAGGAAACCCATGCCCACAACAGACTTTTGACGTCTGTAATGATGACCGCCGATCAACGCCGAGAAATGGCGCGGGAAATCTGTTCAAAGCTTAGCAAGGCGAAGGGTCCGACAACCTTGCTTCTGCCGATTCAAGGCGGCAACGAATGGGATCGGCCCGGTGGACCGCTCAGTGACCCTGAGGGATTGACGGCCTTTGTTGAAGAAATCCGCAATCACTGCCCCGCAAATGTGACGTTGATCGAACTAGACGCACACATAAACGATACGGCTTTTTCAGATGCCGCGCTTGAAACCTTCGACAACTGGGTAGAGGCAGGCTTCATTGACAGCGGAAGTTGAGCAAACCTGAGTTGTATTAATCAATGTCGGCGATACTGCGATAAACGCGACGCATGACCGTCGGGGTCAGATACATCGGAATCTGATAGGCACCAATGAAAACCAAAATGGGTGCCGTGACCTCAGGCGGGAGAGCGACAAAGAAAATGGCTATGTTTCGATTTCCTGCAATCAAAGAAACAGCCGTCGCTTTATCAGCACTTAACCTACCGCGAGTGAAATAAAAAACGACCAATTGTGCCCCGAAATTCAACAGGCAGGCGAAACCAATCCAAAAAATAGCGATTTTCGGGTCGATCAGCGCGGTGGAACTAACTGACGGCATCAAACCGACGACAAATACGGCAAGCGTGATTGTTGCAAGACCTTCAAGGTTTTCCAGTACTGGACGCGTCGGGTCGCGCAGAAATCGCCAACGTATAACCATCGCCGCAAGGGTCGCTAAGGAAATAGTCAGGAACAGTCGAAAAGTCGCCTTTAGCACAGAACTGATATCCCCTAATTCAGGAATCATCCAGAAGATCGGAAATGCCGTAAGCGGCAAAATCGCGGTCCCCACAACCATCAAACGCAAAGCATGTTCCGCAGTGTACCCCAGCATTAGGCACATGTTGGGGCTACCTGAAATTGATGGGGCTGCTGCCATGATTAGCAAAGACAAAAATACCGGAGAGCCGGTCCATCCAACGCCGATCCCGATAGCTGCGACGAACAAAGGAAGAGCAACCTGAAATCCCATGACCGTCTTTGATACTTGGCTCAAATCGGCCAGCGATCCCAATATCGCTGTGGGCTCCATCCTAAGGACCGTTAGAAACAGCAAAAGCCCAACCAGTGGCGGCAACAGGGGCCGCATGGGTTCGGCCAGTCCGGGCAGCAACAGCCCAGCCACCAAACCCGTCACCAACACCAGCGGGCCATGACGAGCCGATAGGCGCAGCGGGTTCACCTAATTCTACCCGCCGGGACTTTGCCGCAAGTTTTCAGGCAACCAAGTGGCCAATTCTGGGAACCAAATCAGGACAAACACCATCAAAACCATAATGAGGAACATCGGGATCGCAGCGCGAGCGATATAGCTCATTTCATGGTTGGTCATTCCTTGCATTACAAACAGGTTGAACCCGATTGGCGGAGTAATCTGCGCCATCTCGACCACTACAACAATGAAGATGCCAAACCAGATCAGGTCAATCCCAGCATCGCGTATCATCGGTTCGACCACAGCCATGGTCAAAACAACCGAAGATATTCCGTCCAGAAAACAGCCCAGGATGATATAAAATACAAGCAGCACCATCAGTAATTCGAAGCGGGTTAGCTCCCAACCGGCAATCAAATCTGCCAATCCACGCGGAAGACCAGTAAAGCCCATGGATAAGGAAAGGAACGCTGCCCCCGCCAAAATCAGCGCGATCATCGCGCTTGTACGTGTCGCGCCCATCAAGCTTTCAGTAAATGTCTTCCAATTCAGCGATCCCTGCCCCGCGGCCAACAACAGCCCGCCAATAACGCCAAAGGCTGCCGCCTCGGTCGCGGTGGCATAGCCGAGATACATTGACCCAATCACAACAGTGATCAACAGGATTACCGGCAGCAAAAACCGAGAATTCCTGACTTTCTCGGAAAAGCTAAGCTTGCCTTCGCTGTTCGGGTTCCAATCCTTGCCCAGCTTCGAATACACCGCGACGTAACCCATAAACATTGCCGCTAACACGAGCCCCGGAAGAATGCCCGCAAAGAACAGCTTTGTTATAGATTCATTGATGGTGACGCCGTAAACGATCAACGTCAAAGATGGCGGGATCATCAAGCCAAGCGTCGCGGCACCCGTAAGTGTCCCAATGATCATACGTTCCGGATAGTTGCGTTTTCTCAGCTCTGGAATAGACATCTTACCGACAGTAGTCAGAGTGGCCGCCGAGGAACCGGACACAGCGGCGAAAACCGTGCAACCGACAATATTGGTGTGAACCAACCCACCGGGCAACGGGGCCATCCAGGGGGACAACCCTTTGAACATGTCCTCAGACAATCGCGTTCGATATAAGATTTCGCCCATCCAGATGAACATTGGCAGAGCGGTGAGGGTCCAGGAAGATGACGCAGACCAGATCGTGGTTATCATTACGTCGCCGACCGGACGGGTGGTAAATAGCTCCATCCCGACCCATGCGACACCCATTAAAGCCAAACCGACCCAAACGCCGGTGCCAAGCAGCGTAAACAGAACAAAGAGAAAGAGTATGATAACAGAAAGGTTTTCCATGCTCTTACTCTCCGTGACTTTGATCGGCGAGATCGCGCGTGATGCGGTGATCACCGCGGAACAACACGTGGAGCAGATGATCCGTCAAGGCGATGGCCAGAATGACGGCACCAATCAACATGGTCGACTGAGGTATCCAAAGCGCGGTTTTGTCCTGTCCCTGGCTAATGTCGTTGAACTTCCAGCTCCAATAAACAAAGCGATAAGCGTACCAGCAGAAATACCACATTACCGCCGCACCGATTGCGAAGCACCAGATCTCGAGAATGCGCCGAACGCCTTGTGGAACTGCATTTAAAAGTATCGATACTCGAATGTGGCTGCCCCGGTTCAGCGCGTTTGCAAAGGCAAGAAATGATGCCGCTGCCATGGCATATCCAGCGTAATCGGGTGCACCCGGAAAGACCTCACCTGTCCAGCGGGCAAGCATTTGCACTACGATCAGCAAAAGTATGGCAATCAGGCTTAGCGCCGCCAAAACGCCCGCTGCGAGATACGTGAAATCCAATACTGTTCGAAGCCCTTTCAATAGCGCCATACCGTCCCCGCTTTCGATTTTGTTGGATGGTTCCGGAGCGGCAGACAGTGCCGCCGCTCCAATGCGCTGTTACTGCGATGACTGGAACGCATCGACGATAGCTTTGCCTTCGTCACCAGCGGCTTCCAACCATTCGTTTGTCATGGTCACGCCGATTTCTTTCAATTCTCCAACCATTTGGTCGGATGCCGGACCAACGGTCATACCGCCATCGCGTAGACCTTGCAAAGTGAACCCAGTGTATTCCTTTGCGCGCCAGTTGCCTGCATATTCGGCTAATTCAGCGCATGCTGTGATAACGTTTTTATTGGCGTCCGAAACACCCGACCAAACATCTGAATTTACCATCACATAGTTGCGCGGCAACCAGGCGTCGACTTCATAGAAATAATTCAGGCTTTCCCAAACTTTGCGGTCATATCCAGTTGAACCAGAAGATACCATCGCGTCGGCTACACCTGTTGCAAAAGCCTGGCTGATTTCAGCAGCTTCGATGGTCACGGGCAACATACCAGTCAACTCGGCCAAACGGGATGTGGCGTTGTTGTAAGACCGGAACTTGATGCCTTCCATGTCGGCAACCGAATTGACTTCGTTTTTGAAATACAAACCCTGCGGCGGCCACGGCACTGCATACAGCAGCGTCAGGTTTTGTTCTGCCAGCAGACTTTCAATTGAAGGCTTGGCTGCTTCCCAAAGCTTTGCGCTGTCATCGAACGAAGTCGCAAGGAACGGGATAGAGTCAAACCCGAACAGCGCGTTTTCATTCTGATGACCAGACAACAGACGCTCGCCAATTGGGGCCTGACCCGTCTGGATCGCGCGCTTGATATCCGCACCTTTGAACAGCGAACCAGAAGGATGCGTAACAATCTCAATCTCGCCACCGGTTCCCGTCGTCACGCACTTGGCAAATTCGGCACCCGTGGCCGAGTGGAAATTCGACGCCGAATAAGCCATCGGCATGTCCCATTTTTCAGCCATTGCCGGTGCGGCAGCGGTGGCGGTCAATGCGGTTGCAGCTAAAAGGCTGGTGAGTTTTTTCATCGTTTTCTCCCTACTGAATATTGACTTGCCGTTGTTTTTTCCGGCTTTTTTACGTTACGAAACGCGAAGGCGCATAAGCGCTTAAATCCGTGTTCGGAGTTCTGCCCGAAATCAATTGCGCCAAAAGGCGACCTGTTTTCGGCCCTCCTGTTAGACCGACATGATGGTGTCCAAAGCCCATGAAGGCTCCTTCCACACCTGGCACCTCACCGATTATTGGAATCGAGTCCGCAGGCGCCGGCCTGTGCCCCATCCATTCCACTTCCTCCTTCCATGTCAAACCCGGAAAGACCTGCCGGGCGTTCTTGCGCATCAATTCGAAGGGCGCACGAGATGGCGGAGCGTCCAGTCCCCCGAATTCTACAATCCCTGCCAGCCGAATACGACCGTCCATCGGTGTTGCCACAAATTTTCCAGACACTACCATCACAGGACTGCGCGGCATGGCAGAGGGCTCTATCAATTCAAGATGATAGCCGCGTTCGCTTTCAAGAGGAACAGAAACTCCTAACCGTTTTGCGAGAGGCCCTGACCACACACCGGCGGTCACAATCGCCGTGTCGCATTCGATGATCTGACCGTCTGCTCTGACCCCACTAACCCGACCATTTTCACGGACCATATCCTCGACATTGGCGCGGATAATTCTGCCACCCTTGGCTTCGACATAAGACGCAAGGTCTTTAACGTACCGACCAGGGTCAGTGATGTGGCCATGATCCGCCAACCTAATTGCGAAGCCGATATCCTTGCTGAACACAGGATCATAAGCTCGAAACGCCTGACCCTCTAATTCGTCCCAAGTAAAGCCGTTTTTTCGCCGGACGTTCCATCCGAACGCGTCACCATCGAAATGGGAACGGTCATTGTACAAAAATAGATAGTCCGAAGGTACGATCCACTTTTCTGCACCGGTCCCAGCAGCCAGTGCCTTATGATCATTCAAACTGTCGCCAATAATTGGCGTCAAAGCCGCGGCAATGCGGTCCACGTCCGCGTCATTTGCATGCTTCAGATACCGCGTCAGCCAAGGAATTAGCCGAGGCAAATACGCCCATTTAAGGAACAATGGCTGAGAAGGGCTGAGCAACATTTTGGGCGCCTTGCCTAACAACCCCGGAACAGTCACTGGAACCACCGAACAGGAAGCCAATACACCACCATTCCCGTGCGAGGTGCCCTCACCCGGCCCGGCTTTGTCAATCAGGATCACATCGTGACCATCCCTTTGCAGCCAGACTGCCGTCGATACCCCGACAATGCCGGCCCCGATGATCGCAATGGTTTTAGAAGAGCTCATGCCGCCACCGCCTTGGTCACTGCATAGTGGTTCAGTTTGCCCTCATCTGGCCTACTACCCAACCCGGCCGTCTGCGGAACAACAACCTGGCCGTCTGCAACAGGGAAGGGAGTTTCCAATATGTCTTCTGCCAGAAAGTAGGATGCCTGATAAAACTCACAGCCCAATGTTATTTCTGGAGTAGCAGCAATCATATGCGTTCCTGCCAGATGCGCCAGACCAGCTTCGAACATGTCTCCGCCGTATGCGCTAAGGCCGTGCGCTGCGGCAATGCGGGCGACGGTTTGACCGCGGGACAATCCGCCGGATTTCATAATCTTCACGGACACACCGTCGCAAATCCCTTCTCTTGCTGCACGTTCCATGTCCTCGGGTCCAAAAACGCTCTCATCCGCCAAAAGCGGCACGTCGATGATCTGTTTTAGGTTAGCCATTGCTTTGAAATGATGCGCGCGCACTGGTTGTTCGATGAAATCAGGCTTGAACTGCGCTACATCTTTTACTTGTTTTGGCGCGTCTTCAATAGAAAGACCCTGGTTGTAATCCACTCGAACCGAAAATTCCGGGAAGTTTTGTGCAAGCTGTTCCAATCGCATAATGTCAAACGCGTGATCCTTGAAACCGGTTTTAAGTTTGACAATCCGTACGCCGTCATCTCGCAATCGCGCCAACAGATCGATATCTTGTGAAAAATCCGGGTTGGCGATGGAACAGCTCAGCGGAATGGTATCCCGGCACTTACCGCCCAGCAATGACCAAACAGGTACCTTTGCAATCCTACCAGCTAAGTCCAACAAAGCGCTGTCCAAGGCGGCTTTGGCTTCGGTGCAATGCGCAACCGCATAAGCGGCACTTTCCATGATAGCAGCTCGGTCACTGACTTGCTTGCCAGTCACCAGCGGCCGCAAGTATCTGTTCAATGCAGCGTACGTCGCCTCTGGGGTACCGGTAAACACAGACCACGGAGATGCTTCGCCAAAACCTTCGCTTCCGTCCTCAGAAGTCAGGCGTAAAATGACGACTTCGCATACGCCCTCAACGGACCCAATGCCGTGATCGCGTCGTGATGTGACTGGCAACTCTAGGTGCCACAGGTCATACCCGATAATCTTTTGCTTCAGGTCGCCCATTCGCCCTCCTAGAACAAAAACCAAACTGCCTTGACGCACCCATCATTTCAAATACTATCTTTTCACAACTCCATCAGAAAAAATGATGAGGCGGAAGATGTCCCTGAGATTTCGTCAATTGCAGGCCTTTCATGCAATCATGGAAACAGGAACGGTGACGGGCGCTGCGTCGGTTTTGGGAATTTCGCAACCGGGGATCAGCAATCTTCTTTCGCAATTAGAGCGCGAAGCCCGCATACCGCTTTTTGAACGAAACAAGGGCCGTCTGCTTCCGACGCCAGAGGCTGAATTATTGTATCGTGAGGTCGACACCGTGGTACGCGGGTTGGATCATGTAGCCCAAGCGGTTTCGGATTTGCAGAACAAACATCCTGGCCAATTACAAGTCGCAGCACCTCATATGTTGTCTTTTGGTTTTATACCGCAGGAGATTGCGAAATTTGCCCAATCACGTCCCAATTTGTCGGTCAGTTTTCAATCGCAATATTCGTCGAAGATCCAGGAATGGGTCATCTCAGGTCTGTTTGAGATCGGGGTGGTTGAAATGCCTATATTGCACGACACGCTGAACTATCAGGTCTTTCAGTTCGAAACACTGGCCACCTTTCCGGAAAACAGTCCGCTGGCTGCCTATGATATTCTGACGCCCGAACTGCTTGAAAACGAACCGTTTATCGTGATGGGTCCAGAACATCAGACCCATCGTCGCACACGCGATATTTTTCAGGCTGCTGGACGGGTGTGGCGCACCCAAATCCATACGCATCTGTCCGAGAACCTTCTTAGCTTCGTGAAACAGGGCCTAGGTGTCGCGATGATCGACCCATTCACTGTTAAGTTCGACCGCGAAAGCGGCTACATGACCCGCCCCTTTTCACCCGCTGTAACGCTCGACCTTGCCGTGATAACCGCAAAAGGTCGACCACTATCATCAATTGCGCAAGAGTTCCTGGCGCAGATGACACAGTCGATTGCGACTTATGCAACCCATTCAGACACCGGTGCAGCCGCTTCGTGCAGTGGCTGAGAGTGGATATCAACCAGCGTAGGACCATCGTGTTCCATCGCTTGTTTCAAAACTTTTCGCAGGTCTTGCGGGTCTTTCACCGTCCATGACCGTACACCAAATGCAGCCGCGACAGCGGCATGATCCGTCCTGGTAAAATCCACGTTGTAATAGCGCTGTCCAAAGCCGGCATTTTGGCCAGCCTTGATCCAACCAAAGACTGAGTTTGAGAATACGATGGAGGTTATCGGCATCTTATGCCTGACCATGGTTTCAAACTCACCGCAAGTGAACCCAAATGACCCGTCTCCCATTACGGCAAGCGTTTTGACCGACGGGCGGCCAACATGTGCACCCATTGCAGCCCCAAGCGAATAACCCAGTGCGCCATGGGCCCGATTGGTGATAAAATGACGCCCGGCGGTTTTCCAACGATAGTGCGCACTGAAATAAGGACACGGCGTACCGGGATCGGCGACAATAATTGCATCGTCGTCTAGGATATCTATAAGCGCGGCCATCACAGCTTCGGGTCGGATTGGTGTTTGAGTGCTTGCGGCTAGGGGAGCAAATGCTGCTAATTTGGCATCCCAAGCCGATTTAGCCCGCGCCTTTCCGTTTTGACTTGGAAGATCTTTGCGTGCCTGCAAAGCGTCCGCTAGCGCATTCAATGCTAATCGGGCGTCCGCGCAAATTGCGACTTCTGTTTGGTAATTCGCGCCGATAACCATGGGGTCGCTATCGATGTGGATGATTTTGGCATCCCGCCCTGGGCTCTGCCAACGTTCAGTTGTGACGGAACCTGCCCGGCACCCGATAAACAGAACGACATCAGCTTGATCCACGACTTCCCGAGTTGCAGGAACACCTCCGTTCGATCCGACGACGCCCAATGATAACGGATCAGTTTCAGCGACGGCCCCCTGCCCCGAAACTGTTGTCGCGATTGGCATCTCCAAAAGATCGGCCACTCGGCGCAATTCATCAACCGCCCCAGAAAGCACAGGACCGCCACCGCATACTACGACGGCCGATCTAGCCTGCGCTAAGACATCGACAGCTGCTTCGACGGCATCTGGATCGGCGGCAGCACGTTCGGCCGGAAAGCTGCGATGCCGCGCGTCGGCCCAAATTTCAGCCTCATCGACTGGAGCTTTCTGGGTATCAAATGGCAAGGCCAAATGCGCCGCGCCCGGGGTTCCTGTCGTCATCGCACGAAACGCGGCCCGAACCATTGCGGGCAACCTTGCCGCGTCATCAAGCGACGCATTCCATTTCGCAAGCGGCTTAAACAAGGTCTGTTGATCCAACTCGGTCAAAGGGTATTTTCCGCGGCTGGTCGTCGCCACATCAGATGTAATGGCCAATATCGGCACGGAACTTTCGTTAGCCTCTACCACGCCCGGCAAAATGTATGTGGCACCTCCGCCTGATGGCCCTTCGCAAACTCCGGGCTTGCCGGTCACGCGGGCGTAACCGTCTGCCATATACGCAGCGTGACGTTCATCCCGTGTTAGGATGTGTTGAATTCCGTGGTCCATACGCGCCAAGGCATCGTAGAATGGCAAGGTAGTATCTCCGCAGAGGCCAAACATGTGCTTAACGCCATGCGCCTGAAGCATACGAACCATGGCTTCTGCTCCGGTCAGGTGATTTGTACCCGTCATTGGTTGCTCCTCCTCGCCAGATAATTGCACACAGAACTGTATACAGTTTTGTATATTGAATTCAAGACCGACCTGTGGCACCCCTGAGTCACTGATAACGAGGCGTTTGATATGACTGGACCGCGTGTTGACGATATCTATGAACAGGTAAAAGCGATGGCCGTTTCGTTTCGCTTGCACCCCGGAGATCGTCTTAACGAAGTTGCGTTGTCAAAAGAACTGGGCGTAAGCCGCACGCCGTTACGCGAGGCATTGAATCGGTTGGTGGCCGAACGTCTGTTTGATTTTCGCCCCGGGCAAGGATTTTTCTGCCGTCTGCTGGACGCACAAGGCGTTTTTGACTTATTCGAACTGCGGCAGATAATCGAAGTTGCTGCCGCGCGGTCGGCCTGCGAAAGAGCAACGGATCAAGAATTACGGGCGCTTAATGACGAACTTCACTCAACTGGTTTGGATGTGACGGGTTTGACCGTGGAAGAGGCCGTAAGGCGAGACGAGGCATTCCATCTTGGCATCGCACGTTTGTCGGGCAACATGGAACTTCTCCAAACCCTGGAAAGGATCAACGAGAGAATCCGTTATATCCGTTGGGTTTCCATGAACTTAGACCGAGTGCATCGGTCAAAAGGCGAACATAAACGAATAATGCAGGCCCTGCTGGAGCGCGACGTGGATAAAGCAGCTTTGAATTTAGGCGAACACATCACCAAGCGTATGGATCAAATTCAAGAGGCCGTACGCAACGGAATATCCAGTATCTATATGGAAGGATCACAGGAAATTTCGACCCGCGTCATCGAGGAGGCATAGGGGATGATCGCAAATGGCGGCAAATCTTTATACGGGGCATCGGTCGGCATTTTGATGCTGGATGCCCGGTTTCCACGTATACCCGGAGATATGGGGAACGCGCTGACTTGGCCTTTTCCCGTACACTATCGAATAGTCCGCGAAGCCACCCCCGATCTAGTTGTCCGCAAAAGCGCAAAAGGATTGTTAGACGCCTTCGTTGACGCAGCAAAGGAGTTGGTCAAAGACGGCGTAGACGGGATAACCACCAATTGTGGCTTTCTATCCCTATTTCAAGAAGAATTGGCCGCAGCTGTTCCGATACCAGTTGCAACATCCTCTCTGATGCAGGTCGGGATGGTTAACCGGGTTTTGCCAGCAGGCAAACGCGCCGGCATACTAACCATATCAGCGTCCACACTCACCGACGACCACCTGAGAAAGGCTCAGGTTCCAGACGGGACGCCAATTGGCACGACCGAGGGAGGCGAGGAATTTACCCGCGCCATCCTTGGCAATGAGCCGACGCTAGATGTCAACAAGTCCCGACTGGATAATGTCGAGGCTGCAATGAAACTGAAATCAAACAATCCAGACCTTGGGGCAATTGTTTTAGAATGTACAAACATGTGTCCCTACGCGCCAGACATCCAGCAAGCCACTGGATTACCTGTATTTTCAATCGTGACTTTTGTGAGCTGGTTTCAGTCAGGGCTCATGCCGCCAAGGTATCAGACCCCGCATTGAAACATACAGGCCCCTTGAACCGTTGGCCAGCTAGCAGGGTTTTTAACTCACGTTGTCATGCGGTCATGCAAAACGGTACAGCTTTTGCCGACCCCTAAGGTCATTTTAGTCTGCGTTTTTTGTCGTCTGCCTCAGGACCAGACGAACAGGTGTTCGCTTGGTTTCGGAAGGCACAGTGCCTTCTTGCAGCCAGCCTAGTATTGTATCGGCAATCTGTTCTCCGAACTCTTCAACTCCGCAATGCACGGTTGATAACGTAGGCCAGCATTCCGACGCCTCTTTTATGTCATCAAAACCTATTATTTGAAAATCCTGGCCGACTTTGAGATTGGCCTCGTGACAGGCGTTTATCATCCCGAATGCGACCAGATCGTTGAAGCACAATGCAGCATTACAATCCGGATGTTCCCGAAACAGATCAGCAGCAGCGGCATGACCAAAAGCTCGACTGGATTTTCCAGTCTTTACAATCGGTTTCAGTCCCTTTGAATGCATAATCTTTAGGTACCCGGAAACTCTTTCCTCTGTAACTTGCCGCCCCTCTAATCCACCTACAAAAGCAATTTCTCTCGCGCCGGAGTCCAATAGAAATTGAGTTGCCGCGCGACCACCATCTTCGTAATCCGGGGCAAAGAATGGGAACTTGGCAGTACACCCATCCGCCCGGCGCAAAACTTGCATCATCGGAATTCCGGCTCGTTCCACAGCAGCAAGTGTGCTTGAGACGTCCCCGTAAGCAGGGGACAGGATTAGTGCCGAAACGCCGTGTTCTAACATGGCCGCCACAACCTGATCCTGAATTTCCGGGTCTTCGTTTGTGTTAGCCACAACCACAGCATAGCCCCGAGAACCAAGAGCCATCTGCAATGAAGTCGCAAATTCAGTGAAAAAGGGGTTGGTCAGATCGTTAATTACAAGACCGATTAGCGCCGTACCGGAGGATCGAAGATTAGCCGCCGACCGGTTATAGACGTAACCGATTTCTTTCATAGCGGCGTGAACTAATTGTCGTGTTTCAGGTTTTACTTGAGCACTCCCTTGGAGCACCAAGCTGACCGTGGATTTTGAAACGCCCGCCTTGTCAGCAACATCTATGATGGTCGGTCTGCGCATCCAGTTTATTGTTCGATACCGTACAACTTCAACAGTGTCTTCATCCGCGCTGTAGCCTCATCAGGCGACAGGAGTAAACCAGCTTGATCAGCAAGCCTGAAAACCTGCGCGTAGTGACAAACGCCCCGACTTGATTGAAATCCTGCGGGCATCACAAAATGTGACTGTGCTTGGTTTAACCAGGCCAGAAACGCTATCCCCGCTTTGTAGAAGCGTGTAGGCGCTTTGAAAATTTCGCGGCTTAGTGGAACAGTTGGTGCAAGTAGTGCGTGGTACTTTTCCATGTCATTCTCGGCTAAAGCCTCAAGCGCTTGACTGGCTGCGGGAGCGATAGCCGCAAATATTCCTAACAAAGCATGTGAATAATGCTTCCCATCGCCGGCTATCAAGTCGGCATAATTGAAATCATCTCCCGTATAGAGCCGTACCCCTTCAGGCAACCTTGCGCGAAAAGTCTCTTCGTGTGCCTGATCCAACAGCGAGATTTTAATGCCATCTACTTTGGCAGGGTTCTCAGAGATTAGGGACAGAACAAAGTCGCTGGCGGTCTCAATTTCGTTACTGCCCCAATAGCCTTTCAATGCGGGATCGAACATGTCGCCTAACCAATGTAGGATTACCGGCTCGGAAGAACCATCGATCAGCGCTCGATAGACATTGTGATACACATCCGGACCGGCATTTATTGCTGTAAACGCCCGCGACGCCATCAAGATCAATTGCCCCCCGGCCTCCTCGATCGCTTGAGCCTGATGTTCGTAAGCCGCCAGAATATCATCTGCTGACCGCAGCGACTCTGGGTCAGCGTGATCTGTCCCTGCCCCACAAGCCACTCTGGGAGACAACGAATGAACACGTGCCGCCGCCATAGTCCGTTGGATCAGTTCGAGTGCAGTGTCCCAATCGACGCCCATTCCGCGTTGTGCAGTGTCCATCGCTTCGGCCAGCCCCAATCCTTGGTCCCAGAGTCCTTCGCGAAATTGCAGCGTTGCGTCCCAATCGACGGCGGGTCTGCCAACCCACGGTGTGTGATCCAACATTGGGTCCGAGACCACATGCGCTGCGGCAAATGCAGTACGCGTCAGAGGCACTTTAGGTGCGCGCGGCACCAAAGGCGTACCGGCCGGTGCATATGTTTCCAATTCGCCTTGGTAGGTTGGCAGTATTAGCGTCATCGCTTAGACCTCGATATCCAGAACCAGAATACCGTCAATTCCACCGATGGCATTCTGAACAAGTTTGGCGCCCAACGCTTTGTGCGTTTCGTCGGACTGATAACGCTCCAGCGCAGACCAATCGGTGAAATCAATCACAAAGCCGTGCATGTAGCCGCGCTCTATCTGTTCCGGACTATTGCTGCGCCCTCCTGTGAAACCGCCAGCACCGGTCAATGACTCGGACAACTCGGAAAGACCGGAATAAATATTCTCGATCGTTTCTTCGGTCACGTCGGTTTTGAATTTTGTCAGAACAATATGGCGGATCATCACATAAATCCCTGATCTTGTTTAATCATGTCGGAAACTTTTTCCCCGATCATGATCGTTGGAGCGTTGGTGTTCGAAGAATTGACTGTCGGCATTATCGACGCGTCGGCGACCCGCAGCCCGTCGACTCCGTTGAATCGCAAACGTGGATCTAGAACGGCTTCGGCATCGCTACCCATTCGACAAGTACCCGCGCAATGGTGCGAGGTTTTAGAGTGCACACAGATAAAATCGAAATACTCCTGCTCGGTCCTAACCTTCGGCCCTGGCAGACGCTCGGCAAGAATGTAAGGTTTCAACGCGTCCTGAGCCAGTATCTTCTGCACCAATTTGAGACCGCGGATCGACATCTCCCGGTCATAAGGGTCAGCCAGATAGTTCGGGTCGATTAGCGGCATAGCTGAGGGGTCAGCGCTCTGCAATCGAACTGTGCCCCGGGACCTTGGGCGCAAAAAACACGCGTTAAGGGTCACCCCGCCATTGGGCATCGCCTCGACCCCGGCTTCGATCCCGGTACCCAAGCCCAAATGCATTTGAATATCCGGCGATCTTGCCTCGGGGTCAGCATACCAGAACCCTCCGGTTTCGAAGAGACTTGAAGCGACCGGCCCCCTTCGGGTTAAAAGGTATTGTAATCCCGCTATTGCCGAAAGATGGAGCTTGGCAAACCTGTCATATGTATGTGGGCCAGTAACCTCGCATATTGAATATAAGTCCAGATGGTCCTGCAGGTTCTCACCAACTTGTGGCTGGTCATAAACCGCTTTGATTCCGATACCTTCCAGTTGTTTCGCGGGCCCTATTCCAGAGAGTTGCAACAGTCGCGGAGATCCAATCGCGCCCGAGGATAAAACAACCTCTTTGGCAGCGGAGATTTTTTCGCCGCTAATCATCTCCACACCAGTTGCGCGCCCCTTCTCTACCAAAATTCGCCGAACTTGAGTGTCTGTGCGCACGGTCAAATTTGGGCGCTTGCGGTTAGGGGCGACAAAGGCCATAGCAGCGGAAGAACGACGCGCGTTGCGTTGGGTCAATTGATAATAGCCGGCGCCATCCTGTCTTGTTCCGTTTACGTCGCGGGTTTCCGGAATACCCAACTGCCCTGCTGCTTGAATGTATGCATCACAAATCGGCAGTGGTGCTGAAGGCATAGAAACACCCAATGGCCCACCCTTGCCGTGGAACTCGTCGTCATAGACGTCATTATCTTCTGATTTTTTGAAGTAGGGTAGCACATCGGCATACCCCCATCCCTCGCACCCCATTTGACGCCATTCGTCATAGTCCTGCGCTGCACCACGCGTGTAAATTTGCGCGTTGATCGACGACCCGCCGCCAATAACCTTAGCTTGCGTGTAGTTGAACACCTTGTTTTGCATATGTTTTTGAGGCACCGTTGACCACCCCCAACTCCCGATGCCTTTGGTCATTTTGGCAAATCCAGCAGGAAGGTGGAAAAGTGGGTTTCTGTCAGAGGTTCCCGCCTCTAGCAGCAGGACTTTAGCGGATGGTTCTTCGGACAAACGTCCAGCAATTACAGAACCAGCCGAGCCTCCGCCGACTACGATAAAATCATATCCTTCAGACATTCTCTTTCGTCCTCAGAAGCTTGTTGTTTACAAACGCGAGATAGACAAACCGCCATCCACCGGAATCGCAGCACCGGTGGCGAATTCCAATTTTCCCTGCGCGATCGGCACGATCACTGAACCAATGTCCCTTGCTTCGCCCCAGCGCACAGCAGGTACAAGGCCACCTTCGATACGGTCGGTGTATTTTTCGCGTACACCTTCGGTCATTTCGGTCGCAATAATGCCCGGGCGCAGTTCGAAAACTCCGATCCCATGCGGCGCCAATCGAACGGCAAATAGCTGGGCCATCATCGCTGCTGCGGCTTTAGACACGCAATATTCTGCTCGCTCGACGGATACCATCGTCGCGCTGACAGAGGTTACAAATGTGATCGAGCGGTACGTGTTTTGTGGCTGTGCAAGCATACGCCGAGCAACTTCTTGCGCCAGAAAGAACGCCCCTCGCAAGTTGATGTTCTGCACAAAGTCCCAACTCTCGGGCTGTAGGTCCAGCATGTCACCCCGAACCGGAGCACCAACGCCAGCGTTGCTTACCAACGCGGTCACCGGACCCAGCTGCGCTTCTACCTGATCAAGGCAGGAAGACACATTGTCTATGTCCGAAACGTCATGTTGTACGTAAACCGCGTTGGGCCCAAGTGCTGCCAGCGCGTTTTTTACGGCAGGTTCTTCTGGTGCCGAGCGCGAAGCCATTGCAACCTGGAATCCTGCGGCAAGCAAGGCACGCGAAATTCCAAAGCCTATCCCCTGTTGTCCACCAGTGACCAATGCGATTCCGGTCATGCCGCAAACTCCGTTTCAATTATGTGGCGTCCGGTTCGCAACGCGAGTGCCGCGATAGTGAGCGCTGGATTGACCGCGGCGGAAGTCGGAAGGACTGACGCGTCAACAACGAACAAGTTCCTGTGGTCATGGCTCCGGCAAAAGATATCCACCACGCTGTTGGTCGGATTTTTACCCATGCGTGCCGTGCCACACTGATGCGACGGAGTGCGCCTGTCAAAAGGGCGGGACAATACGACAGGAAAGCCAGCCCGGCGAACATGAGACTTCAATCGCGCCACAAGTTCCTTGTGCGCTTCCCAGTTCGAGCGCTTCCAGTCGAGGCGAATTTTCCCCCCTTCAACTGTTACACGGCTTTCCGGGTTCGGCAGGTCCTCGGACATTGCGTAGAAGTCAAAACTGCGCTCGGCGATTAGCTTGGCGATCCAACCCGGCAATTTGGTTTGAGACGCAAGGATTGGACCAGTGATTTTACCCAGCATCTGGATGTTTCCCAAAGGCGGTCCGCCGTTACCGTCGCTGTTGTAATAGTCGTTGAACATCAGAGTTTTCTGATAAATCGATCTGTTGCGGCGCAAAGGGTGCAAGGCCAGTACAGCCGAGCAATTATGGTTCATGAAATTTCGTCCGACTTGATCGGAACGATTTGCCAGTCCCATGGGGCAAGTTTCATTTGCCGACTTTAGCAAGAGCGCCGCAGACTGAACGGCTCCGGCCGAAAGAACTATCAGTGGCGCCTGCAACATGCCATGGCCTTCAACCTCGACACCCATTAGACTGCCGTCTTCGGCAGCGATCAGTTTACGCGCCTGCGCGCCGGTCAGAAGTTCAACATTTTCATACTGCAGAGCTTTGGCCAAAGCACTGTTTTCCGCATCCATTTTGCCACCACAGGTGTTTGGAAACGCGTCCCAAGTGGTTTGACCCGCAGCCAGCCATCTATCGATATCAACCCCAAGCGGCACCGATGATGGTGTCAATCCGACTTGGTTAAGGCGCTTACGCAAATCAGCAACATCCGGTTCATCCGCGACTGGCAAGTGCGGATATTTTATGCTGTGCGGCGGTTCCGTCGGGTCCTCGCTGTCGGTCCCGCGAACTTCGTACAGGTGCTCGGCAGCGCAGTAGTCGATCTCTAATTCATCATAAGAAATAGGCCAGCCAGGGGAACTTCCACTCATGTGCGGGCGCGGTTGGAAGTCCTCACGCCGGTACCGGATCAACGCTGCTCCGTAGAACTTTGAATTCCCACCAACGCAGTAGTAGTTACCCGGATTAAATGACTTATCGTCGCCGTCCAACCATGTCTCGTCTGGACGGAAAAATCCATCTCCAAAAATCGCCTTGGGGTCCCTGTCTTGTGGTGATGGAACCAGACGTTCACCGCGCTCCACGACTAAGATTCGGCGACCAGAAGGCGCCAAGGTCGCTGCCAGAGTTGACCCGCCCATCCCGGAACCGATGATTATTACGTCTGCCCGTGTCACGGAGTGATCCGCATCTCGCTCTCTGGGTCAAAAGCCACGGCCTTTTCCATGTTCACGGCAAATGGGAAATCCTGACCTGGTGCGACCTCTGCGTCCGAGCGCATTCGGGCAATTACATCCTGCCCACCGAGTGTCATGGAGACAAAAGTGTCTGAGCCTGCAGGCTCCGTCACCACGATGCGGTTGGTCATCGAGGCAATGTTGGAGGACTTGCGATCGGCACCATCCATGTCGGTAATGGTCTCAGGGCGGATGCCCAACAGGATCTCGCGCCCATCCCAAGCTGAAAGGTTGTCCTGACTAAATGGGAGTTGCGCCACGGAACCATCATGCAGCGCGACCTCGGCATGCGGGCGGCCATTTAACACGGCTACTTTCGCGGGCACCACGTTCATCGCAGGTGAACCCATAAAGGTCGCCACAAAGATATTTGCCGGCGTGTCATAAATTTCCTGAGGGGTACCAAGCTGCTGAACATAGCCGCCGTTCATGACTGCGATGCGGCTGGACAAAGTCATCGCTTCAATCTGGTCATGAGTCACATAAACGATGGTTGTGCCGAGGTTCTGGTGCAGCTTCTTGATTTCAGTCCGCATGTCCACGCGCAACTTGGCGTCGAGGTTGGATAGAGGCTCGTCAAACAAGAACACGTCCGGTTCCCGCACCAGCGCACGTCCCATAGCAACACGCTGGCGCTGACCACCAGAAAGTTGCCCGGGCTTGCGGTCGAGAAGCTGCTCAATTTGCAGCAAATTGGCGACCTCGGTCATCGCCTTTTCACGCTCAGGCTTGGGCACACCGTGCATCTCAAGCCCGAATGTGATGTTCTGCCCTACTGTCATGTTGGGGTAGAGCGCATAGCTCTGGAACACCATGGCGATGTTGCGGTTTGACGGATGCACACCGTTCATAACCTGATCCTTGATCCGGATTTCACCGCTGGTAATATCCTCAAGCCCCGCAATCATGTTCAGCAAAGTGGACTTGCCACATCCTGATGGGCCGACGAGCACAAGGAACTCGCCCTCTTGCACCGATATATCGACTTTATGCAAAACTTCGACTGACCCATAGGATTTGGTCGCGTTGTCTATGTCCAGAAATCCCATCAGGCCTTATCCTTTCACGGAACCCGCCATCAGGCCGCGGACAAAGTATCGACCGGCCACGATGTAGACGAGCAGAGTTGGCATGGCAGCCAATATGGCGCCTGCAAAATGAACGTTGTATTCCTTTACGCCGGTTGACGACTGAACGAGGTTGTTCAGCGCCACGGTCATTGGCTGGCTGTTGGCGTCGGCAAAGGACGCACCGAACAGAAAGTCATTCCAGATGTTCGTGAACTGCCAGATGATAGAGACCACGGCGATCGGTCCTGAGCTGGGCAGAAGGATACGCCAGAAAATCTGGAAAAAACCTGCCCCGTCAATCTGTGCCGCTCGGATCAGTTCGGTCGGAAAAACGGCGTAGTAGTTGCGGAAATATAGCGTTGTGAAGCCTATCCCATAGACCACATGTACCAAAGCCAAGCCCCAAGTTGTGCCCGCCAGCCCGATGATACCAAGCATCCGCGCCATTGGGATCAAGACGATCTGGAACGGGATGAAACAGGCAAACAGCATCAGACCGAACAGGATAGTATCGTACTTGAACCGCCACTTGGTCAGCACATAGCCATTCAAGGCGCCTAGAATTGTCGAGACGATCACAGCCGGGACAACCATCTTGATCGAGTTCCAGAAGTAGGGCTTCAAACCGGTTGGATCGACACCGATCTGGGCCGAAGACCAAGCTTTCAGCCACGGCTCCAGCGTGAAGACTTGCGGCAGGTTCATCATCCCACCGCCGGTGATCTCCTCCAGCGGCTTAACAGAATTCACCAGCATCACGTAAAGCGGCAGCAGGTAGAAAAGCCCGAACAACAGCAGCACCAGATAGATCAGCGTGCGCGTGACGCGGCCAGTGCGGATTGCGGTATCCTGAGTGGCTTGTGACATCAGCGTTTCTCTCGCAATTCGGCGTATAGGTACGGGATCATTATCGCGGCGATTGTCATCAGCATGATCGTGGCTGAGGCAGCACCGATACCCATCTGGTTCCGAGTGAATGTGTAGGAGTACATGAAGGTCGCAGGCAATTCTGTTGCTCGACCCGGACCTCCTCCGGTCAACGCGATCACAAGGTCAAAGGTTTTGATCGCCAGATGACTTAGGATCACAAAAGCCGACAGGAACGCGGGCCGCAGCTGCGGGATGATGATCCGGCGGTAGAGGTTCCAGTTCGAAGCCCCGTCCATCTGCGCCGCGCGAAGGATTTCGTTGTCAATCCCGCGCAGGCCAGCCAGAAACATCGCCATAACGAAGCCGCTGGTTTGCCAGACCGCCGCCAGAACAACGGTATAGATCGCGTAGTCACGGTTCTTGATCCAGTCGAACTCGAAACTGGTCCAACCCCATGTGTGCATTACATTTTCAAGGCCGATTCCGGGATCAAGAAACCATTTCCAAGCGGTACCAGTGACAATGAAGCTCAGCGCCATAGGATACAGATAAATCGGGCGCAACAATCCCTCACCACGGATTTTCTGATCGAGGAAAATGGCCAGCCCCAGCCCGATACATGTGCAAATCACAATATAGAGGCTCGCGAAGATGCCCATATTGATCAGTGAGGTTTCCCAATGACTTAGCCGCCAGAGTTTGTCATAGTTTTCCCACCCGACCCATCCAAAGCTTGGCAGGATACGGCTGTCGGTAAAGGACAGGTAGACTGAAAACAGAATGAAACCGTAGACAAATACCAGCATCATCGCCAGAGAGGGCGAAAGGACCAGCTTGGGTATCCAATTCTGAAGTCGTGTCTTGAAATCCGCGTCGGCCGAAGCAGCCATGGCGCGTTCTCCTCGTTCGCTTTGCAGTATTCCCTGGCCCTTAAGCCAGGGGAATGACAGGGCGGCTTTCCTGCCGCCCCATCGGGAGGATCACTTTCGGATCACTTGGCGATTGAAACAGCGTCAACCAGTTCTGTTACAGCTGTTTCGCTGTCATACTCGCCATTGAAGTGAGCAGTGACGACATCGTAAACCGCGTTCTTCACCGACGCAGGCGCCGCGTGGCCATGGGCCATCGAGCCGAACAGGTTACCGGACGATGCAGCAGCCGCCAGATCTTTCATTCCCTGCTGACCGCATGCATCCAGATCGCTGCCGTCGACATCTGTCCGCGCGGGAACTGACCCTTTAACCTTGTTAAAGGCGATCTGGAAGGACGGCGAAAGTATCGCACTGGCCAACGCAGCCTGCTCGGCAGAAACCGAACCGCCTTGGTCGAACATCATGAACTGATCGGCGTTAAATGTGACCTGATCCTGGGTTCCCGGAAAGCGGAAGCACAGGAAGTCTTCACCGGGCACTTTGCCTGCATTCAGGAATTCACCCTTTGCCCAGTCGCCCATCATCTGGAAACCGGCCTCGCCATTGATAACCATCGCCGTAGCTAGGTTCCAATCGCGACCTGAGAAGTTCTCGTCAACGTTATCGCGAATGAATGCCATGCGATCAAATGCTTCCTTCATGGCATCGCCACCTAACGTACCTTCATCGAGGTCAATAAATGCAGCCTTATAGCCATCCGGCCCCAGCGTAGACATCGCCACCGCATCGAAAACAGTCGCGTCTTGCCAAGCCTGACCGCCATGCGCGATTGGGGTTAGACCTGCAGCTTTGAGCGCCTCCACAGCGGCAACAAACTCATCCCAGTTTGTTGGCTGAGCAATTCCATTTGCGTCCAATACAGCCTTGTTCGCCCAAACCCAGTTGGTCGAATGCACGTTCACCGGCGCAGCAACCCATTTGCCATCGTGCTTTGCAAACGCTTTCAAAGCGTCTGGGACAACATCATCCCAAGCTTCATTGGCAGCAACATCGTTCAAATCAGCCAAGGCGCCTTGATCGGCCCAGTCCAGAATATCAAACCCTAGCGCCTGAACAGCTGTAGGCGCGTTGCCCGCGGTGACGCGCGCGCGCAACACTGTCATGGCCTGCTCACCACCTCCGCCAGCGACTGGCATGTCGGTCCATCCGATACCTTGTCCGGACAGGTCGTCTTTGAGAACATTCAAAGCCGCAGCTTCACCACCGGATGTCCACCAGTGCAGTACCTCGACCTCTTCCGCCTGAGCGAGGCTGGTTGAACATAGCAACCCGGCCACGATCAGCGTTTTTGTTTTCAGAAATTTACGCATTCTTGTTTCCTCCCTAAATGCGATTTTCATTTCCTGACCCCTTTCCAAAGGCCCGTTTTCAATCTTGCGAAACCCACGGCGTTCGGGTGTTCCCGACACGCATAACCACCGATTTCACTTCGAAAAATTCCTCGAACCCGTAGCGTCCGATTTCCCGCCCCTGCCCGGATTGTTTGACCCCTCCAAAGGCGACTTCGGGGAACCCGTCCATCCAGGTGTTGGTCCAAACTGTTCCCGTTTCTGCACGACGGGCGAATTCAAGGCAGGTGTGAACGTTTTCGCTCCATACACCCGCAGACAGACCGTAAGAGCTATCATTGGTCAGCGCGATGGCTTCGTCCAGTGTTTTGAAGGTCAGAACTGACAAAACCGGTCCAAATACTTCGTCCTTGGCGATCGGCATGTCGGGTGCCACGTGTGTGATTACCGTTGGTTGGTAAAATTGGTCGCCAAGCCCGTTGACGCTCAATCGTTCTCCACCCAAAGCGATCCGAGCGCCATCAGATTGCGCTTGTTTCACATAGGTGTCGATCTTGGTGTTGTGTTCCGGCGTAACAATGGCACCAACTTGGGTCGTTTCGTCCAAGGGATCGCCGAACCTGACTCTCTGCGACAAGGCCACAACTCGGTCGCAAAATTTCTCGGCTATGTCCTCGTGTACGATGATGCGACTGCTGGAATTGCAACACTGACCGACATTGAAATAAACCCCGAACACCACAGCATCCGAAGCAGCTTCCAGATTTGCATCGGGAAAGATCACCTGGGGATTCTTGCCTCCCAGTTCCAAAGCGACTTTCTTGAGCGTATCCGAGGCCGCGGCGCTGATGGTCTTACCCACTGCAGTCGAACCGGTGAAGCTGATCATGTCCACCTCAGCGTGGCTGGACATCACACTCCCGACGGGAACTCCAAAGCCCAATACAATATTGCAAACGCCCGCGGGTATGCCAGCTTCGATCAGAAGCTCGCCGAGCATCACGGTCGTAGATGGTGTCATCTCAGACGGTTTAACAACGACGGTACAGCCTGCGGCCAGCGCAAACGGCAGTTTCTGACTAAGAATCCAAAATGGGAAATTCCACGGAGTGATAATCGAAACAACACCAATCGGCTCCTTCAGAACGACGCCCATTATTTCCGCACCCAGTGAGTTATGGCTATCACCATGAACACTGCGCGCCAAAGACGCTGCATAACGCCACAAGTCTGCAGCCCCCTCTATTTCGCCGCGGGACTGGCTTATGGGTTTGCCACTTTCCAATGTTTCGATCATTGCGATCCGGTCAACGTTTTGTTCAATAAGGTCTGCAACCTTAAGCAAAACAGCAGAGCGCTCTTTGCCCGAAACCCGGCTCCAGACACCGCTGTCAAAGGCAGTTCTGGCAGCTAGGATCGCGGCGTTTGCCTCTGCCTCTCCGCCCCGCGAAGAACGGCTGACAATATGTCCATGCGACGGCGAGCGACGTTCGAAAGTGTCACCTGACTCACTTTTGCACCAATTGCCATTAATTAGATGGCGACCTTCAAAAAGCGATGGTAGCTCGACAGAGATGGCATGATTGATCGTAAAGTCTTTCATCGCGTCATATGCCTGAAAAATTTGGGTTTCGTTTATCCATGAAGGCAGCGACGCCCTCATCTCGATCAGCTGATGCCGCAACCGCCGCGCTTCCTAACGCTTCGACGGCGGCGTGCTTATCTTCATCAACTGCTGCGTGAATCATTTGCTTCGCAATTTCCGTTGCCCGAGGAGACAGCCCCTGCTGTTCGGCTGCGATTTCCAAAGCCCGGGACAAAACGTCATCGGCAACTTCAACAGCGTAGCCCAAGGTTACTGCGCGTTCTGCATTAATACGGCGACCAAACAATGCCATTTCCTTGACGGCACCTTCCGGAAACAGCCGAGTCAACCGCTGCGTACCAGACCAGCCCGGAACGATTCCGACTTTCGCCTCTGGAAGTGCCAAGGTTGCGCGCGGTGCTACAAGGCGCAGGTCGCAACAGCTGGCCAGTTCCAAGCCACCGCCAAAGGCGTGCCCATTGATCGCAGCAATCGTCGGCTTTCCAATCCGGGTCAACCGATCAAAAATTCGATGCCCGTCTCGCACCCAGTGTCGTGCAAACTCCGCCGGACTCAGCGTGCCCCAAGCGGAAATATCAGCACCGCAGCAAAAAGCCTTTTTGCCTGCTCCGGTCAGCACCAATGCCCTGATCGACCCATCCCGTTCTACATCTCGGACCCGTTGCTCCAATACCTCAAGCATTTCAGAGGTCAAAGCGTTCAGCTTCGCCTCGTTTTGCAGGGTCAAAACTGCCGTTTCATCCACGATATGAAAACCGACACCGCTCATAGGCTGATCCCCATCGGCCCCTGAGCGAACAACGAATTGGGCATAACCGAAGCGTTTTCCGCAATTTTGACCCGCCCATCCGAAGCTGCGACTATATCGCGTTGGGCGTCTATACCCGGCATTACTTCGGTTGCGACCAAGCCATCGGGTTCAAGACGGACTACGCATCGCTCGGTGACATAAATCACTTCCTGCCCTGTTTCCCGCGCGCGGCGGCCCGAGAACGTGACATGTTCTACCTTGTCCACCATCTTGGTGAACTTCCCTGGCGCGGCGACGTGAATACCATTATCGTTCAGTTCTATTTTTGCGCCTGCCTCAAACCAGCCAGAGAACACAATCTTTTTCGCCCGGGCGGTTATGTCGACAAAGCCACCGCACCCAGCTGTCAGGTAAGGTTTTTTACCCAATTTCGAGACATTCACGTTTCCCTCGACATCAACTTCGAGGAAAGACAAGAACGACATGTCAAACCCACCACCTTGGAAATAGATGAATTGCTGCGGCGACGGCACAAAGGCATGTGCGTTCGACGCGCAGCCAAAGGCAAACCCCGTCAACGGAACACCACCGACGGCCCCTTGTTCGATTGCCCATGTCACTGCTTGCGGGTGCCCTTCTTCAAGTAAAATACGCGGCACCATAGCGCTTATTCCAAATCCCAAATTTGCGCTCATCCCTGATCGCAGTTCCATCGCAGCGCGGCGTGCGATAACCTTTTCAACGCCGTGCTCGGCAAGTGAAAAGCTGTCCCACGGGCGCATGATCTGGCCAGAAATTGCGGGATCATAGACCGTTTCGGTCGTCTGCTTCTGGTCGGGATCTTCGACGATCATATCGACCAAATGTCCGGGCACACGAACGTCGTGCGGGCGCAAGCTGCCCTCAGCGGTGACGCGCTGAACCTGCGCGATAACCAAACCACCGTGATTGCGCACGCAGATGGCTTGTTCGAGCCCTCCCAAATAAGCTCCTTCATGCTCATAAGTCAGGTTCCCAAATTCATCTGCGGTTGTTGCTCGCAATATACATACATTTGGGTTGATGTTTGGAAAATGCAGCCAGGATTCGCCGCCGAACTCGGCTCTTGTGACAATCGGCGCTGACGCACCTCTGGCATTCATTGCGCAACCTTCGCGAACAGGATCGACAAAGGTTTCCAATCCCACCTTTGTCAAAACACCGGGCCGGTGCGCTGCAGCCTCTCGATGCATGTCAAACAAAATTCCGGACGGCACATTATAGGCGGCCACTCGATCTTCTACGATCATTTTCCAAATCTCTGGCATCTCAAGATTTGAAGGACCCGATGGGTATGATCCCGCCAAAACTCGGGTCAACAACCCATCTTGAGCAAGGTAGTCCATGCCCTTCACGCCATACATGTCGCCAGCGGCGATCGGATGTAGTGAAGTCAGATTTCGTGGGTGGCCTTCATCCCGAAACCGCTGCCCTATAGCTTTCAAAACCAGGTCGGGACATCCTAAGGCTGAAGACGATGAGACCGTGACCACGGCATCATCGGGGATGCTTGATACGGCCTGAGAAACGGAAACAAGCTTGGTCATCAGAAACCACCATAATCCACTTCGACTCGTTGACCGGTCTTTGCAGCCTCGCGAACGCTCAAGGCTACGGACAGAGATTTCACGCCATCCGGTCCGTCCGCTGCCGGGCGCCCATGGCCCTCTGTTGCTGCAACGAACTCGGACACACCCATCACGTACAGAGAATGATCCGGGAACGCGATTTCGTCGCGTCCAGCTTCGGTGACCAGAGTTATCGCGCCAACTGGGCGTTGGGTCATAACGCCGTTCGCGAATATTGACCCTTGGGTTCCATGTACTTCCAGACTCGACCCGGCGAAGGGGTGAGTAAAACTTTCATGTGTCATAACCATAGCACCCGACGGCATCGTCCAAACTGACATGCACGAGTCTTCTACTCCCTGACCCATCCCAGAGCTGGTCATTTGAGCCACGACGTTTGCAGGATCTTCTTGTAACAGAAACCGGGTTACATCTGCGTCATGAACAACAATATCCGGGATAACTCCACCTCCGCTGTCAGCGGAATTGATCCGCCAACCCTGAAGATGGTCAGGCAAATGAACCGCATGATGAATTCGAAGGGACAAGACTTTGCCAACGCGCCCCTGCGCAATGAGTTTCCGAATGGCCCGATGGCTACCAGAACACCTTAGGTGGTGGTTCGTACCAAAGGTAACTCCTGCAGCATTTGCAGCGCGCACCATTTCTGTCGCTTCCTGCAAGGTCATGCCTAACGGCTTTTCGCACAAAACGTGCTTTTTGGCGGCAATGGCCGCCATCGCCTGAGCGTGGTGCTTTTCGTTGGTTGAAGAGATATAAACTGCGCCCACCTCTGGATCGGAAATCGCGTCTTCCAGGCTTGTGGTAGCATTTGCGACATTGTGCTCCTTGGCCCAAACTTTAACGCGATCAGGTGAGTTGCTAACAATCCAAGTAACTTCGTTTCCAGCCTGCTGACGAACCGCATTCACCATATGCTGCGAAGCAATCGTACTTGCGCCCACGAAAGCCCAGTTCACTTTCCACCCCCCGCTTAAAGTCTATTTGGAACGTTCCAATTCTATAATGGAACGTTCCAATGATTGCAACAGTCAAATTCACGAAGCCATACTTTTCGTTCAGACTTCAATTCAACAAGCTAGATACCGACCCGTTCGGCGATGTTCTAAACAAATTTCGCGTCACTGCATCGACACATCAATCCGTTTTAAGTGAATTGCCAAATGAAGGATATTTGTGTGCTTATCACGTTCGGCCCAACGGGTTGGTCGAACTTCTACATGTAATGGTTCGGACGAAGCACACCTCTTTTTTGTTGCAACCGATTGCAAAAATTTTCTTTCCACGTAATTTTGAGAAACACAAAACGGGTATTTGCAATAGGAGTACAAACTACGTGAGTGTCACCCTCAAAGAAGTTGCGGCGCTTGCTGGTGTCTCCCGTTCTGCTGTTTCGCGTACGTTTACCGAAGGCGCTTCAGTTTCGGCCAAAACGCGCAGAAAGGTTGAAAAGGCAGCGTTGGAGTTGGGATACAGCCCCAACGCGTTGGCTTCGTCCTTGACCACTGGTCGAACCAAACTTATCGGGCTGATTTCAAACAACTTTCACAACCCTATCTTCCTTGAGGTTTTTGACCAGTTCACACGCGCTCTGCAGGAACGCGGATTGCGACCATTAATAGTCAACCTGACAGACGAAACCGAGCCCTCAAACTCGGTTCGAATGTTGCGCCAGTATTCGGTTGATGCGTCGATCGTCGCCTCTTCGACCCTGCCACCTAGTTTTGCAAAGGCGTTTCATGATGCCGGTGTGCCGGTTGTCCACACATTCGGCCGCTCGGCTACTTCACCCGAAGTCCACGTTGTAGGAATTGACAACGTGGAATGTGGACGCATGGCGGCGCGAGAGCTTTTGGCGCGAAAATATCGCAGAGTTGGTTACCTAGGCGGCCCCAAGGATGCGACCTCTGCCCAAGACCGGTTCCGGGGTTTCACAGAAGAGCTGGGCCACTATCCGGAAATCGATGTGACGCACAGCTTTGCTGATGCCTATTCATTCGAAGCGGGGCGCGCAGAAATGCTGAACCAATTGAAGGGCTCGCCGCCAGAAGCCTTTTTTTGCGGCGACGATATCCTGTCAATCGGCGCGCTGTCGGCAGTTTCGGATCATGGCTTGATCCCCGGCAAAGACATTGGGATCATCGGCCTGAATGACATGGAAATGTCTCGTTGGGAAAGCGTAAATCTGACGACAATCCACCAACCTATAAAACAAATTATCACTTCGTCAGTGGATTTGGTCGAAGAAATGTTGAAAGAGCCTCAGCGATATCCCGAAGCTCGCATTTTTCCGTGTCGCGTGATCGAACGGGGCACTTTGAGACCCCGCTCCTGATTATCTGAACATCGGCGGGCGCGCCTCTTTCCACGCGCCATTTTCCTTACCGGAAGAAACAGCCGCATGGACCGCCGCAATTGAACGAACGCCGTCGGATGCACCTGGCAAGCCATCGCGGATTTCGCCACGAACTGCATCCGCCAGATCACAATAGATGTTGGCTACAGCAAGCGGAAAGCCCTCGGGATGGGCTATGGCAACGCGCGACAGACGCTGAGCCTCGCCGTGCAATCCGCCCTCGCCTTTTTCAATAATCTGCGTACGACCACCAACTGGAGTATAGATCAACTGATTAGGCTGTTCAGACGCCCAACGCAGGCCGCCAGTCTCGCCAAAAACCTGAATGTCGAAACCATGCTGCCTGCCGACGGCAACCGACGATGTCCAAAGTCGCCCAACAGTTCCACGCTCAGTACGGAAATTGATCATCGCATCGTCTTCCAGAACGCGGCTGGAAATCGTGGACGCAAAGTCGGCTGAAAGCGTGCTTACCTCATCATCACAAATGAAACTTGCCATATGCAAAGCATGGATGCCGCAATCAGCAAATTGACCTGAAACGCCCGCCATCTCGGGATCATAACGCCAACGCACGCGCGGGTTATCGGCATCTGTTGCGTCTCCGTGATGCCCATGGCTGAAGTTCGTTACAACCACGCGAACTTTTCCGATATCACCAGACCTTACCATTGCTCGGGCCTGGCGCACCATTGGATAAGCCGAATAGCAGTAGTTTACTGCGCAAACCTTGCCCGAAGTTTCGGCAACCCGGACTATTTCCTCGCCCTCCTCGACGGTCATGGTCATTGGCTTCTCGCAAAGAACGTTAAAACCAGCCTCGAGAAACGCTTTGGTAATCTCAAAATGTGTCGAATTGGGCGTCGCAATTGTCACCAGATCGATCCGGTCCGTGCGCCCACGCTCGCCAGCCAACATCTCTTGCCAATCACCGTAGGCACGATCGGCAGCGATACCCAACCGTTGCGCATATTCGCGGCCAACTTCGGGCCGGTGGTCCAACGCTCCCGCGGAAAATTCGAACAAGCCATCCGCCAGCGCCCCCAGTCGATGGGCTGGCCCAATCTGACTGCCTTCACCTCCACCGATCATGCCCCATTTCAGCTTTGTCATGGTTTTAGTCTTTCTTAAAAAGTCTCGTTGCCGTTAAACGATCAAAAATCGTCAACCTTTGTCCACTGACGACGTTCCGAAGACGCTAGTGACGCTGCCAGCACGCGGTTGACTTCGTGGCCGTCACGGAAAGTTGGCCAGATATCCTGTCCGCTGTGAATGGCCTGCAGGAAATCCTTTGCCTCAATGATTATCTGATCTTGATATCCCGTTCCATGACCGGGCCCTTGGCAAAAAGGTTCGTAATCCGGATGGGCCGGGCCAGTCAGTATCTTGGTAAAGCCACGCGTCGCTTCCGGTCCATCGTGACGGTATAACCACAAAGCATTTTGATCCTCCTGGTCGAACCGGATGGCCCCTTTTGTGCCGGAAACTTCGTAGGCGTAGCCCATTTTTCTGCCCGTTGCGATACGACTAACATAAATGTTTCCCATAGTTCCGTTCTTGAACCGGCACATTATTTGGGCGTGGTCGTCGTTTGTCACGGTTCCACCAGGGCGTGTATGATGAACCGTTTCTACTTCAGCCATGACCTCGGCAATGGGGCCATTTAAAGCCAGGGCGCCGTTGACTATATGGGGGGCAAGATCACCTATTGTTCCGTTGGCCATTCCGGTGGTACGCCATGTCGCAGGAGCCTGAGGATCGGCGTAAAAATCTTCGGTGTGTTCCCCACGAAACCATGTGATTTCGCCTATCTCGCCGTTGGCAATAAGCTGACGAGCATATTGGGTCGCCGGTGTTCGGACGTAGTTGAAACCAACCATGTTGGTTAAGCCGGACGCCTCAGCCGCCGCTACCATCGCCCGCCCGTCTTCCATGGAAGCACCCAGCGGTTTTTCGCAGAGAACTGGTTTGCCTAATTCAAGGGCGGCCTCTGCAATTTGCCGATGCGTGGACTGTGGCGAGGCGATGATGATAGCTTCAACCGCTGGATCTTTTACAAGTTCACGCCAATCATCTGTTGCCCTTCTAAACCCATAGGCTTGGCGGTAACGCTCGGCACTTTCTTTACTTGAGGCACAGATCATCTCAAGTCTTGGCCGTAGTGCCGTATTGAACACTGCACCTACCGCCGACATGGCGACAGAATGTGCCTTGCCCATGTAGCCGCCACCGACAATTCCAATTCCAATTTCAGACATCTGTCACGGCCCTAAACATACTATTTGCAACCGGTTGCAAAATCAGTATCGTGTGAATCGCGTCGACGCAAGGTCCAACCCTTTGCGCAAACCCCTTTTTCCGGAGGAAATGACTTGAGCACTTTGATAGACGGTATCAAAGGAAACCGGTTCGCCGTATTGGGACGGGCAGGTATGGATATGTTTGCTGACCCTGTCGGTGTCAAAAGCGAAGATGCAGAATTGTTCCGCGCTGATCTGGGCGGATCGTCTGCAAACATTTGTGTTGGTCTTGTCAAGTTGGGTAGTCAGGCCTCGTTGATCACTTCGGTGTCGGATGACGCAGTTGGACGATTCTGCACTAATCGCCTGAAACATTATGGCGTCGACACGACCTATATCCAAATTGTCGGAGGCGAATATCGAATGTCTTTGGCGGTTTATGAAAGCCGGATCGAGAACTTTCAGAACGTTATATATCGAAACGGCGCCGTCGATTTTCAGGTTACCGAAGACGATATGGACAAAGTGGAATTCGGCGCGTTTTCTGCAGTGATCTCTGCCGGCACCGTGTTTGCAGCCGAACCATCGCGCAGCGCCACGTTCAAAGCCATCGAAAATGCGCGCCAAGCTGGACTGCCAATCATCTTCGACATCGATTACCGCCCTTACAGCTGGCCGTCACCGGAAGTGGCCGCAGAAGTTCTGTCGCGCGCCGGAGAGGAAAGCGATCTGATCGTTGGAAATGACGAAGAATTTGGCTTCATGGCAGGTGGTATCGACAAAGGATTTGAAAAGGCCAAGGAACTCGCTGCGAAACCCGGTCGGATGGTAATCTATAAAATGGGTGAAAAAGGTGCAGTAACCTTGGTGGACGGTCAGGAGATTCATACGGGAATTTACCCAGTAGAGGCCGTAAAGCCAAATGGAGCAGGTGACAGTTTCATGGCAGGTCTTTTGGCCTCTGTCGCTGCGGGCCATTCCCTGAAAGATTCAGTGATGCGCGGATCGGCCTGCGCCTCGATCGTGGTATCGCAACCCGGTTGCGCTCCTGCCATGCCGACTACTCAAACACTGAATGCATTTTTGGCCTCTCATCCAGGGCCTTCGACGTAGGAGAATTTCATGCACATCGCCCCTTTTGACAACAAGAACATTCCCATAGTGGATACCGACGATCCAACCGTGCCGTTGAACTATTTCAACATCGTCAAACTGAAAAAAGGCGAGGCATTCGAATACCAGGTGCCAGGTTATGAAACCTGCATTGTACCCGCGACAGGCAGCGTGGATGTGGACATTGAAGGTGTCAAATTTGCCCGGTTAGGCAACCGAGGGGAAGACGTCTGGGACGGAGAACCCGAAGGCGTATATGTCCCGGTTGGCGCCAAGGCGCAGCTGGTATGCGTATCAGATGAAACCGAGGTATTCATTGCCGGGGCAAAGTTCGACAAGGTGCTTGAACCATTTGATGTGCGTCAGCACGATTTGGTGCAATACGGCAGCGATGACACCAAAACCCATCGTAAAATCAAACACATCCTCGGCCAAAAACAACACGACAAAGTCGGCCGGCTTTTAGTGAGCGAACTGTTCACCGTGGGCCAAGGCGGTTGGTCAGGTTTTCCAAGTCACAAGCACGACACAAACCGCTTGCCAGACGAAACGCGCCACGATGAAACGTATAATTTCCGATTTAAACCCAATTGGGGGTCGGGCCTGCAGATGTTGCAACGCGAAGACAATGAACCGGGTGATGCTTACCACATCGTCGACGGATCGACGATCTGCATCGACAAGGGTTATCATCCCTGCTGCGTCTTGCCGGGTTACGAAATGTACTATTTCACCATTCTCGGTGGGCTAACACAACGCTCATTGGTTCAGTATTTCCAACCCACCCATGCCTATCAGATCGAAACGATCCCCGGCATAAAAGACATGATAGCCAAGTTCAAATGACCCTTGTCACGCTAAAAGACGTCCTAATCCCGGCTTACGATCAAGGCTATGCCGTTGGCGGGCTGGTAACTCTAGGCTGGGAAGATATGCGCGCTTACGTCGCCGCTGCAGAGGCTGAGAATGCACCGGTGATTCTGCAGGCTGGCCCCAGTTGCCGAGAGCACACTCCGCTGCCTGTTTTGGGAAAAATGTTCACGCATCTGGCGGAAAACGCGTCAGTTCCTGTAGTTGCTCACCTCGATCACGGTTACACGTTTGAGGAATGCCAGATCGCGCTGGAGAGCGGTTTTACATCGTTGATGTTCGACGGGTCGCGTAAACCGCTGCTTCAGAATATCGATGAAACCGCGGCAATTGCCGAGATGGCCCACGCCGCCGGGATTTCGTGCGAAGGTGAGATCGGCTTTGTCGGCTACTCTGGTGGCGAAGGCTCTAATGGAACGGACCCCGAAGAGGCCGCACAGTTTGCCCGTGAAAGCGGCGTCGACGCAATGGCGATCTCTGTTGGTAACGTTCATCTGCAAGAAAACAAAGAGGGCGGCTTGGACGAAGAGCGAATTGCCCAAATCGACGCCATCACAAACGTGCCATTGGTTATTCACGGTGGTTCGGGCGTTCCGGTTGAGCAACGCGCTCGACTGGCCCGCGAAACGTCCATTTGCAAGTTCAACATTGGGACCGAACTTCGAATGGCCTTCGGTGCCGCCCTGCGCGAGGCCGTAAACCGTGACCCTGACAGATTCGACCGTGTCGCAATCCTCAAAGAAACCCACGACCCTGTCGAAGCCGCAGCCCGAGCTGTGATCAGAGCATTTGGCGCTCCAACTCAGAATTAAATATCCGATAACGTTCAAATGGTGAAGGCGGCACGGAATGATTCAAGTGCCGCTTCCGGGGCACTGGATGCGAAAGCTTCCATTGCCACCGTACCACGGTAATCAAGATCAAATAGCGCCTTTGCGATTGCTTTGTAATTGACCTCGCCCGACTCTGGTTCACAACGACCCGGGTTGTCTGCCACCTGAATTTCCCCAATCCAAGGCAAACATTTTTCACACCAACGGATCAAATCGCCCTCTCCAATCTGGGTGTGATAGAGGTCGAGATTGATCCGTAATTGGGCGCGGTCGACCGAAGACACGAGCGCCAACACGTCTGCCGTAGATCCAAACGGGCACCCGGGGTGATCTAAATGATTGAGGTTTTCCAGGGTAAATATCACGTCTTCTTTTTCTGCCAGATCACAGATACGGTTCAATGTATCGCGCGCCTTGAGCCACATTTCACCTGTCACGACTTCATGTTGCCAGATGGGAATACCTCCGTCACCTAGCCCAGTGCCATGCAGGTTAAAGCGATCCGCATCCAGCCTCTTGCCGACCTTGACTGCTTCCTTGGCTGAATTAAGCAGCAAGTCAGCACCCTCATCATCCGCCAAACGTCCCTCAAGATAACCATTCATGATGGTATAGTTGGCACCGATGCCCCCAAGCTTTTCAATATCCAATTCCGGCCAGTTCCAAAGCCCAACACCAAATCCCATTTCAGTTAATCGGGCTGCACGCCAATCCATGGGCCGGTCCAGCCAGAGCATTTCGGCACATGCCGCGAGTTGGAACGGTTGAGACATGCCAGATCTCCTGAATTTGGCAGGGCAATGGTTTCAGACGTTCTTAGTGTCAGCGACCAAATCGTCTGAGTTGCTTGTCACAGTCACAAGCATCAAATGTGTTCGCAGCACTAGACCGCCTCTCACTTCAACTATCTCGTTCCATAATCCACTCGACCTCTGGGGCGGCAACAAAGCGCCACTTACGCAGAGGACCGGCCATAACGTTCAGATAATACATCTCGAACCCATAAGGAGCCCCGCAAGGGTGATGGCCGCGCGGGACGGTGACAACGTCGCCGTCAGAAACCGCCATAGTTTCATCTAGTTGCCCATCATCTGTATAAACCCGCTGAATGCCAAACCCATCGGAAGGATTTAGACGGTGGTAATATGTCTCTTCCAGATATGTGATCCTCGGATAATCGTCTTCGTCATGACGATGGCTAGGATAAGAGGACCAATGTCCGTTGGGCGTGAAAACCTCGGTCACAAGAAGACTATCGGCATAATCCTCTGCTTCCATGGCTATGTTGTTGATAAAGCGGGTATTCACGCCCTTGCCGCGCTCAGTCAAAGTTATACCATCGGGTCCTATCCGCCGGGCTTCGTGGCCACCTTTGCCAGGTGCAGAGCATACGGCAATCACGCAATCTGTTTCAGCAACGGCTTCCCATTCAGTTCCATTAGGCAGATACAAACAATGCGGTGGTGTTTTTTCAAAAACATCCATCCGATCACCAAGCACGCCCCAGTTCTTGCCGCCGCCGGAAATTCTGGCCTTGCCTTCGACTACAACCAGAATGACTTCTCGGTCGCGAGTAGCCTCAGCCGCCTGATCACCTGCCCTGAGGTGGTACAGTCCGAAACCAACGTATCGCCAGCCAGCGTTTTCTGGAGTGATATCATGCACTTTTCCCCGGGTTCCAAACGGTTTCCTGAGCAGGTTCGGCATGTTCGTCTCTCCTTAGTGGGCGGGCACAATGGCCCGCCCTGTTTTCTGGTTCAGGCTGCTTGTCTGCTTTGCAAAGCGGACAGGGTCGCGACCAATTCGTTTTCGGTCCAACCTTCTTCTACTGCACGGAGCAAAATCTCCGCCTGACTTTCAGGTGCGTTGCCACCGATTGGCGGATCCGTGTCCAAATTGGTTGGAAAAGGATAACCCTCGGCAGTAGCGGCAATAGCCGCATTCACCTCTGCGGGACCTAGATCACCACGTTTCTTCAGCGATAAAAGGAATGGAAAAACCGTTTCCGACATTGATCGCCGATCAACGGCCTCCATTGCTCGACCGAAGGCAGAAGAGATTTGCAACAAGTTCGCCATCCTGTGAATGTCAGCGCTGCGGTTTTCTCCAGCTGCGTGAAAAAGTGCTGGGTTAAAAAATATCGCGTCGCCCTTTTCCAACGGAAGTTGGACATAACTCTCTTCGAAAACAGCGCGATGTGCTTCATCATGAAACGCCACGTACCCCGCCGGATACAACTGTGAAAACGGCAGCAGTTTTGTTGGTCCGCTTTCAACTGGCATGTCACAATGGGCAACCGCACCCTGTAAAGTCAGAGACGCGGTAACCAAGTGAGCATGCGCAGGATATCGCGCGGCATTGTCGGCGCTCTGAAAGCCAAGATGATAATCCCTATGCGCCTGCTGGGCCTTACCTCCGGGACGCACCTGGTTGATTTGTGCAGTAACCTGATAGTTGGGGCCTAACCAAGCCTCGCACGCGGCAGCGACTGCTGTATTACCAAAATACAGCGCGAAACCTTCGGGATCGCGAAGGCATTGCTTTTGCAATGCGTTCCATATTCGGTCATTTGCACCCGAAGCGGCAAAGTGATCGCCTTCGCCTGCACCACTTCGGCGTTCTTCTTCGATGATCTCTCGAAAAACACCAGTCGCACGATCAATCACCGATGTGTCCGAATAGGCGCCTTTCAAGGCTATAACGCCAGCAGATTTCTGCAGAATACGGCCCCATTCCGCCAGCAATCTGCGCCTTTGAACGGCGTCATCAAGATCAGAGCGCAAAGAACCCATGTCATAGATTGGAACATTCTTTTCGATGGCTGCAGCTAGTGGAGCATCAGCGGCCGTCAGACTTTGCGAGGTCAACACCTTGAATTCATCCAGATCACAGGATTCCCGGTCAAAATAGCCGACAAAACCAAGTTCTTGATCTACCATGACAATCTCCTTTCTCATGGCTTAGGTGTTGCGCAAGCGCGTGTTCCCTTTAACTAGCTATCTCTAACCCGGCGCGTTCGCAGACTTCGACGATGTGCTCGTATCCCTTTTTTGAGTATTCGTAAGGAGGAGCCTTGGCCGGGTCCTGTTCCGCCTCAACCACAATCCACCCATCATAATTCATGGCCTTAAGCGCATTGGTGACGGCCTGAAAATCAATACAACCGTCTCCCGGAACGGTGAATGCACCCGCAATCACGGCATCTAAAAAGCTGAGATTTTTTTCTCGTGTATTCTGAATCACTGACGGGCGGATGTCTTTGAAATGAACATGATGAACCCGGTCGCCCCAGCGTTTTAGAGTTGCCATAACGTCCCCGCCGCCAAACAACAAATGCCCAGTGTCAAAACACAGTTTGACCTCGTGTCCCGATCCTTCCATCAGCCAGTTCACATCATCCTCGCTTTCGATGATGGTTCCCATGTGGTGGTGATAGGCCATGGGCATACCCTGATCGGTCATCCATTTCGCAAGTTCGGTAATCTTTGCTCCGTATGCCATTATGTCATCTTTGGAGAGTTTTGGCCTGTCGTTGACAGGAGTGCCAATCTGGCCCTGAACGGTGTTAGAACACTCGGCATAGACGATGCATGGGCTGGCCAACGCCACGAACTGTTCAACCTGTTCGCGTACCGCCTCTCGTTCGGTCGCAAAATCATTGACCAGCGACGCACCAGAGCACCATCCGCCGCACAGCGCGATGTTGTTGGCATCCAGATAGGAGCGCAAGCTTTCCGTATCGCTCGGCATACGTTGACCACGTTCAACGCCCGTATATCCGATCTCACGCGCCTCTCTCAGCGCCTGTTCCATGGTAAAAGATGCCGTCAAGTCAGGCAGATCATCATTTTGCCAAGCGATCGGAGAAATACCGATATTTACGCTCATTTTGTGTTTCTTTCTTTTATTGCGATCTCGTAGGCCGCTCGTTTTTCGTTGACCTCGGGGCGGACGCTTACTTCGGGAACTGCTACTTCCCACCAAGTGCCGCCATACTCTGTAGATGGATAAGGATCGGTGTCGATAACTACTACGTAAGGACCTGTGACGCCCCCGCGTTTGGCCAACGCGTCCTCAAGCTCGGCAATCGAACTTACTTTGACCGATGTCGCCCCCATCGACGCCGCATGTGCGGCAAAGTCGATTGCAGATGGCTTCTCATGTACAGCGTGATCCAACAGGTTGTTGAACTCAGCCCCACCGGTGCCCATCTGCAGGCGATTGATGCAACCAAACCCGCGATTGTCGGTAATGACGACTGTAAAGGATACGCCCATCATGGCAGCCGTGGCCATTTCCGAGTTGGCCATCATGTAGGTTCCGTCGCCGGTAAAACAGATCACGTCGCGGTCGGGCTGCGCCAATTTAATGCCCATGGCCCCCGCAATTTCGTAACCCATGCAGCTAAAGCCGTACTCCATGTGATAGGCTCCGGGGCGTGGTGCCTTCCACAGCTTGTGTAATTCTCCCGGCATTGTTCCCGCCGCACACATCACCACAGTGTCTTCGTGCGAGGCGCGCTGAACCGCGCCAACCACCTGCATATCCGTCGGCAGGGCATTGCTGTCAGATGGGGCGTCCGTCAACGCATCTACTTTTTTGAACCAGTCCGATTTCAATGTGTCGGCAACTGGCTTGGCAGAATAACCGCTCAGCGCTACGCCAAGCTCATCCAATCCAACACGCGCATCAGACAAAAGTGGCATGGCCCCATGCTTTTCTGCATCATAGGCGGCGGTGTTCAGACAAACCATTGTTCTTTCAGGGTTCGAAAACAATCCCCAAGATCCGGTCGTGAAATCCTGCAAGCGTGTGCCGACGCCGAGAACTAAATCCGCCTCAGCACAGACAGTGTTTGCTGGTTCTCCTCCCGTCACTCCGACAGGCCCCAAGTTCAAAGGGTGATCCCACGCCAGCGATGACTTGCCTGCCTGTGTTTCCGCAACCGGTATGTTGTGAGCCTCAGCAAATCGTTGAAGGGCTTCGGTCGCACCTGAATAGTGTATGCCGCCTCCAGCAACTATTACAGGTTTTGCGGCAGACTTAATCGCGGAAGCGGCACGGGCCAGCTCGTTTTCGTCTGGACGGACGCGACGCTGATACCACACACGCGGCTCGAAGAAGCTTAGTGGATAGTCGTAAGCCTCGGCTTGAACGTCCTGACAGAAAGCCAGCGTTACGGGCCCACAATCTGCTGGGTCCGTCATTGTACGAAAAGCACGAGGCAATGCTGTCAATAGGTGCTCGGGGCGGCTGATCCGATCAAAATAGCGACTGACAGGCCTAAAACAGTCATTTGCACTTACCGTGCCGTCAGTGAAATCTTCCGTCTGCTGCAAGACCGGATCCGGGCCGCGCGTCGCGAACACGTCGCCGGGAAGTAAAAGGACAGGCAATCGGTTCACGTGAGCAAGTGCCGCGGCGGTTACCATATTGGTTGCGCCTGGTCCGATGGACGATGTTACAGCCATCGCGCGTCTGCGCCCCATCTGCTTTGAATATGCTATGGCTGAATGCGCCATGGTTTGTTCGTTGTGACCGCGATAGGTCGGCAAGGTGTCTTTGACAGCATGCAACGCTTCGCCCAACCCAGCTACGTTTCCATGGCCAAAAATTGCCCACACACCAGCAATGAACGGCTCGCTAGCTTCGTTCATCTGTGCGCCCAGATAACGCACCAGAGCTTGCGCCGCAGTCAGTCGGATTGTCTTGCTCATCATGATCCCTTTCAACACATGGCCGCTTTGGGCAATCCGTTGATCCCAAGTTTTTCGAAGGTTTCAGGCCCAGTAGTTAGGCCCGATCAGGTTTGGCGGCATCGCACACCAAGGTTTTTTCTATAAGGTGGCCTACCCAATCAAGCAGGCCACCTTGATTTCAAACTTTTAGACAGTACCGCCCAAAGACCCTTCAAGCTCGGCCATTTCCTGACCGCCAGCCATTAAGTCCTGCAGCTCTTCCGGCGTAATCTCGCCGCGCCTTGCAGTACCAAGAGTTTTTCCTCGGTTCAGCACGGTGAAACGGTCTCCCACAGCCAAAGCATGCCGTACGTTGTGGCTGATGAAAACGACCCCAACGCCCTGACTACGCACCTTGTCGATGGTTGCCAGTACATTCGAAGTTTGCCGCACCCCGAGTGCTGAGGTTGGTTCGTCCAAGATCAGAATCTTCGCACCGAAATACACTGCGCGGGCGATGGCAACGGTTTGACGCTCACCGCCGGACAGCGTGCCCACCGCTTGATCCGGGCCACGCAGGTTGATACCCATCTTGCGCATTTCTTCCATGCAAACATCGTTCGCGTGATCTACATCGAACCTTTTAAGCAATCCCTTCCCTTTGGTAGGTTCGCGACCCATGAAGAAATTGCGAGTTACGCTCATCAGTGGGATCATCGCAAGGTCCTGGAAAACAGTCGCTATGCCCGCCTCCATTGCATCCCGAGGAGTGTCGAAATGCAGCGGTTTACCTTCGAAAAAAATCTCGCCTTTGGTTGGCTTGTGCACCCCGGACATTGTCTTGATGAAAGTTGACTTGCCCGCGCCATTGTCACCAAGCAGACAATGACACTCGCCCGGTTTGACGTCAAAACTGACACCAGCAAGAGCGATGATATTGCCAAAATGCTTTTCGATGTTTTTCATTTCCACGATCGGAGCGACATCCACCGCTGCGTCGCCATGATGGAACTTGGAATCTTCGGTCATATCAGCGCTCTCCCGTTACGCGCTTACGGATCGCATTGTTGAACAGAACCGCGATCAGCAACATTGCCCCCAGGAAAACCTGGAACCAGTCCTGGTCGAAGTCGGTGTAGGTCAGGCCGATGACAACCATGCCGAAAATGATCGAGCCAAAGAATGCTCCGATCGCCGAGCCATAGCCACCAGTCAACAAGCATCCACCGATAACTGCAGCGATGATCGCTTCGAACTCTTTCTGGAAACCACGACGAGCGTCGGTCGACCCCGCATCCATAACGGTGATAATAGCAACGAGTGCAGCGCAACACGCCGTCAGCATGAAAAGTGAAACCTTGACGCGGTTCACGGGCACACCTGAATTTGATGCAGCAGTTTTGTCACCGCCCGAGGCGAAAATCCAGTTGCCGGCCGGAGTGCGCAGCAACACGTAGGTCGCCGCCAGTGCAAGAGCAATGAACCATAGGATTTCGACCGGAATACCCGGCACTTTGGGCGCACCGCTTTTGAATGTATCGATTATTCCGCTCTCAGCCAGCCAAGTGAAAAGGCTGCCAAAGGCCTCGCCCGAGAAGAATGGTGCTAGCCAATCGTTTTCAACTGTATCACGAACGCCGCGCAACTGAGTTGAACCTCCGGTCGCCATTTTGAGACCGACAAGGGACAATCCACGTAGTATAAAAAGAAACGCCAACGTCACGATAAATGAGGGCAAACCTGACCGTATCACGATGTTGCCGTTAACTGCCCCGACCAAAGCGGCAAACACGAAAGTCATTGGGATCGCTGCGATAAGCGGCAGCTGCCAGGTTACTACGCAGACCCCAAAGAACAGGCCGGAAAACGCTACCATCGATCCGATCGACAGGTCGAACTCGCCTCCGATCATCAACAACGCCGCGCCGATGGCAAGAATGCCCAGTTGCGCCGCAGGTGTCATAAAGTTCATGACCCCGGCCAAAGTGAACATGGATTCATCCGCTGTAATAGCGAAAAAGATGAAGACCAGAACAACGCCGGCCATGGCACCGAGTTCAGGGCGCTTCATTAGCTTGGTCAAGAACGGCTCTTTCTTGACTCTTTCGTCGGCTACAACTTGCGCTGACTGGCTCATGTTTTCCTCCCAATCCAAATGAAACGGCGCAAGCAGCGCCGTTTCAGTGCTTTTTGTCCTCGTTTTAACGGATGCCCTGCGCAGACAGATCGATGACCTGGGCGGCCTTTTCCTGTGTCACAAGGTTCGGGCCAGAGGGAACATTTCCACCCGGCATCAAGCCGTATTTAGCGTGAAGACCCATGAAGTTAACCGACAGGTAGCCTTGCAGGTATTGCTGCTGGTCAATGGCGAAAGCAGCGTCACCATCCGCGATAGACTGAAGAAAGTTCGCCGACAGGTCGAATGATGCCACGTTCACGTCCCGGCCCGAAGCTTTTACCGCTGCAACTGTTGGTTCACCGGCCGAGCTAGCTCCCAAAGCCATGACCGTATCAACTGCTTCGTTTGCGGCCAGCGCAGCAGACACTTTTGACTCGATTTCCGACGGATCATTCGAAGTTGGCAGCACTTCGACGTTGCCGCCAAAGCCCTCGGCAAACCCTGCGCAACGCAAATCCAATGCAACGTTGCCGACTTCGTGGTTCACACAGATGGCGGTCGAGCCGCCCATAGAGGCCAGCTTTTCACCCGCGGCTTTACCCGCGTCAAATTCGTCCTGGCCCACGTGCAGCAATGCACCCAGTTCTTTTGAGACGTCCGAACCAGAGTTGATCGAAATTACCGGAATTCCTGCAGCTACGGCGCGTTCGATCGACGGACCAAGCGCGTCTGCGTCCGGGATCGAAACGATCAGCCCATCCGGCTCTTGGTTAACAGCGGCATCGATGAGCTGCGACATGGCAACCATATCAAACGTTTCTGGTGCGCGATATTCAACGTTTACACCAACGTCTTTGCCGGCCTGCTCCACACCGTTTTTCACAACATTCCAGAACGCGTCGTTGGCCTGGCCGTGCGATACGACCACGATTTCCTGCGCGAAGGCCGGCGTTGCGAGCGCCAAGGCACCTGCAGCTAACGCACCTTTAACAAACTTGTTCATTTGGTTTCCTCCCATTGGGACAAGTCATCTTCGTTTAGGGCTTCAACCCCATGCATTCGGCCAGGCCGAATCTCAAACGCCGACATGTGTCGGCACAACATCAGTTTCCGTAATTCAAACTATTTTGCAACCGGTTTCAAAATTTCTTTCATTTCAACTGGCATTCTTTTCTCATTCGACAAGGTCGCGGCCTCGGCCATAGCAAGCGCAGCCACCCCATCCTCCATAGTAACAGGAACCTCCGATCCAGCGAGGAGCGCGTCGACAAATGCCTCCCATTCGGCGGCATAAGCCTGCATGTAACGTTCGAGGAAAAAATAGGTCGGCTTCGCTCCTGTCACTCCGTACTCAGTCGACTTAATCACAGTGTTTTCCAACATGTTTTGAGCTTGCAAAAGACCTTTTGCGCCCAAAAGCTCGACCCGCTGGTCATAGCCATAAACCGCCCTTCGAGAGTTTCTAATAACCGCTATCCGGCCGTCCGCGTAAGTCATTGTGACGATTGCAGTGTCGACATCACCGGCCGCAGCAATCTCGCTATCTACAACGGATGTCCCGACTGCGGAAATAGAAGTTGGTAAACCGCCCATGATATAGTTTGCCATATCGAAGTCGTGGATCATCATGTCACGAAACAACCCACCAGAGACTTTTATGTAACTCACGGGCGGTGGGGCAGGATCGAAGGATGTAATCGACAGCATTTCCGAAGCACCAATTTCGCCCGCGTCAGACGCCGCCTTCAACGCAGCAAAATTCTGGTCAAACCGGCGGTTAAAGCCAATCATCACTGGCACCGCGTTGCGGGCGGCGGCTGCTTGGCATTGCTGCGCGCGGGTCAAGCTCAGATCAACTGGCTTTTCGCATAATACGGCTTTTCCCGCTGCCGTGGCCGCTTCGATTAAATCTGAATGTGTATCCGTAGGCGTCGCGATCAGAACGGCATCAATCGACGGGTCCTCAATAATTTCTTCGGAACTTTGAACTTTGGCATTGAATTCTTCCGCCAAGTTTTGGGCACTCTTTGGATAAGCGTCTGATACAGAACACAATTCACTTTTCGTATGAGCCGAAATGGCACTTGCGTGGACCTTTCCAATCCGACCTGCGCCAAGAAGTCCGATTCTGAGCATTGCCACCTCCCGCACCTACTTTGATCGCGAACATGATCAAAATTGCAACCGGTTGCAAGAAAAATTTCAACTTTGGCCCCTGGGGATTTCCGTCCACCTCCGAACCTTTTGTCCCGGCTCCAAGGTAGATCGCGACGTTATTCAGCACGGTGATTTCTAAAAAGATCTTTTCAAGAACTGTTTGAGTGACTGAATTCTAATTGACGAGAGGACCTTACACGCGCGAGATTATGTCGAGAGTTTCGAAAATCAGAATGTAGGAATTTATGCGCCTTTTCCTGTTCTTTCTAGTTCCAGCTCTCTTTGTGGTCCTGATTGCGTTTCTTATTCTTGGTCTCAAACCACCCACCAGCATTCGCCTGGCCGCAGGAATAGATGGCGGGGGGTACTGGCAGATCGCTCAACTTTACAAGGCCGAACTCGCTCGCGATGGGATTGAAGTTGAGGTAATACAGACAGAGGGTTCTCTTGAGAACATCAGCAAACTGGTATCCGGCGGTGCAGACATAGCATTTGTCCAGGGTGGCATCGATATTCCGCAGGATGTCGGTTTGCAGTCAGTCGGCGCCATGTTCCCAGAGCCATTGGTAATCTTCAAAAGCAAGTTTGGCGTGATTGGGTCCAACCCAGGAGAGTGGTCGGAACTCCGGTTAGCCGCCGGGTCCGAAGAGTCGGGAACCCGTGCTGCAGCGATTGCACTTATCAAGGCAGCTGGACTGCAGAATGTTGGAATAAAGTTGATCGATGCAAGCGGAACTGCGGCATTGAACGCTTTATACAACAACCTCGCAGACGCAGCGTTATTTGTTACACCATTGGACTCTCCTTACCTTATGGAAGCAATATTCGACCCAGAAGTGATCTTCGTTCCAATGGCCCTCGTAGACGCTATTGCGCTGAAATTTCCGGGTGCACGCTCGGTGACAGTGCCTGCGGGTTCGATTACTTTGGATCCCCCGCGCCCGCCTGAGGACGTAAAAATTCTTACGTTAACAGCGTCAATGATTGCAACGGCCGACCTGCATCCTGCGGCGGCTGATAGACTGGCAAATGCTGCGCTAAAAATCCATGGTGAGCGCAGCATACTGCAAGATCCACGAGAGTATCCAAACACAGATTCTCCACCCGTGCCGCTGAATAAGGTGGCCAGCGAGCTTATCACGTCAGGGTCAAACGTTTTGCACAACTACCTGCCTTATTGGATCGCGGCTCAGTTTGGCAGGGTATTGCTTTTGCTCTTGCCACTGTTGTTTCTGGCACCACTTTTGCGGGTCATTCCGTCAGGCTATGTTTGGTTTCAAAAGAGACGTGTTTGGCGATTTTATCAGCGGATCGCGGCGCTCGAACAAGAGCTTAGCGAGGCCACTACAGCGGAGGAAGTCAATGCTGTTGCCAACAACATCGAAGAGTTGGACATGAACCTCGCGACTTTGAAACTGCCGCTGGCCTATCGTCAGGGTGCCTATGATGCACGATTGCATATTGACTTAATTCGGCAGGAAATTCTGCGTCGTAGAGCAGTGCAGGTCCAAGCTCAATAGCGCAATTGTTTGATAGCAGATCTACGGAGGTTGAACCTGCCTCTGGCGCTGCAAAATCGAACTGAGCTTTTGCCTAAAGCAAGCAAAATGATACTATGGTGAGAGCAAATTTGATAACTGTTTTGCTCCGTCTTGTAAGACGGGCAAAAATTGCTTCAAGCTGTTCAAATCATGCCGCTGGGTGGGCGCGTGAACAGACAAAGTGGCGACAAGCCTTTCATTTCCCTCAAGAACTGGGACGGCGACGGCCGCCATTCCCTGCATGAATTCTTCTTCGTCAGTTGAATACTTTCTATCCGAGATATTACTTATTTCTTTACGAAGAGCATTTGGATCTGTCAGAGTCTTGATGGTCAACTGCTGCAACTTGCGCGCGGACAGGTAACCGTTAAGTGTCCGCTGGCGTAGGGTGGATAAATACATCTTTCCGCTGGCAGTGCAGTGGAACGGAACCCGAGACCCAATAGGCAGTTGAATACGCAACGGCCACTTGGTTTCGACTCGATCAAGATAAATCATGCCCTCGCGATCAGGTATGGCGAGGTTGCACGTCTCTCCGATTTCGTCCGCTATCCCTCGCAGTATTGCGAGCCGCGCTGTTCGCAAATGCTCTGATGAGACCGTATTTACCGAGAGCTGGCGCAGTCTAGGTCCCGGACCATATGTGCGGCCATCCAGATCTCGCTGCAAAAAGCCTTCTGCCTCGGCTGTTTGCAACAATCGATGCACTGTTGGCTTCGCCAGACCCAGTGTTTCAATCAGGTCTGACGGTTTGACTGCGACCCCACGCTTTGCGACCTCTTCCAAGATAAGTAACAAACGCAGGTTGGTCGGTATCTGGGTTTCCTTCTGAAGCGTAGTCGTCTCAGTCATCAGCCTACAGTCTGGTTTTTTTGGCGGTTCAATCTATTCTCTACAGGATCCGCCTCAAACAGAAATTTCGCATATTTACCCATGGCTTATATTATCGATTGGGCAAAAGTAGAAGGGCGATATCCGGTGTCAGAGCTACAAGGAGCCACACCGAGATCAATGCGATCAAGTAGTAGAACGTGTATCTCAATAGCCGGAAATAGGGCACTCCGGTCACGCCTGAGGCAACGTACAAGTTAAGGCCATACGGCGGCGTTATGAAGCCGATTGAAGCGCCAACAAGAAATATTACCGCGAAGTGGATTGGATCGACACCAACGCTTGCTGCAATCGGCGCGAGAATTGGTGCTAGGATGATCGTAACCGGCAGGGACTCCAGTACCATGCCAGAAACAAAGACGATAGCCATGGCTGCGAACAGAACAGGATAGTATCCGCCCATCGACGTCAGGAAGTCTGTTATTACCGCCTGCGCCCCCAACAACGAAAGTATCTGCTGCATCACAACCGAAATCGCAATAAGCGGTGCCAAAACCCCGGTAATTTGGGCTGAACGCATGGTGATGCTGGGAATTTCTCTAAGGGTGAATCCCTCCACGACCAACATCTCGGCATAGGATTTCTCGGACCAATCCTTGTTCATATTCAACTTCAACACGCGACTTGCGATCCAGCTTAGGAGTCCGGCAATGATACAGAAACCGACGGTTACTCCGGCTGCTTCGGTCGGTGAAAACTTGCCCGTGTAAATACCCCAAAGCACAAGCCCAATAGCAAAGAAACCAAGCCATGCACCGAACGCTGTTTTCAAAACCCGGTTCAGTTGCAATTGGATCAGGTGGCCCCAGCCATTAGCACGGCAAACAAGCCAGCAGGCAACCTGCATACCGATCACCATTAGCGCGCCGGGCAGGATACCAGCCACAAAAAGGTCCGAGATCGGAAGGTTCAGAAGGAAGCCATAAACGATAAAGATAATCGACGGAGGGATGATGATCCCAACCGTGCCGCCGGCCGCCGCTGTTGCGGCAGAAAAGCGTTCGTCGTACCCACCTTTAACCATCTCGGGGTGCAGCATTGAACCGATGGTTGCCGTAGTGGCTGAGTTCGAACCCGAAATCGCGGCGAAAAGGCCGCATGCACCCAGCGAAGCCATGGCAAGCCCGCCACGCACCCATCCAAGGCAAGCGTATGCGTAATCTGATAGCCTTCGCGCAATACCCGACTTGTTGATCAAGTCGCCTGTAAGAATGAACAATGGCATCGCGAGCAAGGCAAAGCCCTTGTTAAATACGTTTAGAAGCTCGGCTCCCATATTGTCGAGCGTCAGGCCTAGAACGAAAGAACAGCCTACAATCCAGGACGCGATGACCAAAAAAACCGGTACACCCAACATAAAAAGAAAGGTGACGCCGACCGAGATCAGGGTGATTATTGTTCCGTCGGTCATTAATCACCTCCTCCGATAACGGATTGCTTGATAAGTTCGTTACCTTCACGGTAGTTCTCAAGATCTTCCAGAAAGTTTTCAACCACGCGGCCAGCCATCAGCACAAAAGCGAGAGGTGCCGTTATTAGGAACCACCATTGCATTGTATTGTCGGTGCCAAGAACGATTTGGAAATTTGACGCCGAAAGCGCCACAGCCCGAGCCGTCGTCACAATCACAATAATTGCAAAAGTCATCCACAAAACGTTGTCGAGGCAGAGACAAAGGAGTTGACCCTTGCGGCTCATCCGACTGCGGAACTCTGAAAAACTGAGGTGAGAGCGAAGACGCACATTATAGGTTGCACCAAACCAAGCCATGACCATGAACAACAATGGTGGGATCGTCGTCGACCAAGGCTGCTGATTGGAAAAGATGAACCGGTCAACCACGCCCCAGAAAATTATTAACGCAATGGCAAGATAGCTGATCACCATGAAACTACGTTCCAAATGGCGGTCCAGAAGTGGCACGCGCTTATAAATCATCGCTATGGCCCAACCTCCGCCGATTGCTACGATGAACCCGAGTATCCAGGTTGCATCGCTTTTCAGAGCATTTCGAATGCCAAAGGCATCGCCTGCAAGTAAGGCCGAAAAAATCGCGCCAATGTCAGCAAGAATTGACATGTATACCCTCCCGTCAGTCTCGGCCCTTCAGCCACTCGCGGCAAAAAAGCCAGCCCTTTGAAAGGGCTGGCTCGATGCTAGACTAACAATCTTAACCTTTCCACCAACGACGCGGCTCGACATTTTCCGCGAGAGTATGCGGGTTGGTTCGTACCTCGTCATAGATTTCCTGATAGGTATCGATGCCGCCGGCCCAACTGTTGATCCGTTCACGCCACTCTTCCCATAGCTGTGGCTGGAACTCGGGGGAACACATTTCTTCCGCCTTTTTGATCTCGGCATCAGACAATGCGGCGACGCGCACGTTATTCTTGGCGAAGATCGTGTCGGGGCCTTGATGCGGGTGCGAGAAGCCAACGGTGTTGACCAGAGCTGCCTCATTTGCTGCTTGCACGTGCACCTGCGTCAGATAAGAAGACTCCATCACAGCGTCCTGCAATTCGCCACCAAGACTGTCGAATGTCGATGCCGACATAGCAGTATGCTCAGTACCGCAGAAAAAGCGCAGATCGACACATTGCGAAACCACTGGCGACATATTGGCGTAGGCCACAGCCGATGCCCATGTCTCTGCGCCGTCGATTAGCCCTTGTTTCAAACCGTCAAGGGTTTCTTCCCAAGCGACCGGAACAGGGTTCAAGTCCAGTGCCTGCATCGCGATGCGACCAAGCTGAGTACCGGTGACGCGGTTCTTGGTGCCAGCTAACTGCTCGACGGAGGTCACAGTGTCTTTGTCTTCCCACGCAAGGCCAAGCTGGATGCCGCGGAGTTCCGCGTGGGTGAAGAGGAACTTCAGCCCGTGCATCTTCTCAAAAGGATCGCGCAGGATGGTCTGCGAGGCAGGCGAATACATGAAGTGATACTGATCGGCACGCGAACGGAACATATAGGCATAGTCAAGCACGTTCAGATAGGGTGCGCCTCCTGCCGAGTTTTGTGTCGATGCCGCGTAGATATCGACGATCCCTTGCTGTGTTTTTTCGACACAGGAAAGCTGACCGCAAATCTGGTTGTTGCCGATGAATTCGACACGGATCTCGCCATCGGTGCGTTCTTCCAGGTCGCGCACAAACTCAAGACAGCCGGCTCGTTCAATAAGAAGGTTGTCTTGATTGAAGCCTGCCGCGCCAAACTTCAGATTAAACTTGGGTTCTTTCGAATACCGGCGATTGTACTGCGATTCAGCTGCTTGCGCCAGGTTGGCGGCCGTCATTGCGCCGCCCAAAGTACCTGCAGCCAAGAGTGTTGAACTCATGCCATAGGTACCTGCAATCTTGAAGAAATCTCGACGCGAGACCCCTTTCACACGGTCAAATATTCCCATTGGTTCCTCCCATTTCCCAATTATTGAGACGTATTGTATCAAAAAAGGCTAGTATAGTTCCGGCAATTTGCCTAGAGTTTTTTTCAACGACCTTGGGAGGAGACGGTTATGAAGGTGGATTATGCAGTCGTCGGAGCGGGCTCTTCGGGCTGCGTCGTTGCGAATCGCCTGAGTGCTGACCCCAACACAACCGTCGCCTTGTTGGAGGCTGGAGGACCAGACACAAACCCATGGATTCACATTCCCGTCGGGTATTTCAAGACGATGCACAACCCATCCGTGGATTGGTGCTATCGTACCGAACCCGACCCCGGCCTGAATGGTCGGTCAATTGACTGGCCTAGAGGAAAAGTTCTGGGCGGTTCATCATCTCTGAATGGTCTTCTTTATGTACGCGGTCAGAAAGAGGATTATGACCGCTGGCGACAAATGGGAAATGTTGGCTGGGGATGGGACGACGTACTTCCTCTATTTAAACGCAGCGAAGACCAAGAGCGCGGTGAAGACGACTACCATGGCGTCGGCGGACCCTTGTCCGTATCTAACATGCGCATACAGCGACCGATCTGTGACGCATGGGTGGCGGCTGCTCAATCCGCTGGGTACCCATTCAATCCTGATTACAATGGGGCCAATCAAGAAGGCGTCGGTTATTTCCAATTGACAACGCGGAATGGTCGTCGGTGTAGCGCTGCTGTCGCCTACCTCAAGCCAATTCGAAATCGGCAAAACCTAAAGATAATCACACACGCATTGGTGACGCGCGTCCAACTGGACGGAAAGCAAGCAACGGGCTTAATTTACAGAGACCGCTCAGGTGAACAGAAAACGATCAAGGTTCGCCGCGAAATCATTTTGTCCGGAGGCGCGATAAACTCTCCGCAAATTCTGATGCTATCAGGTATCGGGGATCCCGATCATTTGAAAGAAAACGGAATTGAGCCTCTCCATGCGCTGCCCAGTGTGGGAAAAGGCCTTCAAGACCATTTGCAGGCGCGACTTGTTTTCAAGTGCAACGAGCCTACGTTGAACGACGAGGTTCGCAGCCTGTTCAACCAAGCAAGAATTGCAATGAAATACGCGCTGTTTCGCGCCGGTCCAATGACGATGGCGGCTAGCCTGGCAACTGGGTTCCTTAAAACCCGAACAGAGCTTGATACACCTGACATTCAATTCCACGTTCAACCTTGGTCTGCTGACAGCCCCGGAGAAGGCGTGCATCCATTCTCTGCTTTCACGATGTCCGTATGCCAGCTTCGACCTGAAAGCCGTGGCGAGTTGCGTCTGGATGGTCCCGACCCTTCTCAATACGTAAAAATACACCCGAATTACTTATCTACTGAAACAGATTGCAGAACTATTGTTGACGGAGTGAATATCGCGCGGAACATCGCGCGACATAACCCACTGGCCTCAAAAATTTCTGAAGAGTTCAGGCCAAGCTCAGAGTTGTCAAGTGATGATTACAAGGGAACTCTGGATTGGGCCCGATCAAATTCAGTTTCAATATACCACCCCACCGGAACATGCGCGATGGGCACATCGAAAAACTCCGTGGTTGACCCAACACTCAAAGTAAACGGGATTGGAAATCTTAGGGTGGCTGATTGTTCAATAATGCCCGAGATTGTCAGCGGAAATACAAATGCCCCAGCAATAATGATCGGTGAAAAAGCTAGCGAGATTTTGCGCGTAGACGCGTGATCCCTGCAGCTTGCACAGAATAAACAGCGTTTTAATTTGATACTAAGAAGATTTAGCTCCTCAAAAAACCGATTGTGAGGCCTCGTCGAATTGCCACGACCGCTTTTTCTGCCGCAATCGCTGTGACTAAAAAATCCTGAGAAACAACCACCTGAAAAAAATCACAAACTAAACCGCGCAGACCAAGGCAATAACCCAAAAACACACAACGCAATGTTGAGTTTTAACAACTGATAGATAACAGCTCGAACCTTTTTGCGCTCAAAGACATTGCCCTTGCCCCACTCCCCGCAAATTTCATAGTGCTTCACGCTTATTCAAACAAAGACGCCGCAACCATGATGCGTCTCTGCTGCAAGTCCGAACCTTGCCAAGATCTTAGCTGCAAGCTCAGGTGGTATTCCGCGCTAATTTGCCATCCCATTCTTCAGTGGAAATCTTGGGCTCAGGGGGATCCGCAATATACGAAGGTGTCATTATTTGTGTACTGTTCTCGTTGAAGACATTGACAATATTCTCGTGCAAATCCGACAGAATTTTAGGAAGACTTGATCCACGTGACGTATAGGCATTGATTTCGTAGTTGATGGCATAGTCGGCCAACTGGGTCCAAAGCACAAAAGGTTCCGGTGTTTTTCGCAATCCTTGGGTGCGACGGGCAGCTTCTATCAACATTGCTTGAATTTTTTTTGGCGGTTCTTCGTACCCGATCCCTACCGTCGTATGAACAAGGATTCCTCGACCGTCGACTTTGCGCGAATAGTTTACAACTTCGGAGTTCAACAACTGAGCATTTGGAATACTGATCATTTCGTTCTTTATCGACTTGATAAGCGTTTCCATAAGTTTGATTTCGGTTACATCCCCCACTTTGTCCCCTACCCGAATTCGGTCACCGATATTGGTGCTTCGACGATAAATGACAAACAATCCGGCCATCATGTTGGAAACAACAGTATTGGACCCTAAAGAAACCATTATTCCAGCGAGAATAGTCAGGCCCTGAAAAGCCCGGGAATCCGAGCCGGGGATATATGGGTAAGCAAACACAACCGCGATAACGATAACCAAAGCCCGGCAAAGCATGTTCGTTGGAGCGATCCAGTGCGCTTCAAAGTCCTTTATTTGGAACGCACCGTTTTCCAAGTTTTCAAAGAACAGATCAAGGCCGCGGATAACAAACCTAGTTACCGCTGCAATTATCGCCAGCATAATAAGATTGGGTAAGTAGCCCACCACAGCCAGCACAATTCCAATCAGCGGTTCGCTCACATATTTAAGCAAAACTTGCGCAATGGCCTGCGTTTCCGCGAACGACAACAGGACCAGGGACAGGTAATAATAGAAAAAGAACAGAAAAAGCACCCACATTACCGTTTGGATTGCATACACTATGATTGAGGCGATAGCCCGGCTTCGCAGAAGGGATTTGGTTGCCTCTTCTACAGTTTCCACCCTTTTTTCCAGCTGTTTGCGGATGTAACTCAGAAACTTCTTTCGTTTTGTAAAAAAGAAATATGACACAAGCCCGAATATTGCTGTCCACGCGACCGCAGCCAAAGCGCTGTCAACTCGTCCTTCACTGGATCGAGCATCACGGTACTGTAAAATAGCGACTTCGATGGCTTCCGCCTGCAATCCAGCCAGAACCTCAATATCCATCTGCTCATGGTCGGCATCCGCTTGAGTGGTGATGGTGACCATCTGACCGTCGGCACGAATGAGTTGTCCAAATTCAGCTTCTGAAACTTGGATATTGACCGTCGCGCTTTCTGATTTTTCCGCGACCTGAGTGATCCTTTCCTCAATTTTCTCGGCACGCTCAGTGGCCGGCAACGCACTAGATCCGCGCACAACAAACAGTTCTTCCCCGTCCACAGTTACCGGTGCTATAAATTCGGGATCGTCGCGTTCTGGTTGCGGTTGCAGAATTTCTTCGGTTTGGGCCAGCACAACGTTGCTGGCAAACAGAAGCAGCGTGAAACAAACTAAAAGCGCTCTCATGACTTCAATCCTTCTGCCGGGATCAGATGAACATCGCGCTGCGGGAACGGAATCGATATCCCTTCTTCGTCAAACCGTTCCTTTGCCTGACCTGTTATGTCCCAATACACCGTCCAATAGTCGTCTGACTTGGACCATGGCCGGCAAAAAATATTAACGGAGTTATCGCCCAATTCTCCGACAAAGACTTCTGGTTCCGGCGAACGAAGGCACAAATCGTGCTGCGAGACCAATTCTTTCAAAACATCGATTGCATGAGCGGCGTTGTCGGAATACGCGATGCCAAATACCATATCGACACGGCGCTCTTCTGATGCGCTTACGTTGGTAATTACGTCGCCCCAAATCTTACTGTTTGGCACAATGATAATCTGGTTATCGAAGGTGCGGATTTTCGTCGAAACCACAGACATTTCATCGACAAAGCCAGAGGAACCGCCGACCTGAATATAGTCGCCGGTATCGAATGGCTTCAAAACCATTATCATCAGTCCGCTCGCAAGGTTTCCCAGCGTTTCCTGAAGCGCGAAACCTAAAATAAAAGACAGACCACCCAGAACCGCGAAAAGTGGTGTCACGTTGACGCCAAACAACGCCAAGACAACCAAAATCCCAAGTACAAAAACGGCCCAATAAACCGACGTCGCTATGAATCTTTTTAGCATCCTGGATATGGTCGGTATTTTGTTTAAACCGCGTTCTGTGACTCTGCGCACAAGCCGAGCAATAAACATCATGACCCAAACGGCGACCAATACACCAAGGCCCGCCATTAGCAGGCCAACTCCACCATCCCATGACACCAGCCATTGTACTGCGTTTTGGAATAGTGTTTGCAAATCGGTTGTTTTTAAAACACCCGTTTTCAGCGCCAGAATGTAATCAGTGTGCGGCTTCAGGTCTTCCTCGGCAGCTCCTTTCAAAGCCCATTCTTCTAAGACAAGCGTGTAATTATTTAAGACTCCCGCACCTGTATCATTCATAACATTAAGCTGAGACCTCAGATTATCTTCCTGAGATCCACTTGCCGATTGTAGGTTCACGTTGATCCTTGCAACGTCTTCAAGCAATTCACGAACATGATCCTGCCAAATTCCAGCTGACTCAGACAGTTCGTCAACGGTAAGTGGGACTAGCAATATCTCCAGTTCGCCGCTCGAAATACTCTTATCCATGACTTGCAAAAACAAGTCATCTTGCTCAACCTCAACGGGCTCTTGTTCCACCTCAGTTTCCTGAGCGTTTAAAAGGAAAGTGCTCGAAACAAATATAATCCCGGCAAGTATCCAAAGTACTGCTGGGCAATCGAAGCGCGCCATTTTTGTCCCTCCCCCTGTTAGGGAATTACGAAATCATAAACAGCGCTGAGAAATCCATTATTTTATTCGAAATAGTAGAAGTTTGTAGAATATTGAAGTTCGATAACCGCAAAAAAAGCCCCGCATAATGCGGGGCAAAGGTAACACAGAAAAAGTCTTCCGTGTTGGGGAACACTTTTAGTACGTGGTTGCAATTCGGTTGGATCAAATTGCCGATTTTAGCAACTTGCGGACGGAAGATGCGGAGAGCATCCTCAAATTTGGCTACGTCTTTCCGTTGGCTACCACTAACTCCTTCCAACCAATTTTTGAATTTTGCGAAAGCCTGATATTAAAGCCTCCAGCAAACTATGGAGGTCCAATGAATTCGTTAGCCAGAATAACCCGAGGAATAGGTATCGCGTTTAAGGACGGGAGAGTTAAAGGAATTCTTGCCTTTACCGTAGGCATGATTTTTTGGGCATCTGTGTTTTATCATTATGTTGAAGGCTGGGGCTGGTTGGACTCTGCCTATTTTTCGGTTGTGACCATTTCTACCGTTGGGTTTGGTGATTTTTCACCTGAAACAGCAGCAGGTAAAATATTTACGATGCTTTATATTATTGTCGGGCTGGGCGTTTTTGTAACAGCAGCCACGACCGTCGCTGACTCAATTCTATCCCAAGATGACGACGATGCCGACAAGTGAAAAACGTCCCTTGTGCCGTTCAAAAAGCTAAGTCCGGCAATTTGTTCGTTGCATTTGTAGTTCAGCGCGTTTGGAATTTTCGCTGAACTACAACCTGATAGACGTCATCTCAGCAAAAAAATTGTACATATCTCAATTTTTGAGTGTAACATTTTCCTTATTAAACTTCGGAGGGATGGAATGGAAAAGACTCAAGACGCAAAAATAGTCGATCTCGCAATACGATTACTTTTCCTTGGACTATTCCTTTACAGTGCACTGATAATGGTCGCCCCACTTGCAAGCGTGGTTATTTGGGCGACAATTCTTTGCGTGGCGCTGTACCCGATTTTCGATTGGCTTCAAAGCAAACTGGGCGGGCGCAAGTCATTGTCAGCCACTATCTTGGTCTTGTTGGGGCTTTTGCTGACGTTAGGACCAATTGCGACTGCTGTATCGGGCGCGGCTGAGCTTGGCTCAGAATTTGCCGAACAAGCAGATCGCGGAGAGTTGAAAATTCCACCTGCACCGGAAGGCATAAAAGAATTGCCGCTAGTCGGAGGCAAAGTCGCGGACGTCTGGACGATGTTTGAGCGGAACCTTGATGGTGCCCTTGCCAAGTACGGCGCTCAAATTCTGGAGATAACCAAGTCGCTCTTTGGAAAGGTTTTGGGCATTGGCATTGGCCTGCTAGGGCTTGCTTTGTCTGTTATCATTATGGGTGTCCTTTTCAGCCCTGGCCCACAGCTGGTTGAAGGCCTGCAAAGATTTGCAAATCGTGTCTTTGCCCCTCGGGGAGGAGAATTCATAACTCTGGCAGGTGCCACAATCCGCAATGTCACCAAAGGTGTGATCGGCGTTGCAGCAATTCAGGCTGTTGTTGTTTGGGTGTTATTGACAGTATTTGGAATATCGTCGGCGGCAACACTGGCATTTGTCTGTCTCATTTTATCGATTATCCAAATTGGTCCCGGTTTGGTTCTGCTTCCGGTCATAATTTACGCTTGGAGTACCATGTCTGGCGGGTCGGCGCTGATTTTTACCATCCTTGCCATTCCAGTGACAATTATGGACAGTTTCCTTCGCCCGGTATTCATCTCTAAAGGGTTGGAAACACCTATGCTCGTTATCCTAATCGGCGTTTTGGGCGGCATGATGGCCTATGGCTTGATCGGTATATTCATGGGGCCGGTGCTGTTTGCGGTTTTCTATGAGTTGTTCAAAGTTTGGATCGACGCGCCGCCTGAAGGCGCAGACGCTGCTGAAGGAGCAGCAGAATGAGAAAGACGATTTGGACCACACTGGCGATAGTTCTATTCTTTCTGGTTTGGTATTTGGTCGCAGATCGCAAAACACCGTTTACCGGAAACGCTCGGGTCAAAGCCGTCGCCACGCAAATTGTTCCGCAAGTGACCGGGACCGTTACCGAAGTACTTGTGGAAAATGGTCAGGTCGTATCCGCGGGCGACGTATTGGTGCGGATTGACCGAAGGCCATACGAGATAGAACGCTCCAAGGCAGAAGCCGACCTAGAAGCCGCCACTCAAGAGGTGGGGGCTTCCTCGGCGGAAGTAAGCGCTGCTCAAGCTAAGCTGGCACGCGCGCAGAGCGATCTGGATACGATGCGTCTTCAGACGGAACGTGTTTTCGCCTTGGAAAAGAAAGGATTGATAGCCGTTACACGGGCGGACGATGCCCGTGGACAATTAGCTGAATCAGAAGCAAATCTGGAAAACGCGCTGGCGGACCTGGAAAAGGCAAAGCAGAGATTGGGCGACGAAGGGTTGGAAAACCCAAAAATTCAAAGAGCTCTGGCAGCCTTGGCCGATGCTGAACTCAATCTTGAATGGACGGAGTTGCGAGCCCCGGCAACAGGTGTGATTTCGAACCTGCTGATAGCACCCGGGACTTACGCGCGTTCTGGACAAGATCTTTTGACTTTCCTTGATGCCACAGATGTTTGGATTGAAGCATATTTTACCGAGAATAATATCGGTAGAGCTGAAGTAGGTTCACCTGTAGACGTGGTTTTGGATATGCATCCCGGACAGATTGTTCCCGGGGTCATCGAAAGTTTCAGCGCCGCCGTATCGCTAAGTGGTGGCGATGAGCCAGGTCAATTGGCAAGCCCTCCAAGCACCAAAGGGTTTTTACGTGAACCAGAGCGTTTCCCAGTACGAATAGTATTGCCCGGATATGAAGCTGGAAATGCCGAAGATGATCTTCGTTTTCAGTTAAATGGACAGGCAGATGTCATTATGTACCTAAGTGATAACTCTCTGTTGAACCTTGTGGGGCGTGCGTACATTTACGTAGTTTCCATTTTTTCCTATGCGTATTGAAGATCGCCGCTCAATTCTTCGGCTCGCATTCGGCGTGACCGGAGTATTCTCGCTTGGTCTGTTTTTAGGCTGGCCGCTTGCCGTGGTCGGAGCAGTATTCGCTGCCCTCTTTCTTCAGGCGCCCGCACCTTTGCCATTGGCGGCGTTTGGCAAACTATTCGTGTTTTCGATTGGGCTTATGTTCATTTCATTTTTGCTTTCATCGATATTTTCGCCCTACCCCTTGGTATTTCTTATCTTTGTAGCAATCGGAATTATTCTTTCTTTTGTTTGGTCGGTGTCAGGAGCCGGTGTTTTACCTGGTGTAATCGCATTGATGGGCGCCTTAATGATCCCAAACCTTGCGTTGCAATCGCAAGATTTAGCTTTGGTTCTGGTTTTCTGGATTCCTATGAATTTATTTTTTGCAGGATTTGCTTCAACGTTAATGTTTGTTCTCATCCCAGCCGAACCTCCAAGCGAAGCGCAGACAAAAAATGCTGTTCAGCAGGATTTCGACCCACATAGACGAATTGTCAGGATGTCCTTGGTTACTGTACCGTTCGCGTTGGTATTTTTTATATCCGGCGCTTCAGCGTTACTCGTATTATTTTTTGTCGCATTGCTCAGCCAGCAGCTTGCGGCTATGCCTTCCGCCGGTACCACTGTCGCCAAAGCAATGTTGACAGCAAACCTCCTTGGTGCGGCGGTCTCGATTATCTGTTACGAAATCAACGTGATCGCGCCGATTTTCCTTACGCCAGTACTTTTGTGCTTTTTGTTCTGTCTGACGCTAGGCATTCTCGGAAAATCGCAAATTCCTTTGGCCGCCGCCGCTGGGTCCGCAATTACAACGGCCTTGATTGTATACGGCGGCTCAATCGCACCCTTTTCCGACGAGGCCGACGTCAAGAGTATCACACGCGTTCTACAAGTCGCTGGCGCAGCATTTTTTGTTATCATCGCTTACGTTGTGGTAGATGAATTCTGGCCAGAGCGAAACAAGCGAATTGCCAACTGAATTTCGCTAACTCCAATCCGAGCTGCTACCGCAGTGCAGACACCTCAAAGTACCCCATCCCCATGCAGAAGGAACCTCTATTTGGTCGCAGTGGCGAGCTTGCCACTGCTCTTAGCCCAGATTGCCGCAGAACAAACCAGCAATAGAGTTCTTAAGCGGGCAAAATATTATGGTTGATCCTGAACAAATTTCTAGGGTCATATTTCGCTTTGACCTTCGCCAATCTCTCACCGTTGTGACCATATGCGCCAGCCATGTGATCGGCCTCGTCTTCGGGCATGAAATTCACGTATGCACTGCCGGTCGAGTGTGGTTGCATCCGGTCATAAAGATCTCGCGCCCATTGGATGCATTCTGTATCTTTCTGAGGGTCCTCCCATCTCGTATGAACATTCATGATAAAATGGGCGGATCTTTGTGGATACGCAGTTGAATCGGCCCCCACTCGCGCCATCGCGCCACCCACGTGGGCAATGAAGACTTCGCAAGCTGGGTCAGGAAGCTGTGAAATACCGGAGAGAAGACCTTCGATTGCTTCGGGCGATAGTGAATCGAAGTCATGGCTTTTCCAATAATTTCTTGCCCCCGGCGTCAACAGTGGATCAAACGCGGACTGCCAGTCTGTGAACCTGTGCGGCGAGATCACATCGGCGATCGGGTCGCCCAGAGCCCTCAGGGCTGCAACAGCTTTTTCACCTTCTTCGATGCCACCGCTGTAGCAGGCTGCGAAGATCAATACTTCTCGGCCATGCCACTCTTCGGGCAAGAAGGGTAACGGCGGCGCCTTTCGCATCACGCTCCAAACGGTAAGCTCATCTGGAGATGTATCAGCAATTTTCGCATATTCGACCATTAATTCGGGCGCCTTTTCGATCGGGTGGACGATAAGCCCTGACAAAACTTCTGGTCCAAGGTCATGTAACTGGAACTCAAAGGAAGTCACCACGCCGAAATTTCCGCCTCCACCACGGATGGCCCAGAATAGATCTGGATGACTGTTGGGCGATGCCGTGACGATTGCTCCATCCGCTGTCACCACCTCAGCCGACAGAAGGTTATCGATCGTCATTCCGAATTTGCGTGTCGTCCAACCAAATCCGCCGCCAAGCGTAAGCCCGGCGATGCCCGTGGTTGAATTTATACCGGTGGGAACTATAAGCTCATGTGTCTGTGTTTCCCGATCCACATCACCCAGAACTGCCCCTGGGGCCACACGCGCCGTTTTAGAAACCGGATCCACGTGAACAGAACGCATGTGCGACAAATCCAACATAACCGTGTCGTCAGCCACAGCGTGACCTGCAATTTGGTGACCACCCGACCTAACGGACATAGCCAGACCGGCGTCCCTTACGAAGTTTACCGCATTTTGAACATCGCTCGCACCCAAAGCTCGAACCACAAACCCGGGGAAGCGTTCGAACATGCTGTTCCATGTAATGCGGGCTTCGTCATATTCCCGACTGCCTTTATGGTGAACTGCCCCGCGCAGAGATGCATCCAATGCATCTAATGCAGCTTGATCCACCGTTGACTTAGTTCCATCCAATGCCATCAGGTCGTACATGAGTTGGCCTTCCTTAATTAGGTCAGGCTTCCTGCGATACTGCCTCGGCTATCATGAAATTCCTCTGCTCACCTGTTCCCTGTGACGAGAGTGAATTTCATTTCAAGAAAATGGTTTAGTTCAGGCAAATATCCCCGGATCAATACGATCAACTGGCGTTATCACGTCCGCTGGAATGTTGAGCCGCTCAGCCGCCTTTCTCAGACTTTCTTCGTCAGGGGCTTCATACAGACAGTATGTTTTGCGTTTATCGGCACTCAGGAACGAAAAAATCCATTCAACACCCACTTCGTCGTTAATTTCTTTGATTTTGATTTTGTCATCGTCGCCGACATTCAACTGTTCGGCAAAATTTCTCTCAATAATATACCTAGGCATATTCTCCCCCTCGGCAATTTTAGGACGTTAGCTTGCTTTTCCTTCGAGTTTTGACCTTAGGGAAACCATACTCAGTTTCTGCGCAATTGCCAACGCTTCCGCTTCTAGTTGAAACGCCGCCTTCACGTCGGCGTTCGTCCCCCGACGCCTTAAGGCAGACGCATAAGCAGCCTTGCTGTGCGCAATCCACGGCGGCGATTTCATTCGAGTGTCAATTTCGATCGCCTTTTGAAACATTCGCTCGGCTGTTTCCCAATCCTTTAACAGGGCTGCCAAACTGCCCAAGCGCCGCGCAGCCGCACCCGTGCAAACCGTGGTCGCTCCGGCTGTAATGGTCAAATTTTCATACGGTTCCAATAACTTGTAGACAGTTTCAGCATGCTGGAAATGCTGGATTTCAACGCAAATGTCACTCAGATATGACAAAGTCGTGGAATACATAGCATCTGCTGGCAAAACGAAACCATTTTCCGCGATTTCGTTCAGTATTCGTTCAGCGGGTTCTCGATATCCCAGTTCTGCCGCAATAAGACCGAAACCAGGTTTCCAGGCAACGTCCTCGGGGCTTTCACTCATCAACCGCTTGATAACAGGAGCAACCTCGTGCAGGCGACTCTGCTCTCTTCGGATCGTGAACATTTGAACACCAAAAACTCCTTCCACATGCTCGCCATGCGTTTTCCTGCCGATTTTCACGGCTTCAGTAGCGTGTTTTTCCGCCTGCTCGAATTCTCCGGCCATAATCGCAACCATAGCGCGAGCATGCTTCTGAACCCAATAGAGCTGTAGGTGATTGTCCTTCTTCGATATCTCTGTCAGCAGTTCAAGCGCGTGATCCATCACTTCACGGTCAGCCATTTCTGCCCCTACGAAAATGCTAAGAGTTCGGTCCCTTCCCTGATCAATACTTCCGAGCTTTTCGGCAACCCGGTGCATCGCTTCCAGGTTTTCGCGCCAATTCCGCGCATCGTTCTCTTTCCTCGCAACAAACGGTGCTCCAAAATGCATCATCATTACGGAGAACTGAGATTTGTGATCACCAAGCTGCGCAGCCAGTTCCATTGACTGTTGACCGTAACGTGCACCTTCGGCGAACTGACCGATAAACATGTACGCGCGCGCAAGCTGGCTCATCAAACTGCACCGCCGAACTTCGTCATGGTCCGCCAAGTCCCCAAGTGCATCCAAGCAAAGTTGAATGGCCTGGTCGTGGCGTTCGCTTGACATCATACAAGAGTCCGCAAAGTGGTGCGCGGCGTCGGCCGCGAGTTCTACATGGCGAATGTGCCTTGCCGCGTCCGAGGCTTCTTTTAACGTTGCAATCCCTTCAGGCAGTTGGCCCAAGCTATCGTGGCTTCGCCCAACAAGAATTTTGCTAATGACCCTCTCTACTCCCGCGTCTTCTCCAAGCTGTTCTGCGGCCTTGAGTGTTTCTTTGGCATTTGCCATTGCCTCTTGGCTCGCTGACCTCGACAAAGCCATTTCAGTGGCTCTGCGCCAACGGTCGAAGGCCGCGCTCCAATCTTCAGCTTCGGAAAGGTGGCGGGCAACCAATTCAGGACGACGCTCAATTTCCGCAGACCGCAATTGCAAAAGCGCTCGCGCTACGTCCGCATGTTGTTTCCTACGCGTTGATCCAAGCATTGATTGGTAAGCTGTATCCCGGATTAGAGCGTGGCGAAAAACGTAGTGCCCTCGGTTATGTCCGCTTTCAAATATCAATCCTGTCCGCGAAAGTTCCACCAGGCGATCTTGAACTTCGTCGTTTGACAGCTTCATCGCAGCACTCAGCAAACTAGGTTCAAATTCGCGTCCTATTACAGAACCTGTTAACGCAACCTGTTTGGCGTCTGGTGAAACCGCGTCAAGGCGTGCCATCAATGTGCCTTTCAACGAAGATGGAATGGAAAATTGACCATTCTCACCTTTATCTACCATCGCGCGGGTCAGCTCTTCCACAAAGAGGGGAACGCCGTCGGTTTTCTCTATGATCGCGGCTATCAGCTCGTCATTTGGCGTCTTCCCAGAAATTGCACGCATCAGGTTGGCAACATGATCTGTATCGAACCTACGAAGTTGCAGTGTCTGGACGTGCGCGTCACCGTCATCGCGCGCCAGTTCCCATCCAGGTCTGTGGGTGATCAAGATCATCAACGGCAAATCAGCGCAAATTGCTTTGAAGCGTTCAAGCAATGCATGCGTAGATGGATCGATCCAGTGCGCGTCTTCCACACACAAAATGACAGGACGCACTTTCGAACGAATTTTCACCGTGTTGATCAAAGTTTGAATGGTTATGTCACGTTGTTCCTGCGGTGACATTTCCAGCACCTCTTTGGCGAGGGCACTCTGTGGCGCTACTAAAGCAGCAAATACCGGAAGTACTTGTTCCCAATCCAGACCAGGCCTGGCTTCCAGCATTTTGCGCACCTGACCCAGTATCTGGTCGTCGTCAAATCCAGGTTCAACACCTGCATCCTGGGAAATCCTTTGTGTAACGGGATGAAAGGGGCTGCTGGTAAGGTAAGGCGAGCAATTTAACCGTATGACGTCTGCACGGCCTTCTGAGGCGCTCTCAACAAGAAACTCCTCTGTCAGGCGTGACTTGCCGATCCCGGCTTCACCGGTAAGCAACACGACTTCTCCCAGCCCATCTTGTGCACGTTGCCACGATTGCAGCAGGATGCCTTTTTCATAGTCCCTGCCGATCATTTTGGTGCTGCTGTCGTCACCGTGTGATGCGCGAAATCTGCTTTCGGCACTCCGCTCTGAAACCACTTGCAAAAGGGTTCGAGGTTCTTTGAAACCTTTGAGCTCTGTTGTTCCGAGCGACGAAAACTCGAAAATCTTATGCAATGCAGCTTCGGTTTCCTCGGCAGGCAAAACAACAGTGTTGGGCTTTGCTTGTTCTTGAATTCGAGACGCCAGGTTGACGATTGGTCCGGTCATGGCGCCTTCTTCATAGGTGTTTTTACCTATTGTGTCGCCGACCACCACATCGCCGCTGGCAATGCCAAGTCTAACCGCCAAGTGTTCTCCATCAGGGGTTCGGAGTTCCTTGACCCGGTTGATAGCTTCCAGGCCAGCCTTTACGGCCCGTATCGCGTGATCTTCGTAAGCCGTTGGCCATCCAAAAAACACAAGGAGTCCGTCGCCTAAATACTTTGCTACGTAGCCACCGAAACGGCTAATGGCTCCGGCCACTGCATCTTGGTAGCGTTGCAATAGGTCCCGCATGTCTTCGGGATCAAGGCTGTTGGTCATTTCCGTCGAGCCAACCAAATCTGCAAACAAGACAGTTAGGTGGCGTCGCTCAGCAAGCGCGTTGCGTGAATGTTTGCCTACCGCCGCTGTGTCTGCTTTGGTCTCTTCCGGACCGACCGCCTGTTTGAAGTCCACAGATTGCGCGTCGGTCGCTTCAGATGGTTGCGGAGAAGTCTCTTCGGTACCCGGCTTTTGAACCGCTGCGAGAATAATCTTCCTATGGCCAAGACTGACGCCAAGCTCTTTGAGATCTTCGTTTGTCAGTAACGGAAGAACCCTAGCGTCGACGTCATTTTCCGAGAAAACGTCAACGTATTGCCCCAGCCCGAGATCGTTCAGCCACTTTTCCATCTCAGTCTCCATGGATAGATCATGATGACTTGTCGATTACTAATCAAGGATACAGGCAGTTGAACGATGTTTACGTCCATTCAATTTGAACGTTGCGTTTAACGTCAAACCTTTGCCAGTTGAACAACGGCTTGGCAGGATACTGCGGATATCCGAGGCAAGATCAGTTAAGAAGGCGGATATTAGTAACTTTTAGTGGTTTTACGTGGGAAAAGCGTATGATGCCGTCACCGACAAACATCTGTCGGCTAAACGTAAAACTTAGTTGCCCAACCACTGTCGAATGTCATGAAGAAAAAATCGGAGAATAGTGTGTTTTCCAGACCTGCGCACTCAAAGTTAGTTATGTTCGCATTATTGTTGACGACGCTGCCAAGCGACAGCATGGCAGCATCTGCAGCCGGTTGCGCTGGTGCCGGGGGGATTCCAGTAGATATAAACGGAGTAACAGTTTGTTCATTTTCTGGGAACGCCTGCCCTAGCGGATGGAGCACATATCGATCCTTGAAGCAGTGGCAACCAAAAACATGTGGCGGTTCACAATGCACAGGCAAAGATCTGTGTACAACAGGGCTTGAGTGGTCGGAAACTGCAACAAAGTGCATTTATGAGTCCGGTCGAAACTCCGAGGGGGACTGCATGCGCAAAAACGACTGTATTTCGGACACCGTCGCGCGGACAGCCTGCGCCAAGTAAATTATTAGCGAGCGAACAACCAATCACACAAAAGAGTACCAGTCCAAACCCGTCCGAAACTTGCAAACATCACTTGAAGCTGGCTTGTGCGGCTCGGTTAAATCGGCAGCAAAGCGCTTTGAATTCATTGAAAGCGCCCTGCTTATGCGAACACACTAATCGAGTTTGACCCACGCCGCATTTCGTGCCGAACTTTGCACGCATGCCGCGACGAACTTAACACCGCTGAGCCCATCTTGGACGGTTGGGAAGACAACTGAAGCGTCGGGTGACGCACCATTTCTGAATGCCTGAATTGCATCAGCGGCTTCACTGTAAATATTCGCGAACCCTTCTAAATAACCCTCTGGATGGCCCGGAGGAACGCGGCTTAGTCGGTTTGCCGCATCGCCTGCCCCTGACCCATTTCTGGTAATCAGCCGCTTTGGTTGACCATAAGGGGTGAACCACAGATAGTTGGGATCCTCCTGCGACCATTCGAGGCCACCTTTTTCTCCGTAAACACGCAAGCGAAGCGCATTTTCGTTTCCTGGTGCGACCTGCGATGACCACAACATTCCTCTTGCTCCGCCTTCGAAACGCATCAATACATGTGCATTGTCATCAACCTTGCGCCCCGGAACAAAGGCTTGCAAATCCGCGGCAAGGCTTTCAGCCGTAAGGCCAGTTACAAAACATGCAAGGTTATAAGCGTGAGTGCCGATGTCTCCGGTTGATCCACCAGCGCCAGACCTTTCGGGATCAGTCCGCCATTCTGCTTGTTTGAAATCCTGCTGCTCTGTCAACCAATCCTGTGGATATTCGACTTGTACCACGCGGATTTTCCCGATCTCTCCGTTGGCCACCATCTCCCGAGCCTGACGAACCATTGGATAGCCGGTGTAGTTGTGCGTAAGGATAAACAAAGCGTCGGAACTCTCCGCCGCTTTCACTAGTTTTTTTGCATCGCTGAGCGTCGACGTAAGTGGTTTGTCACAAATGACATGAATACCGCGTTTAAGGAACTCACGCGCAGCAGCGTAGTGAACATGGTTTGGCGTAACGATCGAAACCGCTTCAATACCGGACTTCAGACGTGCTTCACGTATGGCCATCTGCTTAAAGTCATCGTAAACGCGCGCGAGACCCAGCGCCTCACCACTTTCTCTTGACTTCTCGGGGGTAGATGACAGCGCACCGGCAACAAGTTCAAACTTATCGTCCAGACGCGCCGCGATACGATGCACGCCACCTATGAATGCATCATTTCCGCCGCCAACCATGCCTAGACGAATACGACCAGATACTTCTTCGCTGCGTCCTGTAACCATCAGTCTATCCCTAACATTTTCCGGTTGGCTGCTTCGTCGGTTCCGCCATCCGCGAAATCGTCAAAAGCTTTTTCCGTCACACGAATGATGTGATCCGAAACGAATTGTGCTCCTTCCCGCGCTCCATCTTCAGGATGTTTCAGGCAACATTCCCATTCTACGACGGCCCAGCCGTCAAAGTCATTTGCCGCCATTTTTGAAAAGACTGCTCCGAAATCGACTTGCCCATCACCAAGCGAGCGGAACCGCCCAGCGCGATCAACCCAGCCTTGGTATCCCGAATACACGCCTTGGCGACCGGTCGGATTGAATTCCGCATCTTTAACGTGGAACATCCGGATTCGATCTTTGTAGATGTCGATGTTGTCTAAGTAGTCGAGACACTGCAGCACATAGTGCGAGGGGTCGTACAGCATACACGCACGTGCATGGTTGCCAGTACGCTCCAAAAACATCTCATACGTTATGCCGTCATGCAGGTCTTCACCCGGGTGAATTTCATAACAAACATCCACGCCGCACTCTTCGGCGTGATTCAAAATCGGCAACCAACGCTTTGCTAATTCGTCAAACGCCGTTTCAATCAATCCGACGGGTCTTTGAGGCCAAGGGTAAACGTAAGGCCAGGCCAGTGCTCCTGAGAATGTAGCGTGGGCAGAAATACCCATATTCCGGGACGCCGATAGAGCTTTCTTAACTTGGTCAACGGCCCATTCTTGCCGCGCCTTCGGATTTCCCCGAAAGCTTTCTGCCGCGAACCCGTCGAATGCAGTGTCGTATGCTGGATGGACCGCAACCAGCTGTCCTTGCAGGTGGGTAGACAGTTCGGTAACTTCGACGCCGTTTTCTCTCGCCTTACCTGTGAATTCATCACAATAATCCGCGCTGGATGCCGCTGCATCCAAATCGAACAACCGCCCATCCCAGCTTGGGACTTGAACACCCTTGTACCCGCACTGGGCAGCCCATTTCGTAATTTCGTCCCATGAATTAAATGGTGCCTCGTCGCCAGCAAATTGTGCCAGAAACAAAGCCGGTCCTTTTATTGTCTTCATAGTGGTTCCTCCCCAATACATGGGCCTTTACGGCGGCAAATTTTCTTTAAGATATATGTCAATTCGAACGCAAACAACTTTGCTGAGCCAAGTTCCTCTTTGAATTCGATATTGCCGCAGTTCAACCCAGCTTTTACCTCGGACGAGGCACTTCGGTGCATCTAAACGCCAACTGATATTTCAAGATTTATTCAATTTGAAACGCGGCCGTAATCAAGACAAAATCATACCGACAACTGTATTGGGGAAAACGCCAATGACAGAATTTACAGTGAAACAGTTAAGCCGGTTTCCGGTTAAGGGTTTAAGCGCGGAGCCACTGACTTCTGTCACGATGAGCGTAGCCGAAGGTTTTCCGGGTGACCGAATTTACGGCTTTGCTCGGCACAACTCGGGCTTCGACCCACAAAACCCAAAACCTATTCCCAAGGATCGCTTTGTCGTGCTTTTGAAAGAAGCGGCTCTGGCAGGTCTGCACACCCGATTTGATGCTCAATCGCAAGTATTAGAAATCCGAGAGAGCGGTAAATCGCGAAAATTCTTAATGCAATCAGGCCAGGAGCGTTCTGATGCGGCCAAGTTTATTCACCAAGTCTTGGGCTCGGCTGATCCGGAACCCCCCACCTTTGTTTCCTCGGAACCACATCGCTTTACTGATGTATCAGTAGTGTCGCCGGTCATGATGATTGCTGTGTCTGTTTTGAATATTGCCTCTGTCAAGGCTCTTAGTCAGCAATTGAACAGAGACGTTCACCCCGCCCGATTTCGCGCGAACGTCGAAATTGACGGCCTCTCACCGTTTTCCGAGTTGGAGTTCGTGGGACATACGCTGGTTTTTGGCGATGTCAGGATGCGTATTCTTTCAAGAACGAAAAGGTGCGCGGCAACCGAAGTAAACCCGGAAACCGCCGAGCGTGATCTGAGGCTGCCCTACCTTTTAAAGAAACACCTGGGTCACACGGACATGGGCGTATACGCCGAAGTAACGACGAATGGCACGGTTTTCGTGGGACAATCCGGTAGATTGGAAATCTGATGCCTCAATGTGCCTTTTGCCCTATTCGAACCATCCTATATTGAAAGTGCGCACTGTGACCCAGTCTGTAGACGGGCGACAAAAAAATCAACGGCTTAACGGCAGCAAGCTGAATTCAAGCAGTTCCACGCGTGGGCCGATCGTTTTCAATATTGAAGATCATCCCGTCTAAAAGCTCGTCCAGATCAGGGCGTGCCGCCGGACCATTCGATATGTCGACCAACATCAACGTACCGTCGGGACGTATTGCAAACGCTCCGGGTTCAGCAAAAAGATCAGATGTTTCCGCTTCGGATAGCGGCTCAGAAACATATAATCCAAGCGAGCGCATCTGAGGTACGGTTAATCCGTAACACAGGTTAAAACTCCAACCAAATTCATCGCGGTCTGCCAGCGCTTTACTTTTGCTGTCAGCAGAAACCACAATGACATCCATTCTATCAGTCCATTTGGTCAGTTGACCATTGAGCTTTTGCAAAAACCGTTTGCACCTAGGGCAATGCCGACCGCGATAAACAAACAGCATGGTCCAACGCTCACTCTGCCGACCGATCTCACGATAACCTCCGTCCACGCTAAGAAAACTGATCGGGGCTACGGTAGAGCCCACTTTAGGTTTTGACATTCTAATCTATCTCCGTTTCGGGGAACATTTATTTGGCCGCTTCCCGGCAGTTTTCTTTGGCATTTAAAATGAGCCCAAACTGAAAATTATCCGACACCATCGAAAAGTATTTCCCTCTTTCGATCTGCATCCTGTTGGCAAATTGAAAAGTCATCTTCATGCAGGAAACCTCGGGGGGCGTTCGCTATTTCAAAGTGACCGTAATTGTCGCGTCCTGCCACCAATGCCACCAGAGTTTTGGCGCCATTTTCTTGTTTCATAGAGGGTTTGATGAAACGCAGCGCTGCACCTATCCTTCGGTCGCCAGTTTCATTCGGCCCAGACGCGTGGAAAAGGTGCCCATGATGCATTGATGCCTGACCTGCGCGTAAAGCGGCGGCAACGGCGTCGCATTCATTAACCTCAACCGCGATCTCTTGGCCGCGCGACAAAAGGTTGTTTTCGCTGAACGTATCAACATGTGGGACAATTCGGCTTTTGTGGCTGCCGGGGACAAATTTCATACATCCGCTTTTTTCAGAAGCTTCAGAAATGGCGACCCAGCACGTTACTTCCTCAGCATCGTCCAGCCCCCAGTAAGTCAAATCTTGGTGCCACGAAACGATCTTGGGAGAGTGCGCCTCCTTTACAAACAAAGCGCCACTCCAAACCATGAGATCAGGTCCGAGTACCGCTGATGCGGCCTCAATCAATTTTGGATGACGTATGAGTGCGTCGAAGGACGGCAAAAGTCTGTCAGGATAAGAGTATAGGAGCTTAAGCCTGTCTGGATCATCTTTTAAGGCTTGCTCTGCTCTTTCGAAATCATCGCGCAACTCTTTTGCCTCTTCCTCGGTGAGGATGTCTAACGGAGCCACGAAACCATCCGTGTCGTAAGTCTCAAATATTTCTGATACTCGACTATTCATCGTCTCCTCATCGGTAAACCAGTTGAACATCTGTTTTATGACCGCGGTTGTACTCAACTTTCCAAGCGGCATTTGCATTGGCAACGGCTAAAGACTGTGTCACCTGCAGATCAATTGAGGATACGAATAGTCGACGCCCACAACCAAGGGAATTTTGTATGACGCTGGAAATCTTCAACTTGAATGGCGCAAGGGCGTTAATTACCGGATCGAGTCAGGGAATTGGGTTTGCTCTAGCGCAAGGGCTCGCGGGAGCCGGAGCAGAGATCGTTTTGAATGGGCGCAATACGGCAAAGTTGACCGCAGCAGCAACCGAACTGACAAGTGCGGGAGCGACCGTGCATGAGTTAGCATTTGACGTGACCAAACATGAAGAAGTCAAAGTTGCGATAGACAGGTTTGAAGCAACTACTGGACCAATCGATATATTGTTCAACAATGCAGGAATGCAGCATAGATGCGAGTTGCAAGATTTCCCTGCCGACGAGTTCGAAAATCTTTTGCAAACGAATATTGCGTCCGTTTTTCACGTTGGACAGGCGGTCGCGCGTCATATGATTCAAAGAAGAACCGGCAAGATAATCAACATTGCTTCGGTTCAGTCCGCACTTGCCCGCCCGGGTATCGCGCCTTACACGGCGACAAAAGGGGCTGTGGCCAACCTGACCAAAGGAATGGCGACAGATTGGGCGCGATATGGGCTAAACTGCAACGCGATAGCGCCAGGCTATTTCGACACACCGTTGAACGCCGCATTAGTTGCCGACCCGGAATTTAGCGCCTGGCTTGAAAAAAGAACCCCAGCTGGCCGATGGGGAAACGTTGAAGAATTGGTCGGAGCAGCAATCTTTCTCGCGTCAACCGCGTCCAGTTTTGTCAATGGGCATACACTCTATGTTGATGGCGGGATAACAGCATCGCTTTGATGGAAATATCCCGACAGGGATAGGAAAACAGCGCCTTAATGAAGACGCGATATCAATAGCTTGAAATCAAGGCCATGGCCACAACAGCCAAAAGCGCGACTGCCATGGCAATATTAATACGCTTGTGCGCCCGTTGACTGAGATCCAGACTCCCAAGCTTTACACCGGCACCAAGCCAAATTAGATGCACTGGCACCCAAATCAGGTTGAAAACCACAATTTTGGTCACGACTTCCCAGATTGGTGCATCAGGCATAAATGCAAAGCCAGAAAATAAGGCTGTGCTGACCACATAGGCTTTCGGGTTAATAAATTGCAGCGCCAAGCCGTTGAAAAAACCAAGCGGCGAGTTGGCCGGAGAAAACCCAATCTTTGAACCGGCGCTGGCAATTCGCCAAGCTAAATAGACCAGGTAACTGACTGACGCAAAAAGCAATAACGTCCTTAGAAGCGGTGCAGCCAATGCCGCAGCCGCCACGCCAGACACAACCAACATCATGTTGATGAACCCACCCAGCATCAACCCGGTTATGAATGCAAGACCGGCGCGAAATCCAAACGCAGCCCCAATTCCGGCCGTTGTAAGAACGCCGGGTCCCGGGGTGATGAGTAGAAAGAATACCGCGACGACAAATTCTAGCATTTGTCAGTGCGGTCTTTCACAAATGCCTGCATTCCGGAACCGCCGTGATCACCGACCCGTCGTGTATGTGTCGCAACAGATTGTCGACCGTCAGGTCACCCATAGCCGCACGCGTTTCTGTTGTGGCGCTGCCTGCATGAGGCAATAGCACAACATTAGACAATTCGCGTAAAGCTTTGGGAACATGTGGTTCCTTCTCAAAAACATCCAACCCGGCCCAACCAAGGCTGCCGTTTTGCAGAGCTTCAATGAGCGCCTCTTCATCTACGACCGAGCCACGGCTGACATTAATCAATGTGCCGCTTGAACCCAAAGCATTCAGCACATCCGCATTGACCATCTTGTTCGTCGATGGCCCACCCGGAGTTATGCAGATCAGAACGTCCACGTGCCTTGCCATTTCCTGCAGGTTATCGAAGTATCTGAAAGGGACGTCTTTCGGATTGCGCGAATGGTATGATATTTCAGGCGCCCACGGCTTCAGCTTGTCTGCAATCGCCTGACCTATTCGTCCAAGACCCAAAATTCCAACCTTTTGGTTATCCGCCGAACGTGTTAGTGGCGCATTTCCTTCTTCCTCCCACTGACCGGATCGAACATAGGCGTCATCGCGCAAGAGTTCTCTGTAGCAGGACAACATTAGTAAAACCGCTGTTGTGGCGACTTCGTTGTTCAAAACATCCGGAGTATGGGTCACTACCACGCCACGCTGCGCCGCAGCGCCTGCGTCAACTGCATCGTAACCGACACCATAGACGCTGATCATTTTTAGATTTGGTAAAGACGCCAAAAGGTCTGGCGCCACTCCGTCATGACCATTTGTGACAATGTGGGTTATACTTTCTGCGTCAAAACTGTCCAACTGGTGGATATCGAACGCTTCGGATAAACGCGATCTCATCCGTTCAGTTATGCCACCGATCTGTAATAAGTCAGGCATCTTGATCAACCTGTTGGCGCTGTACACCAAGACCATCGATGCGCAACTCCATGACATCGCCTTTCTTAAGATATACAGGTTCCGGTTTGATCCCCATCCCGACACCGGGCGGCGTCCCTGTAGAGATCACGTCGCCGGGATGCAGGGTGAACAGATGGCTAAGGTGCTCGATAATCTCAGCGACGGTAAAGATCATGGTCGCCGTATTACCGGTCTGCATGCGCTTTCCATTCACATCGAGCGTCATGCCCAGCTTCTGTGGATCCGGGACCTCATCCCGAGTAACCAACCACGGACCTGTTGGGCCGAAGGTGTCGCAGGACTTTCCTTTTGTCCATTGACCCGTCAATTGCGTTTGAAAATGCCTTTCAGACACATCGTTAACGATGCAGTAGCCCGCGACATGTTCCAGTGCTTTGTCTTTAGAAACATATTTTGCAGTCTTTCCTATGACGACGCCCAACTCACACTCCCAATCCGTATGGGTCGACCCGCGTGGCATGACTACATCATCGTTGGCCCCCACAATGGCCGAATTTGCTTTGAAAAACAGAATCGGGTGTTCAGGTATGGCCGCGCCGGTTTCTGCCGCATGGTCCGAATAGTTGAGTCCTATGCAGAGGAATTTTCCTATTTTCCCCACACATGCTCCAATACGATGCTCACCAGTGACGATCGGAAGGCTGTCCGGATCAAGCTCACGTAGGCGCGCAAGATTGGCGTCATCCAAAACATCACCTGTGATATCGTCAACATGCGCGGACAAATCGCGCAACTGACCGGCATCGTCTAACAACGCAGGTTTTTCTGATCCTGCGGCTCCGTAACGAACGAGTTTCATTTCAGTTCCTTTTAGTGATTATCGCGTGGCATGAACTGGCGCGCGATGTCTTTGTACTTGTCCGCCCCTTTCAGCGTCATTCCTCGATCCAGTCGATCGATTTTTTCGCGGAAAATCTCCTGCCATGGCGATTGGTTAGGTGGCATCGAATAACCGCCACTTGCCTCCAGTTCTCGGGCTCGCTCGTTTAGTACGTCCAATGGAACAAGCATATCAGCGGTGCCCTTTGCCAGATCGATTCGCAGCCGATCTCCGTTTCTCACAAGGGCAAGCCCGCCACCTTCGGCAGCCTCAGGAGAAGCGTTGAGAATGGAAGGACTTCCTGATGTACCAGATTGCCGACCATCGCCAATACATGGAAGTGCTTCGACGCCCTGTTTCAGCAGATATGATGGTGGTCGCATATTCACCACTTCGGCCGCCCCCGGATAACCTTTAGGACCGGCGCCTCGCATGATTAGGATACAATCGGCGTCGATATTTTCCGCTGGGTCATCTATCCGGTGATGAAAGTCTTCGGGTCCATCAAAGACGACGGCCCGCCCTTCAAACGCATCGGGATCTTCTGGGTTGGAAAGGTAAGCTTGGCGAAAGGCTGGCGAGATCACAGAAGTCTTCATGATCGCACTTTCGAAAAGGTTGCCGGATAAGTTGATAAATCCAGCCTGACTTTTGACAGGGTTGCTCGCCTGTTTGATCACGTCATCGTTCAATGATCGCCGTGATGACGAATTCTCGCCCATCGACTTGCCGTTCACAGTCAGTGCGCCTGGATTTGGCAGCAATCCCCCCGCTATCAATTCACCTACTACTGCAGGAACACCTCCAGCTTGTTGGTAGTCTTCACCAAGATATTTTCCTGCCGGCTGCATATTTACTAACAATGGGATATCGTGACCGAAGTTCTGCCAATCATCATTATTGAGTGGCACACCCAAGTGTCTGGCGATCGCGTTTAAATGAATTGGCGCATTCGTTGAGCCGCCAATCGCTGAGTTAATTACAATCGCGTTTTCAAATGCCTCTCGCGTCATCACTCCGCTGGGGCGAAGATCTTCCCAAACCATCTCGACGATGCGTTTTCCGGTTTCATAACTGATTTGCCCGCGCTCTCGGTAAGGTGCTGGAATTGCAGCGGATCCTGGCAATTGCATCCCAAGAGCTTCTGCCAATGAGTTCATGGTCGTGGCTGTGCCCATGGTGTTGCAGTAACCAACTGAGGGCGCTGACGCAGCGGCGATTTCCATGAATTCATCCGTGTCAATTTCACCAGCTGCAAGATCTTCTCGCGCCTTCCAAATAACTGTCCCTGACCCGGCCCGTTCGCCTTTCCACCAACCGTTCAACATAGGACCGACTGAAAGGGCGATAGCAGGAATATTGACCGTGGCGGCTGCCATCAAAAGTGCCGGAGTCGTCTTGTCGCAGCCGATGTTCAGAACCACCCCATCCAAAGGGTATCCAAACAAACTTTCCACCAATGACAAATATGCAAGGTTTCGATCAAGTGAGGCTGTGGGCCGTTTGCCAGTTTCCTGAATCGGGTGCACCGGGATTTCAATGCACGTCCCACCAGCCGCTATAATTCCGTCACGAACACGCTTGGACAACTCGATATGGTGACGATTGCACGGGCTCAGATCACTACCCGTTTGGGCAATACCGATAATCGGCTTGCCGGATTGCAGCTCCTCCCGGGTCAGCCCGTAGTTTAGATACCTCTCGAGATAAAGAGCGGTCATTTCGAGATTTTCAGAGTTCATAAACCACTTGCGTGAGCGCAAGTCGTCAATCGAAATTTTCTTTGTCATTGGCCTGACCAACCCCCATCAATTATGTGCGTATGTCCCGTTGTAAACGCGCTCTCGTCGCTTGCCAGATAAACAACCAGAGCCGCTATTTCTTCTGCTTTGGCTACTCGCCCCATAGGTTGCCGGGCAACGAACTGGGCAAGTGCCTTTTCCCGGCTGCCCAACTGCTCGCCCAGTGCATCAACCCTATTCCTCCAGCTAGGACTATCGACTGTGCCGGGGCAAATGCAATTGCACCGGATACCCTGCGTAATAAAGTCCACTGCAACCGACTTTGTCAGTCCGACAACGGCGGCCTTTGTCGTCCCATAAATAAAACGGTTCGGCGCGCCGATTATAGAACCCAAGGCAGAAGACATATTAATAATCGAGCCTTCACCGCGCTCTAGCATAGCTGGCAAGGAAGCCTTGATTGTCCGGACCATCGAACGGACATTCAGGTTCGATGCGAATTCCAACTCGTCATCCGTCGAATCCAGAATAGTGCCGTGATGTACGAATCCCGCGCAGTTGAACAAAACGTTCGGGTCCGCTCTTTTTACACCCTCGCGCACACTGTCGTCGCTCAGCACATCCATCTCGAAAATTTCGATATTTTCGAGATTCCCGTCGCGAATCGAAGATAGGCCTTCAAGGTTAATATCTGTTGCGAAAACCTGTGCGCCCTCTTTTGCCATAGCGATGGCGCTAGCACGCCCAATCCCCTGACCAGCGGCCGTAACCAAGACACGCTTTCCCTTAAGTCTTTCTGCCATATGGAAAATTTAACCTTCTGAACATGTTTCGAACAAGCGGGACTTCGTACACTTACCCAATCCAAAAGCAAAAAACCAACGATGGTTTTTCAACGACTTCTGGTGCATGACCCTCAATGCGTTAGCGTATGACAGGTAAACCGGTTTGACCATAACCAAGCTCGGAACCACTTTGGAAGGACTGGCGATATGAGCGATCTGCAAAACGTGACACTGATCGGCACCGGCTTGATGGGTGCGCCCATGGCGCAAAACCTGATGAAGGCGGGTTACCCACTTACCGTATGGAACCGTAGCCCGGAAAAGGTGAAGCCGCTTGTCAGGGAAGGTGCAAGGACGACCACGACAGCAGCCGAGGCCATTGCGGGAGCGGACATAATAATAACGATGTTATCTGACGGACACGCGACAGGCGCCCTTTTATCAGACCCCTCATTTTTCGATTCGCTAGACCCCGGAATGATCTGGATCGACATGTCCAGTGCCAAGCCTGAACACGCACGTGCACAATCCAAAAAACTAGCCGCAAAGGAGATTGCTCATCTGGATGCTCCCGTCTCTGGCGGAACCAAAGGTGCGCAGGCCGGAACCTTGGCAATAATGGTCGGTGGCGAAAAATCGGTTATGGAGAAAGTTGGCACAGTCCTTTCCGCAATGGGTCGACCTGTTCACGTCGGCCCAAGCGGTGCGGGACAGCTTTGCAAGCTTGCTAACCAAGCAATTGTTGCCGTCACAATATCCGCTGTCGCAGAGGCAACACTGTTGGCTGAAAAGGGCGGCGCCGATCCGGCTGCGTTGCGTGCCGCACTAAGGGGCGGATTTGCAGACAGCGTAATCCTACAACAGCATGGCGAGCGTATGTCCGAAGGTAACTTTGTCCCTGGAGGGTTATCCAAGTTTCAATTAAAAGATCTCAACAATACATTGGATGAAGCAAACTCTCTGAAACTAGAGTTGCCTACGACCCGGTCAGTGCGCGATCGTTTCGAGTATCTGATTGAAGAAATGAATGGCGCCGAGCTTGATCACTCGGCGCTCTATCTGGAACTCAAAAGACGGAATGGACTGACGTGAAGAAAGTACTTGTAATCGGCGGCGGTGGAATGTTGGGGCAAAAACTGGCGCACCGGATTGAGACCGAAATGGAACTTGGCCATGATGCGCAAATCACGCTTTTCGATCTGTATTTCCCCGACAATGGCATCGACGCGACTAGGGTGCACGGGGATATTTCACACTCAGACAAGGCGAAAGAGTTGGCCGCCCAGCGCTACGACGTGATCTTTCATCTTGCTGCAATCGTCTCGGGTCATGCAGAAATCGACTTTCCCTTGGGTTGGGACGTCAACCTCATGGCGACGTGGGAGTTGCTGAATGCACTTAAGGCCGAGCACGACGCATCCAAAGGCACCTATCGGCCGAAGATGGTATTCGCGTCGTCAATCGCAGTTTTCGGAGCACCCTTCCCCGACAAAATTGGCGATGACTTCCTGTGTGCCCCTTTGACAAGCTACGGGTCACAAAAAGCTGCCTCCGAGCTGATGGTCTCGGATTTCAGCCGCAAAGGATATATTGATGGAATTTCGCTTAGGTTGCCTACTTTGTGTGTTCGGCCGGGAAAGGCGAATGCTGCAGCTTCTTCTTTCTTCTCAGGAATAATTCGTGAGCCGCTGAACGGGAAAGAAGCCGAGTTGCCTGTTGTTGATACGGTTCGGCATTGGCATGCCAGTCCTCGCGCGGCTGCCGCGTTTCTCACTCACGCTGCAAATCTGGATACCCAATTGCTAAACGGTCGACGCGCTTTAAACATGCCGGGGGTAAGCTGCACCGTGGCTGAACAAATCGAAGCGTTACGAAATGTTGCCGGGCAAGAAGCGGTCAACCTAATCAAAAGCGTCCCCAATCCCGCAGTCGATGAGATTGTCAAAGGGTGGCCGCGTGACTTTCAACCAGATCGCGCATTAGGCCTTGGGTTTAAGGCAGAAACCAATTTCGAAGAAATCATTAGGGTGTACTTGGAAGACGATTTCCAACATTAGTCGCCCATCGTTCTACCGGTCAAATGCCGCTTGAGATGATCATGTATTTTCATCCGCGTCAGGTGTTCATCCCCTGACAACGCTGCTTCCAGAATGTTTGCGTGATGATCAATGTTTTCTGAGATAAAGCCAAACTTCCGATCCGCCACCATCAATTGCTGACGAAATTGTGCATAAATTCTTCCATGCATTTTCTTAAGTATTTCTGATCCACAAGCAGAAATCAGCGTTTCATGGAATTCTTTTTCTGACGCAAACCATATCGCAACCAGATCGCTTGGATCATTCGTGCCGTGTATGCGTTTTTCAATGTGACTGAGTTTATGATGCGCCGCGGTCAACCGCGCCTCCCAGTCAACACCGCCATTGCGGATCGACATAGAGGTTCCCTCTCCCTCCAACAAAATGCGCAAATGGGTAAGTTCAATTAGTTTTTGCGGCGACCGCTCGGGTACTCGAAACCCTCTTTGTTCTTGGAAGTCCGTCAGCCCAACCGAGGCAAGTCGGAAAAGTATTTCTCGAACGGTACTCGCCGAACAACCGTATTCCTTCCGCAATTCCTCCGCCCGCACCTTCGATCCGTGCTCGAATCCATTCGAGATGAGGCGCATCTTAAGGTCTTGATAAATATCGACTTCTTGATTCATTTGATCAGGTGCCTTCGGCTCTCATACACTAATGGTCGTAGAGATAATTTTGAATTATTGCAAGAATCTCGAAATTTTCAGGAATTTCAAATTTTTCTTGTTGCATTTGATTCGTCGGCTTAACGTCAAGCAGCGTGATTGCAATGGAGGCAGCAGGATCTTCAATCCGCGCAACGCTAAACGTCTGGGAGGACAATATGAAAATAGTCAAAACAGCGGCCATAGCGGCCGTAGCTACGACAATGGCCGCCGGTTTCGCGATGGCTCAAACGACCAAGCTTCGTATTCAAACACACTTCAGCCAGGAAACCCTGTCAGGTCAGCTTGCTGAAAAGTACATCAACGACATTCAGGAAATGTCGAATGGCGAAATCGAGGTCGAGATGTTCTATGCGTCCTCGGTTGTGAAATCGGCAGAGACTTTCGACGCAGCCGCAACGGGAATTCTTGACTGCGACATGACGGGCGGTGCTTACCAAACCGGTAAAAACCCAGCGTTCCAGTTCACTGGCGATCTCATGGGTGGCTACTCCAACCCTTATCAACAGATGGCGTGGCTCTTGCATGGTGACGGTCGCGCGGCGATCGACAAGCTTTATAAACAGCACAACATGAGCTTTGTGGGCTGGTGGATTCCGGGTCCTGAATCGTTGAGCTCCACGCGTCCGATCCGCGGCGTTGAAGACTTCAAAGACTGGAAATTCCGTTCGCCTCCGGGTCTGGCAACTAAAGTCTTTGCAAACCTTGGCGCATCTCCGATCGTGATGGACTTTAACGAGATCTTCACAGCGCTGGAGACCGGCATCATTGACGGTGCTGACGCGGCAAACCTTACCAACAACATCGGCCTTGGTCTTTACGACATAGCCAAGCACACCAACTACCCCGGCTTCCACTCCATGCCGGCGGACCACCTTGCATGCCGCACCGATGTCTGGGAAGCCATGCCAGCACATCACCGCAAGATCATGGAGGTCGCCATGGACAGCCTCGCGCTGCACAATGCGACCATAAACGAGGTGAAAAACGCGCAGAACGCGGTCGAACTGAAAGCCAAAGGCGTCAACCTCTATGAATGGTCGCCTGAAGAGTTGGGCAAATTCCGGACAGCGGTTAAAGCTGGCTGGGAAGAGTTCGCAACCACACCCGAAGCCCAGGAACTGCTGCAAAGCCACGTAGACTTCCTGATTGGCATTGGCGCTATGCAATAATCAGCCCTGTGGGTTGATTGAACAAAGGCGGCAGGGCTGGATGGTCCTGCCGCCTTTTGTCACCGGAACGCAGACATGAAGATAACGCGCATCACCAGCCACGTATTGTCGTGCGACATGCCCGAGCTTTTGGGATATTCGCAGCAATACTACGCGAAACGCAGCGCGCATCTGGTCGAGGTGGAAACCAACGAAGGCGTAACTGGCTGGGGTGAATGCTTTGGGCCGGGAAATGTCGCTCTGGCCAACAAGAGCATCGTCGAAAAGGTGATCCAACCTTTGATTGCCGGGGACAATCCAATGAATCGCGATGCGATCTGGCACAAGGTCTATAACCTTCTGCGGGATCATGGACAAAAGGGCATGCCGCTTCAGGCATTGTCTGGTGTTGATATCGCGTTGTGGGACATTGCAGGAAAGATCACCGGGCAGCCGATCTATAACCTGCTGGGCGGCGCGCATCGCAACAGTGTTGGGGTCTATGGGTACGGCATGATGCTGCGGCCCGAATCAGTGACCGAACTGGCTGCGCGCTTTGTGGATGAGGCTGCGGAAATCCGAGAAGCGGGATTTGCCGCCACCAAGATGAAAATCGGACTGGGCCCCCGTGAGGACGCCAAACTTGCAGCAGCCGTTCGCAAAGGTGTGGGTGAAGACTTCGACTTTATGGCGGATGCCAACCACGCCTACACAACTTCAGATGCATTCTATGTGGGGCGGGCGCTCGATGAATTAGGCGCGTACTGGTTTGAAGAACCTGTGGCCCCCGAAGATCACGCTGGTTATTCCGAACTGCGCCGCAGTCTGAAGATCAACATTGCCGGCGGCGAAGCTGAATTCAACCGATGGGGCTGGAAGGCGCTGTTGGAGAGCAGAGGGCTCGACATTGCGCAACCCGAGGTTTGCGCGCTTGGTGGCATAACGGAATACCAGCGCGTTCTGAGCCTGTGCCATGCCCATTTCACGCCAGTTGTGAACCACGTCTGGGGCTCTGCCATTGCCGTTGCGGCCAACTTGCAACTGCTCGCAGCCATGCCGCCTTTGCCCGGCGGGCTGTTTCCGCGCGAGCCTTGGCTGGAATTCGATACGACAGAAAACCGGTTCCGCGACGAGTTACTGAGCGTGCCGTTAAACATTCAAAACCAGGTCAAAACCAATGCGGGTCGCGTGGCGATACCTGATGGGCCGGGACTGGGCGTCACACCAGACCGCGAAGTAATCGAACATTATAAAATTTGCTGACGAGGGGGAGGAATGATCGTGGAAGAAGAAACGGGTACCTTTTGGGAATGGGTGATCCCTATGTGTTTCGTGCTCTGCGCAAGTTGGGCGATCTGGCACATACCTGCATATATCCTGACCTGGGCTCCGCATGAAAACGAATCGAAGCTGGCACAAATTACAGCTGTGCTGGAAGGGTCGGATATTGCGCCCAATCTTCCCGGCCTTTTTGGCGGATTTGCGGACATCATCGACTACACCGCGCTGTTTCTGCTTCCAGTCTTTCTGATCTTGGGTATGCGCGGCGTTCGCGTGGCCTCGATGGAGTTTCAGCATTACAGGCCCATAGATCGGTTTGCGCTGTTCTTTGGACGGGTAACGATGATGCTGATCCTGCTCATGACCAGCGTCATGCTATATGAGGTTTTCCTGCGCTACGCCCTTGAGGCCCCTACACTCTGGGCAAATGAGCTGACACTCTGGATTGGCGGGTTCGTCTTTTTGTGCTCGGGTCTATACGGGATGCAACAGCGCAGCCACATCCGGATCTTTATCCTCTACGATGTGTGCCCGCGCTGGCTGCAAAAGATTTTCGACACAATCTGGACGCTTGTTTTCGTGATCTTCGCCGCCGGTCTGGTTTTTGGCAGCTACAAGCAGGTGTTCATCACCAAGTTCCACAATTGGGAGCTTTTCGGCACGGCCTTTGACCCACCTATCCCGGCAACGGTTCAGCCCGCTGTTCTGATCATCATCTGCCTTGTGGCAATACAGGCGGTGATAAACTTAATCTGTGACTGGAATCTCGAACCTGAAAAACACACCGCCGCCGACGACATTGATGAAGAAGAGCTTGAAGCCATCAAACGCGCAGTAGGAGACAAGTAATGGATATTGGAACGATCTCGCTTGTCGTCGTTTGCGGCCTAATTGTTCTGCTGGCCATCGGGATGCCGCTTGGTCTCGCCTCGGGTGCTCTGGCGCTTGTTGTACTTGTGCTGAAGTTCGAACCGACGCTGCTGACGGACCCGCAGTGCTATCTCTGGGCAACGTGTCCGGATCTGAACATCCCCGGCATGCTGACGGCACGACCGGGAACCGGGGCACTTTACATTCTCTTACAGAAGATATTCGATCTTATGACCGAATATGTTCTGTTGTCGGTTCCATTGTTCATCTTCATGGCGGCCCTGCTGGAAAGATCGGGGATCGCCAAAGGCATGTATGACGCATTGGACTATTGGCTGTCGAACGTGCGTGGCGGCATCGCCGTTGTAACCTCCCTGATGGCTGTCATCATGGCAGCGATGTCCGGCATCATTGGAGGCGAAGTTGTTCTGCTGGGTCTGATCGCCTTGCCGCAGATGCTGAGGCTCGGATACAACCAGAATCTTGCAATCGGCACGATCTGTGCCTCAGGATCTTTGGGCACCATGATCCCGCCCTCAATCGTTCTGATCATTTATGGTCTCATCACCGAGACATCGATTAAGAACCTATTTACCGGTGCTTTCATTCCCGGCTTCATGCTGGCCTCATTCATCATCATCTACATTCTGGTGCGCGTTAATCTGGACCCAAGTCAGGCCCCGCTGCCGGAGCGAAAACCCCATGAAACGGACGGGATGCACAAAGGAGCACTTTTCGGAGCATTCCTGTCGATCATGGGCGCAGCGGGCGCTTCCGTACTCTTATTGCGCGCGTTGTTTTTCCTTGTTAGCGGACAGTATATCCTTGAGGAAGGCGAAGATCCGATCTCGCTGGGGATGCCCTATCACATTCCTTATATCGCAGCGTGGCTGGGCGGTTTTCTGGTGCTGGCGCTGTTTGTATTTGGACGCAAGCGCAGCGCACTTGGGTGGAAATACGGCAAGGGTCTTGTTGCGCCCTTTACCATCATCGGCGTCGTTCTCGGCTCCATCTACGGAGGGATCACGGGCATTACCGAAGCTGCTGGAATGGGCGCGCTCGCAGTCTTTCTGATTTCGATCATCATGGACCGCAGCTGGCCGGACTGGAAGGCGCTATTCAAAGACAACATGATCAAGGTGATCGCCATCCTGATCGCCACGACAATCGTCGCCTTTGGCCTTGGAACCTTTATCGGCGGCGAGCAAAAAGCGATCTGGATATCCATGACCTACATCGTAGTGTTCTTTTACTGGTGTATGCGGGCACCAGGCAAAGTGCCATTGGTCTGGGACGGTCTGATGCGCACGTTGCGGTCTACCGGGACAATCATCTGGGTTACAATTGGTGCTGCGGCGCTGGCAGGTGCCTATACCCTTGCAGGAGGCCCCACATTTATCGCCAATATGATCGTCGGCTCTGAGATGCCGACCATGCTGGTCCTGCTTAGCATGATGGTCATCCTCTTATTCATGGGCGCATTCATGGACTGGGTCGGCATCGTATTGCTGATCATCCCGGTATTCCTGCCTATCGTGCGCAAGCTCCCGATTGAAGAAATCGGTTTCATTGGCCAGCTGGATCCCAAACACCTTTCTGTGTGGTTCGGGGTTCTGTTTTGTATGAATATGCAGGTAAGCTTTCTGTCACCACCCTTTGGTCCGGCGGCCTTTTACCTGAAATCGGTTGCGCCTCCTCACATATCGCTGACAGATATCTTCCGCGGGTTCCTGCCGTTCATTTGCATACAGCTGCTTGCTTTGTCTGTGCTGTTGATCTGGCCGCCCATCGTCGAGATCCTTTTGTAAGGAGGTAACACCATGCTGACGCAAGAACAAAAGTCGCAGTTTGAGCGCGACGGCTATCTTGTATTGGAAAACGTCATTGACGAAGCCACTCGTCAGGCTGTGGTCGATGAGTACGCGGCTTTGATGGACAAGCTTTACCACCGCTGGCACGCCGAGGGCAAAGTGCAGGCCGCCACGTCGGATATGGGATTTTGGGACAAACTGGATGTGGCTTACAAATCCGGTTTCGACTGGTATCAACCGCTCGATATTTCCCTGCCCCACGCTGACATCACCGAAGAAACGCCCATGCATTTTGGGCCGGCGGTATTCGACATGGCAACGCATCCGCGTATTCTCGACATTGTCGAGAGCCTCATCGGACCTGAACTTACGTCAAACCCCATACAGCACGTCCGGATAAAGCCACCCGAAAGAAATGTCGCAAAGGACGAGATCCGGGCGCACATCGTATCGACCGACTGGCATCAGGATCAGGGAGTGACTTTGGAAAGCGCCGATAAGACCGAGATGATCACCGTTTGGCTCGCCATAACGGACGCCACGGTCGAGAACGGTTGCCTCCAAGTCAAACCAGGTCGCGGAACGGAATTGCTGCCGCACTGCTCGCTCAAACAAACCGGCATCCGCGAACGCTATCTGCCACAGCAAGAGGCTGTTCCGTGCCCCGTGAAAGCCGGCGGTGCCGTAATCTTTCATCCGCTCACTCCGCACGCAAGTCTGTCGAACCGCTCAGACGGATACCGCTGGTCATTTGATCTGCGCTATAATGTGACCGGCCAAAGCACCGGGCGCGACCATTTTCCCAGCTTTGTCGCAAGGTCGCGCGCAAAGCCGGAAACCGAATTGCGGGACTGGCGCAAATGGCGCGGCCTTTGGGAGGATACGCGCCTGCGTGTCGCCAACAGCCCTCATATTGAACAACATCGGTGGCCCACCTCCGGACCATATTGCGCCTGACTCATGAAACATTACGTCCGTCTTGATCCGTCCGACAATGTCGTCACCGCGACCCGCGCTCTCGAAGCAGGAACGCAAATCGGAGCATGCGCCACGCGTGCGCTTATTCCTTCAGGCCACAAGATCGCCATTGCCCCCATCGCCAAGGGCGCTGAAATCCGCAAGTACGCTCAACTGATCGGCTACGCTGCCGAGGACATAGAACCGGGCGATCACGTGCACACTCAGAATGTGGACTTTCGCAATACCGATACCGCTTACGAATACGCAACGGACCTGCGTCCGGTGACACCGGTGTCCGAGGCTGATCGAGACACTTTCATGGGGTACCGTCGTGCCAATGGTCGTGTCGGAACACGTAACTACATCGCGATTGTCACTTCGGTAAACTGCTCGGCCACCGCCGCGCGCATGATTGCCAACCACTTCACGCCCGACATTATGGAAAAGTACCCGAATGTCGACGGCGTCGTCGCTTTTGTGCATGGAACCGGCTGCGGTATCGGAGGCGACGGAGAAGGGTTCGAAGCACTGCAGCGCGTAATGTGGGGATACGCACGCCACCCCAACCACGCCGGAGTTCTCATGGTCGGACTGGGGTGCGAAATGAACCAAATCGACTGGCTGCTGGAAGCTTACGGCCTGCGTCAGGGACCCTGTTTTCAAGTAATGAACATTCAGTCTGTCGCCGGGTTGCGCAAGACGGTGGAACTGGGGATCGAAAAGGTCTCGGCTATGTTGCCCATCGCCAATGAAGCACAGCGCGAGCCGTGCCCCGCCTCTGAACTGATGGTCGCCTTGCAATGCGGCGGCTCAGACGCTTGGTCCGGGATTACTGCCAATCCAGCGTTGGGCTATGCCTGCGATCTGCTGGTAGCACAGGGCGGTACCGGCGTGCTGGCTGAAACCCCCGAAATCTATGGGGCCGAACACTTGCTGACCCGCCGCGCCGTTGACAGAGATACCGGCGAGCGGTTGGTCGGTCTGGTGCGCTGGTGGGAAGACTATACCGAGCGCAACAAGGGCTCGATGGACAACAACCCGTCGCCCGGAAACAAGGCAGGCGGTTTGACCACGATCCTTGAAAAATCCCTCGGGGCCGCCGCCAAGGGAGGGACCTCTCCGTTAAACGGCGTTTTCAAATACGCTGAACCCGTCACTGCGAACGGTTTCGTTTTCATGGACAGCCCCGGGTATGACCCTGCATCTGTCACAGGTCAGATTGCCGCTGGCTGCAACCTCGTGTGCTTTACAACTGGGCGCGGGTCGGCCTTTGGATCAAAGCCCAGCCCGACCATCAAAGTTGCGACAAACTCGACTATGGCCAAACGCATGGTTGAGGATATGGACGTGGATGCAGGCACCATTCTGACCGATGGCGTGTCAGTCGAGGATAAGGGCCGAGAGATCTATAAGCTATTCCTGCGCGTTGCCTCTGGCGAGGCGAGCAAATCAGAAGCTCAGGGACTTGGTGATTACGAGTTCGTACCTTGGCAAATCGGAGCGGTAATGTGAAGCGGTTGCTGGTCGTTGGGGGCGGACTCATTGGTATTCGGCACGTTCACGCAGTAAAACAAAACCCCAACTGCACGTTGGTTGGCCTAGCAGATCCCGATACATCGATTGAGATAGACGCAAAGCGCTTTGTTTCTATGGACGACGTCAACGAAGAGGTTGATGGTGTTATCATCGCCACACCAACGCATCTTCACGCGACGCACGGCGTTTCTGCTGCATCGAGGGGATGGCATATGTTGATCGAAAAGCCGGTCGCAGAAAGTTTGGAAGAAGCCGAAACACTAAAAAATGCTGTTTCAAATGCAGGCATACACACCCTTGTCGGCCACCACCGGCGTTATCATCAGACCTTGCAAAGATTGAAAAGCCACATTGAACAAGGCGCAATCGGTAAGGTCGTAAACGTTTCGTTGATTTGGGCAATGCGCAAGCCAGACAGTTATTTTGAGGGAAACTGGCGCACCTCTGGCGGAAGCCCCGTCATGATAAATTTAGTCCACGATATAGACGTACTACGCTTCGCAATCGGCGAAATCTCCGAAGTTGTTGCCTTACGCGGGGCTTCGGTCCGTGGAGCGAACCGAATAGAAAGCGGAGCGGTAGCGATTGCGTTTGATAATGGCGCGACTGGAACAATCAGCTTTGCCGATACTACTCCCAGCCCATGGGGTTTTGAGGCTGGTATTGGCGAAAACCCAAATATTGGCACAACTCATCAAGACATGATGTGGATCACGGGTACCGAAGGTGCAATTAGTTTCCCGTCGCTGAACCTGTGGAACGGTCGTGATTGGGGTACGGCAGCGCAAAAAGAGCAGCTGCCAAAACCAGTTCAAAAACGAACTCCGCTTGAGGCTCAGTTAGATCATTTCCTAGAAGTGATCGATGGTGCGCCTCCGCTTATCGACGTTTCCGATGCAGCGCGAACTCTAGCCGTCGCAACTACGATAGAAGCCGCGCTCAAAGAGCAAGTAACTCACATTCAAGCTAGGGCTTGAAATCTAATTGCGATTATCCCGAATGGGCAGTCTACCTGGCCCAGGTCAAAAAGAATGAGGATCGATTTCAGGGCGTTGTCGGGCTTAAAAAACAGAAACCTCGGCTTCAGATGCGTTGATGAAACCGACTTTACAGATTGAAAGGAAAACCAATGAGCAAACCATCTATTGGGTTCATCGGCCTGGGACTAATGGGCGGAGCCATGGTTAACCGCCTGCAGGACTTGGGGTATTCAATTACAGTACTTGGCAATCGCGATCGAACTTATTTGGATGCGGCAATCGTCCGTGGCGCGCGCGAAGCTGAAAACGCTAAACAGCTGGCAAAATCAAGCGACATAGTGATGCTTTGTATGGGGACATCTGAACAGGTCGAAAACCGCATGCGCGGGGATAACGGCGTCATTTCCGGACTGAATAATGGGGCTATTGTTGTTGATTTTGGCACTTCGCTTCCTGGCAGCACCAGAGCTTTGGCTCAAGAAGTTGCTGACGCAGGCGGCAGCTTCTTGGACGCCCCTCTTGGCCGGACACCTTCACATGCGCTGGAGGGGAAGCTGAATATCATGACCTCAGGGGATAAAACGGCTTTTGACAGAGCAGAACCCGTTTTGAAGGACTTGGGAGAAAACGTATTCTATCTCGGTGCAGTTGGATCGGGGCATACGATAAAACTGATCAACAATTTCTTTGGAATGACCGTCGCAAACGCAATGGCCGAAGCGTTTGCGATGGCTGACGTCGCAGGAGTAAACCGGAAACAGGTGTATGACGTAATGGCCGCCGGGCCTTTGCACTCGGGCATGATGGACTTCGTGAAAGCGTACGGTGTTGAGAAAGATCCAAATCAGTTGGCTTTTGCGATCAAGAACGCTGCAAAGGATCTTGGGTATTATGACCAAATGGCGCGAGATGCAGGAGTGACAAGCGTAATGTCGCAGGGAACGCTTGCTGCATTAAACGATGCGCGAGATAACGGTCAGGCAGATGACATGGTCAGCCAAATGGTCGACTATTATGTAAATCGCTTCAAGACCTGATTGATGGCCGTCACCGCCAGCTCAACCGCGGACCTACCGCGTCTTGGCATCTTGTTGATGCTGTCGGCATGGCTGCTGTTTTCTTTTGTTGATTTGGGCGCAAAGTGGCTGGCCGTGGCCGGAATTCCGGCGTTTCAATTGGCCTTTATGAGGTATGCTGGGCACTTTGTGATCTCACTAGGTGTGATCGCGAAAGGCGGAGTGGATCCAAGCCGGTTTAAAACCGATCATCCTTGGCAGGTCATCAGCAGGGCGCTTCTTCTGATATCCGCGACTGTTTTAAATTTCTACGCGCTGCAATTCCTTCCGTTGACGGTGGTGTCGGCCATAATGTTTTCAAGCCCTGTCATCGTGTGTTTTCTTTCAGTTTTTGTGCTGAATGAATCTGTTGGCCCTTGGCGTTGGGCTGCCATCTTGCTGGGATTTGTGGGCGTCCTTGTTGTCGTTCGACCATTTGGAGCCTCATTTCATCCGACAATGCTCCTTATCATCTACAATTCGACGGCGCTAGCGCTCTATTCAATTATGACCCGAAAACTTTCCGGAATCGTTGCTGTCGATACAATGCAATTTTATCTGGGGTTAGTCGGAACAGTCGTATTGCTGCCATTTGCTTTGTGGTTCTGGATTCAACCTGAGAACGCTTGGGGTTTGATTGTTCTAATCGGGTTAGGCGTGTTTGGTTGGGGCGGACATCAACTGCTCACCAATGCTCATCGATTTGGTACGGCCAACCAGTTGATGCCTTTCACTTATTCGTTCCTGATTTATGTGGCGATTTGGGGCTATCTGTTTTTTGGAACAGTACCTGACGGCAGTACGCTCGCAGGTGCTGCACTGATAATGACTGCGGGGCTGATTATCTGGAAACGGGAAAAAAAATGACTCGAATAGCCTGCATCGGCGAAGCAATGATTGAATTGTCCATATTGGATGATGGCGCAATAGTGGGCGTTGCTGGCGATACTCTGAACACCGCAATCTACCTGCACCGTCAAGCACCTGATTTGCAAGTGGATTACGTTACCTGCATTGGGGATGATCCGTTTTCAAATCGAATATCCGAGTTTATTTCCGGCCATGGTATTGGAACAGCAGAGATCCATACCATTGCCGGTGCATCTCCTGGTCTTTACGCAATTACAACATCTCACAGTGGTGAACGCAGCTTTACTTATTGGCGAAGTGAGTCCGCTGCGCGGCAACTGTTTTCCGACCTCGATTTTAGTGGACTGGAAATTTACGACGCATTGTACTTGTCCGGAATTTCAGTGGCCATCCTCCCGCACGAAGTCAGGATTGCTTTGCTGAATTGGCTCGATCGAAACCCAGCCAAGTTTATCTACGACAGCAATTATCGACCACGCCTCTGGGAAAGTGCTGATCACGCCCGGCAAATTAATGAACGGCTTTGGCACCGTGCAGACGTGGCCTTGCCATCGATCGACGACGAGATGGCCTTGTTTGGTGAAAGCGCCGAACAAGTCGCCGATCGGTTCGCCAAACACCCCGGCCTTGGTGCCTTAAAACGTGGCGCACAAGGTCCCCTTTCAATCGGTGAAGAGGTACATCAAACCTATTTGCCAGCGGAAAACGTTGTGGATACAACTGCCGCCGGCGACAGTTTTAATGGAGGATACTTGGCCGCTTTGTTGTCCGGAAAATCGCAGGCCGAGGCATTGCTGGCTGGTCATGCGATGGCATCCAAGGTTGTGCAGTTTAGGGGCGCTATTATTCCTGAATAAGCTGCGCTAAATCCTCGGCCCCTATGAGTTTCAATAATCCGATTTCGGGTTCAGATTGTTTAGCTATTCGAGCGATCTCGACAGCTTTGGGATCGTTTACAAGCCTGCCATTAGCTGTCTCCGTAAGACAATACGATATCCACGCTCGCATTCCTTCAACAACCGCATTCGATCCCGTTTCCCGCAACGTAGGAACAAACCGGTAAGGCAGCTTTTGACTCCCATCCATTGCTATTTGGTCCAAACGATGAGCCAACTCCGGGTTTTCGAACCTTCTCATCAGCGCATCCAAATAAGCTGAAACCTGATCCTGAATTTGAGACGGCAAAGTTGAAGCGGCATCTTTCATCAACTGAATTACAAGTGTGCGCAAAACTGGGTCTTGAACAGCCTCATGCACATATTCCAAACCCCTCGCGAGCCCGGCATACGCCAAGAATGAATGTGCGCCATTCAACATGCGAAGCTTTCGCATTTCGTACGGCGCTACGTCTTGAACAATCTGAACACCCGGCCAATCTGGTCGTGGCCCCGCAAAATCGTCTTCAATCACCCATTCCGAAAACGCTTCGGTTGGAACAGCCATCGGATCGCCGCTTATAGCGCGGACGGTATCTGTTGTGGCCGGAGTGATCCGGTCCACCATCGAATTTGGGAGGCGAATGGCACTCCAGTCTATTTCCAATTCTGCGGCGGCCGCGAATTCGACAACTGCACCTTTCAACGCCGTACCGTTTCCGACTTGGTTGTCACAACTCAGCACCGTCACAGGACTAGTTCGTCCGACCAACCCGAATGCAAGAAAACCAATAAGTGTCGAAGGTCCCTGCCCTGCAAGGTCAGCCGCGACTGCCGGGTCGGCAAAGTTCAACTGCCCTTTCGCGTCCAGATGATAGCCTTTCTCGGTTACAGTCGCCGATATGATCTCCACATTCTCCACGGCTTTGATAATCGCGTCTCGATCTTCCGGAACAACGAGAACATTGCGCAAGATATCGACCCGCTTCACGCCCTGCCCTTGCACGCATAAATCGTAGCGATAGCCTTGTTTAGCCAGTCCATCCCTGACCGAAGACGAGCGAAGGCTTACACCGACCACGTCCCAATCACCGGCTTGTTGCGTATAATCCAAAAGATGTGCACGAGCGAAATTTCCAAGTCCGAAATGTAGAATTGTGCCCATCTAGTTTTCCAACCCATAAACCTGCCGAGCGAGGTCCGTTGTAAGCAGCTTTGCCAGTCTTTCAGCGCTCTCCCGTCCAAATTGCCCGTTGGCCACTTGATCCGCCAAATGCACGGCTACACCCCGGCGCCACAGATCATGACGCGCGGGAATCGAAAGGAAGGCGCGTGTATCGTCGTTGAAGCCAGCCAAGTTAAAATATCCAGCAGTCTCAACAACTTGATCGAAATACCGCGCAATACCAGCCTGGCTATCGTGAAACCACCAAGGTGGACCAATACGAAGGCACGGCCAATGCCCTGCCATAGGTGCAAGTTCGCGGGCGTACGTTGCCTCGTCCAAAGTAAACAGCACGATCCTTAATTCTGCATTGTTCCCAACCCTGTTCAAAAGGGCGTCCAACCCATTTACCCAATCCATTGAAACCGGAATATCAGCCCCTTTGTCCCGGCCGAACTTTTTCATTATTACTTGGTTCGTGTTGCGCTTGCTGCCAGCATGAATCTGCATTGTCAGCCCGTCTTCGACTGACATCTGAGCCATTTCAATCAGCATATGCCCATAGAAGCGGTTTGCATCCTGCACTGACCCTTTCTGTTTCTTCAATCGTTGGTACAGTGCATCCGGATCATCCAACCATTCGGTTTGTGCAACTTGGATTCCGTGGTCGGTTGCCGTGCAGCCCATTTCAATGAAAAAAGCCCGGCGCTGTCTCAAAGCTTCCAAGAAACCCGCAAAGCCACCGACATCTGTGCCTGTCAAAACCTCAAGCTTTTCCAGATTCTGAGTAAAGCTTGGGTCGGTCGCGTCCAACACCCCGTCCGGACGAAAAGTCGGCACCACGCGACCACCCCATCCGCTTTCATGGATTGCCTTGTGATGAGAGAGATCGTCCAATGCCGAATCTGTTGTCGCCAGAACTTCTATGTCGAATTTATTGAATAATGCCCGTGGTTTATATTCGTCCCGCGCCAGCCGCTCTGAAATCTGATCATAAATTTCGTTGGCAGTTTGTGGAGACAAATCTTCTGAAATTCCCAGTGTTTCGCGCAGCACGTAGCTGATCCAAACGCGTGACGGCGTTCCCAGAAAAAGATCCCAATGTTCGACAAAAGTGGCAAAAATTTTGCGTGGGTCGGTTTTGCGCCCCTCTTTGCCTACACCAAGTTGGTGCAACGGAACACCCTGCGAATAGAGCATTCTGAAAACATAGTGATCCGGAACAACCAATAGCTCAGCCGGGTTCGGAAATGGATCATCATTTGCGAACCAACTTGGGTCGCAATGCCCGTGTGGGGATACAATAGGCAAGTCCTTGACCCCAAGGTAAAGCTCTTCTGCCATCCCCTTCAAAATGCCTGTCAATTTCTGCCTCCGCCATTAGTCTGCGCACTTGTTAACATATTTTTTACGGCTTGCATCTTTCACGTACAAAGTCTCAGAGTGGCACCGTATGTTGGGGGGATAAATGAATATAGCGTTGATTGGCTTGGGTATGGTCGCAGGCACCCATGTGGCTGCGATAAACGCGTCAGATCAAGATCTCAACCTAGCCGGGGTGTTGGGACGTGACCCTCGAAAGACAGCCAGTTTTGCTGACAACCACGACACCAAGGCGTTCAACTCAATCGAAGAAGTTGCGAATGATCCCAGCGTGGATTTTGCTATCGTCGCGACGCCCCCTGACCAACGCTTGGAACTGATAAAGACCCTGGCGGCAGCAAGCAAACCGGTCTTGATGGAAAAGCCAATCGAAAGAACAATGAGTGCCGCCACAGAGATCGTCGAACTTTGCGACGCAAACAAGATTCCGTTGGGCATTGTTTTTCAGCATCGTGCACGTGAGGCCTCCAAAGCCTTAAAGTCAGCCTTGAATTCCGGCGATCTGGGAAAGATCGCGACTGTCGATATTCGTGTGCCGTGGTGGCGCGATCAAAGCTATTACGATGCACCTGGGCGAGGCACTTATGCGCGGGATGGTGGAGGGGTCATGATCTCTCAGGCAATACACACGCTGGACCTCGCAATGTGGTTATTGGGGCCAATTTCGACCATTCAGGCGATGATGAGGAAGACACCATTGCATGAATTGGAGGCCGAGGACTGGGCCGGAGCAATTTTTGAGATGGAAAACGGTGCCATTGGCACGATGACGGCGACCACTGCCGAATTTCCAGGCGCAGCTGAAACTATTACGATACAAGGCACCAAGGCCAAAGCCCATTTGGGGTCGGGTGTTCTGACACTAACTTATCTGGACGGCAAAGAAACAGTGATCGGGGAGACAGCTTCAACTGGGGGTGGCGCTGATCCGATGGCTTTTACGCACGAATGGCATCAGTCAGTTATCGAAGATTTTGCAAACTCGATCAGGTTCGGAACGCAGCCTATGTCCACTGGGCGTACCGCATTGTTAACCCATGCCGTCATTGATGCAATGCAGGCCGCAAATCGAACTGGCCAAACCACACGAGTTTCTCAATGACGCTAACCTGTGTAGCCCTCGGGCTGGACCACCGTCACATCTACGGTATGACCGAAAACTTGCAAAAAGCTGGCGTGAAATGCGTCGGCTACTGGACGCAAGGGGAGCCCGAAACACTGCCCGGTTTTATCAAACGGTTTCCCGATGTGCCGCGTTTGGATCGACTGGAGGACGCCCTTGGCAGCGGCGCTGATCTGGCCTTGATTTCGTCAATCCCCGCAGATCGCGCGGATTTGGCCATCTGGGCCATGCAAAATGGGATGGACGTGATGAGCGACAAGCCCGGCTGCACGACGTTGGAACAGTTGGGACGGATAAAAAGAGCGGTTTCAGAAACAGGGCGTATTTGGTCAGTCAACTTTTCCGAACGGTTCGAAACTGCGGTTAGCACCCGCGCGACAGAGCTTGTTGAAGCCGGAGCAATTGGACAAGTTGTTCAGACGATCGGATTGGGTCCACACAGATTGAACAGACCAACTCGGCCTGACTGGTTTTTTAGACGAGACCGATTTGGTGGAATTTTGACCGATATTGCGTCTCATCAGATCGACCAGTTTCTGCATTACACCAGTTCAGCCTCTGCCGAAATTACGAATGCCTTTGTTGCCAACTATGCCAACCCAACCGATCCTGAATTGCAGGACTTCGGCGAAATCAATCTACGTAGCGAACGTGCGACCGGATACATCCGCGTGGACTGGTACACACCGGACGCATTGCCAAACTGGGGCGACGGACGACTGACAATTCTTGGTACAGAAGGCTACATTGAGCTCAGGAAATACGTGGATGTGGGCGGCGCACCTGGAACCGATCACATGATCATAGTGAATTCTGAAATCTGCGAAAAGATTGACGCGTCTGACGCTGGTCTTCCGTATTTCTCGCGTCTGGCGAGTGACATTGAACATCGAACTGAGACTGCGATGACGCAGACCCATTGCTTTACGGTCATGGAGTTGGCCCTACGCGCGCAGGAAATGGCGGAAGTAGAATGATCAATGTTGCAATTCTGGGTGCTGGCATTGGTCGCCAACATCTCACCGCATTCAAAAAGTTGGACGAAGAGTTTCATGTGTCAGCCGTTGCCGACAAAGATGCCGCCCGCATAGAAGAAATTCGGGGCGATAACGACTTCATCGCGATGACCGATACCCAAGAGGCTCTTGATGATCCCGAGATCGACGTAATCGACGTTTGCCTGCCCCCACATCTTCACGTTTCGGTCACGCTCGATGCGCTGGCGGCTGGAAAACACGTCATTTGTGAAAAACCTCTGGCCACTTCGATGCAAGACGTGGACAGGATAATTGAAGCGGCTCTTCGTGCTGGGAAACAAGTATTTCCCGTCTTTCAATATCGATGGGGCCCGTCGCTTGCGCAGCTAAGGCATTTACAACGAGAAGGCCTGACCGGCGAGGTTCAAACAGCGGCGTTGGAGACACATTGGTCCCGCGGACCTGACTATTACTCGGTTCCATGGCGTGGAACCTGGGCAGGTGAACAAGGTGGGGCAGTTTTGGGGCACGCTATTCACAACCATGATCTTTTAATGCACTTGGCCGGTGAAATAGCCACCGTGTCTGCAATGACGACAACTCGGGTAAACCCAATCGAGACTGAAGACTGCGCGGCTATTTCATTTTGCATGAACTCTGGAGCTCTATGCACCAGCAATATCACTTTGGGCGCCGCAAAGGACGAAACTCGATTGCGAATTGTGTTTGAGAATTTGACCGCGACCTCCGGTCTGGAACCCTACGCGCCGGGTCAACCCCCGTGGAATTTCGTCGCGCGGGATCCTTCCATGCAGAGAACCATAGATGACGCAATTGCGCGGGCGCCCGGGGAACCAACTGGGTTCGAGGGGTTTTTCACCGAAGTAGGCAAGGCTTTGCGTTCGGAGCCGAATTCGGCAGTTACACTAAGGGACGGTGCGGCCTCTGTCGGTCTTGTTACGGCGATTTATCATGCTGCGCGCACTGGCGAACGGGTAAGCCTACCTATTAGACCTGACCACCCACTATACTCAGGATGGATGCCATGAAACAATGTTGGCGCTGGTTCGGCCCAAAAGACCCGATAGAATTGGATGACCTGCATCAGGTTGGTGTTGAGGGTATTGTAACAGCTCTACATCATATCCCTCCAGGACAGCCATGGGATGAACAATCAATATCCGATCGCCAGTCGTTACTTTCCTCCAGTGGTTTTGGTTGGGATGTGGTTGAAAGCCTGCCGGTTTCAGAGGCGATAAAAACGCAATCTGCGGATATGGCAGAACATGTGTCAGCTTATAAATCCAGTTTAAAGGCGCTGGCCGCGCGCGGGATTGAAACCGTATGCTACAACTTCATGCCAATCTTGGATTGGACGCGCACCTCCTTACGTGCACCGCAGCCGCACGGTGGAACGGCTATGCTGTTCGATCTGACAGATTTCGCAGTATTTGATATACACATCTTAAGGCGTATTGGTGCCGAAGACGAATACTCTGAAAAGATGCGACACGCCGCTAAAACCAGATTCTTGGGCATGTCGGACCAGGCCAAAGTTCAACTGCAAAACAACGTCACCGCAGGATTGCCAGGTGCCAACGATCAGTGGAGCGTCGAAGACGTACGTACGTTACTGGGAACTTACTCCGGGATTGATCGCGACAAACTGCGTGGGAACTTGATTGATTTTCTCTCTGAAGTGGCCCCGATCGCACAACAGCTGGGGTTACGATTGTGCTGTCACCCCGATGACCCACCATTTTCACTGCTTGGTCTGCCGCGTGTAGTGTCCAGCTCGGATGACTATAGCGCGGTCTTGGACGCGGTCGATCTACCGTCCAGCGGTGCCACATTATGCACTGGCTCCCTCGGGGTGAGCTCCGATTTCGATGGACCAGAATTTGTACGAAGACATGGCGATCGGATACACTTTGCGCACCTTCGCAACACGAAACGCATCGCCCAATCCGACGACAGCAAACCCGACTTCTTTGAAGCGGCACATCTTGAAGGCGACACAGATATGGTTGGTACCGTTCGGGAGCTGATGGCCGAAGAAAAACGTCGCCAAACTGACGGGCGGCAAGACTGGCAAATCCCTATGCGCCCCGATCACGGACAGGAGTTATTGGGCGATCTGGGCGGCCACAGCACTCCGGGTTACCCCTTGATCGGTCGGTTGCGGGGTTTGGCTGAATTGCGCGGGGTGATGGCGGCGTTCACGTAAGTGAAACCGCCATTCAAATTTCTTTTTGGCGGTGACACTTCTTTGCTTGCCTGCAATCCGCTTTCTTCGTTTACTGGTGTCACCTAAACGGGCAGCGGGGTGTCTTCCGGACTCGCCCGGCGTCTGGACAAGGCGCGTGAAATCCCCGCGAAAACCGATGCCTTGCAGCATCATTTTCGAAACGTCAGCCTGTATTCGAACGGCTGAAAAACGGGAGGTTTCTATATGAAAACCGCAGGCGTAATCGGTCTTGGCGATATGGGCAGCGGCCTGGCCAAGAACCTTATTAAAAATGGTTTCGAAACATCTGGTTTCGATTTGAGCAACACCCGCATGAGTGCTTTTGCTGAGATGGGTGGCAAAGCAAAAGATTCTGCCGGCGAGGTCGGTGCCCACGCAGACTGTGTTTTTGTCATGGTAATGAATGGAGATCAGGCCAGAGAAGTCATTCTGGGTGAAGATGGCCTGGTCACAAACATGGTCAAGGGCGGGACGGTCATCCTTTCGGCAACCGTAAAGCCCGCGGAAGCTCGTGCAATTGGCCGAGACATGGAAGGCTCGGGTATCAATCTGATCGACACTCCTGTATCTGGTGGGTTTCCGGGCGCTCAGAATGGCACACTAACGATGATGGCTGCCGGAGCACCGGATGTTCTGGACCGAAACGCAGAGGCAATGCAGGCAGTGTCGGGAACCATCCACCGGGTCGGCGCCAATCCCGGCGACGGCCAGACAGTCAAGGCGTGCCTCCAATCTTTGATCGGGTCGATCTTTTCGGCCACGTTCGAAGCTGCGGCTCTTGCCGCTAAGGCAGGGGTCAGCGGCCAGGCTCTGCTCGACGTGTTCTCATCTTCCAGTGCGGGATGCGGTGTTGTTAACACTGCGCTTGAAAACATCATTGACCGCAAATTTGTCGCAACAGGCAGTCATATAGCGACCATGCACAAAGATTTGACGATATCGCTTGCACTGGCCAGTGAACTTGGGGTCCCTATGCAGACCGCATCGTCAGCCATGCAAGTGTTTCACGCCGGAAAAACCAAATACCCTGACGGTGACAACTGGATCTGCACGCGCGTGATCGAAGAAATCGTGGGCGCGGAACTGCACCGCTGAAGACTGGGAGTTTTCCAATGAAACTTGGTGTAATTTGCGATGGAATCAGTCGTGACCTAACTCACGCCGTAGATGTGATGGACGAATTCGATCTGGAGTACGCAGAGCTTCAGTTTGTCGGCGATACAGAGGTCGGCGATCATACTGCTCAGGAAATTGCCGAAATCAACGCGCTGTTACGTGATCGAGGTAAACCGGTGTCCTGTCTGTCACGACATATTTTTGCGGGCATGACTGCGGCAAACAAACCCGGTGATGAGCTGCACACAAAGCACATGGACGCTTTAAAGCGTGTCATCGACATGGCACACACCGTTGGTTCGCCGTTAGTGCGCATTATGACCCAAAGGAAAGAACAGATTCTCTGGGGTAAAAACGGGGCCGAAAAGTGGAATGTAGCCCATGGCGTCTGGGACACGATGCCGCCATTGATTGCACCGGCCGTCGAATTGGCGAAGTCAGAAGGTATAAGACTTGTGGTGGAAACCGGGAACGGCACCCTGGTCAATTCTAACTACACGGCCCGTAAATTGATTGACGACTTGGACGCCAAAGACACTTTGAAAGTGCTTTGGGACCCAGGGAATAACTGCTGGTGCCACGAGCTTGCATATCCGGATGGTTACAATGAATTGCGGGGCGGTTATTTGGGCCATATCCACATAAAGGATGTAAAAGTCGACACTCCGAGAGCCACACTGGAAGTCCGCCGAATGGGTGAAGGCCAGTTGGCGGATCTGTTTCAACCCATTGCCGACGCGCTTAGATCTGATGGTTATGACGGCGTTATTTCATTCGAAAGCGTTTACCACCCCGGCAATGGAAATTTCGAAGACGGTTTCCGATTGTGTGTGGATAGGTTCAAGCAACAGTTTGGCTGATAAATACCATGTGACTGACAAAACCTAGGTTTCTGAACGCGGATTGAGGGCAAGGTTTGCCCCTCAACCTATTAGATTTGGAAGAGTCATTGAGATGGCCGGAACAAACGTTATCAGCATTAGTGCGACAAGAATGGCCAAATAAAAGGGCCAAATCGTCCGCACGGCTTTCTCCATTGGCAGTTTGCCTACCGCGCATCCAACAAATAGGCACGACCCGACAGGCGGAGTGCACAAGCCCAATCCCAGATTGACCAGTAAGATCATACCGAATTGCAATGGATCGATCCCCAAGCTGTTTGCGACCGGCAGGAAAATTGGCGTGCAAATCAAGATCAGTGCAGCCATATCCATTATCATTCCCAGGACCAGCAAGACCACGTTTATCATCAACAAGATCATAATGGGGTTTTCGGTCAACCCCGTAAGCAGTTCGACCGTTTTGTCTGGCACTCGGTAGAAGGTCAGCATGTAAGCAAATGCACCTGCGCACGCGATCAAGATCATGACCATTGCTGTTGTGCGCACAGCCGAAGACACGGCGATGCAGAAGTTTTCCCAGGTAATGCTGCGGTAAACAATTAAAGTAACGACGAAAGCGTATATCGCGCCGAAAGCACCTGACTCCGTTACTGTGAAGATGCCTGACAATACGCCCCCAACGATTATTACAGCCGTCAGCAAGCCTGGAATCGCACTAACGAAACTTAGGAGAAGCGCACGCCAACCGGGAAATTTTTCCGCCTGATATCCTCGCCTGACGGCCACTAAATACGCTGCTACGGCTAAGCAGATGCACATCAATACTCCCGGAAAAACACCTGCCAGAAACAACTTTGAGATGGAGACACCGCCCCCAGCCGCAATAGCAAAAATAATCATGTTGTGACTGGGTGGAATGATAATCCCGGCAATTGATGAGGTTACAGTCACATTGACAGCGTAGTCGGCATCATACCCTTTTTCCTTCATCACTGGCACAAGAATGGACCCAAGGGCCGAGATATCGGCTATTGCCGAGCCGGAGATTCCACCGAATAGCATCGACGAAAAAACGTTAACTATCCCAAGTCCGCCTCTAACGGCACCGACCGCAGCAGACGCGAACCTGACGAGGCGCATCGCGATGCCGCCGTGAAACATCAACTCGCCAGCAAAAATAAAAAATGGAATGGCCATCAGCGAGAAGACGTTGATGCCGGAGACGATCCTTTGAAAGCCAATCATCAACGGCAACCCTTCAAACCAAAAGGCCGAAATTGCTGCAATACCCAATGCAAAGGCCACAGGCGTTCCAATCAGAACGCAGAGTGCAAATACTGCCAGCAGAAAAAGAATTCCCATCAAACGCCTCTATTCAATGCTGTCGCTACGTTCATCGCCACCGACAAACACACGGATCAGATGACCGATGGAGAACACAAGAATAAGCCCCCCACCAATTGTCAGCGGCAATGAACGCAAACCCTCAGGCACTTGGATCAGCGGAATGAGTGATCCCCATTTGAAAATTGTAAGTCGAGCACCAAACCACAGCATCAACCCACCGAAGCCAGCCATCAGGACATCAGTAGAGACAACCAATACTCTTCTGATCCAAGGGGGAACGGCAGACCGTAAAAGCGAAACAGACAAATGGGAATTGTCGTGCACTCCAACCGCAGCTCCAAGAAATGCGATTGTCATCACAAGCAACAAAGCGACCTGTTCGACCCAAGTTGGTGTGGCGTTCAGGACGTACCGACCAAATACAAGCCAACCGAAGATTACGGTGATCACCACCAGCGCAATACCCGTTAAAACCCGGCAAACATACGCGATCCAATCAAGAATAAGAACCATATTGCGTATCGATACAGGCAGATCGGAAGCTACTTTCATAAGATCATTTCCTGCGTTAAGCACCCGACCACGCATCACCGTGGTCGGGAATTTTCAGGCTAGAGCTTTCTGTCTCAATCTGTTGCCTGGATGGTCTCGACCAACGGGCGTAGATTCGGGTTGGTCGAAAAGTAGGCTTCGTAAACCGGCCCCATTGCAGCCTGAAACGGTGCTTTGTCTGCAACTTCGTTCACAACTACTCCGGCTGCTTCAACCGCTGTACGGCTTGCCGCCTCGCGCTCAGCCCAAAGTTGGCGCTGCAATTCGGCCGACTCCTCCGCCGCTTCGCGGACGGCCGATTGCATTTCAGGTGAAAGGGCACTGAATGTATCAGTGTTTATACAGATGCATTCAGGAATGATCAGATGCTGTGAAAGAGAGTAATAGCCAGCTACTTCAAAGTGACCGGTCGACTCGTACGATGGCCAATTGTTCTCTGCCCCGTCGACGACACCCGTTTTCAAGGCCTGATAAACTTCGGCAAATGCCATTGGTGAAGGGTTTCCTCCAAGCTCGGCTATCATTCCCGTAAACAGGTCGTTGTTCATGACACGCACTTTCATGCCTTCGACGTCAGCAGGCGTATTGATCGCTTTTGTGCCGTTGTAGAACGAGCGAGCGCCAGCATCGTACCAAGCCAGCGGTGTTAAACCCTTTTCAGCCATCCCAGCGGCAATTGCTTCGCCGCCCTCACTTTCCAGAACCCGGAACATGTGTGGCACGTCCTTAAAAATGAAAGGCAGTGAAACAACGTTGGCTTCCGCAACGATCGGACCGATTGGGCCGAGGTTAAAGTTTCCAACTTCCAACGCGCCTGCCCGTACCTGCTCGACAGCGTCAGGTTGGCTACCCAAAGTACCTCCGTGGAACATCTGGACGTTTATTTCGCCGTCCGTCTTTTCGGTTACGAGTTCGGCAAATTTATCCATGGCTATCGTGTTGGGATAACCGTCCACGTGAATATTCCAACCGCGCCAATCTGCTGCAAAAGCTGAGTTGCTCAACACGGCTACCACGGTCGCGGCGCCAAATAGTGCTTTGGATTGTTTCATCGTCATTTCTTCCTCCCTAGAAAATTGGTTTCTTGAGCTATTGTCCGGTCAAAACCGGTTATGAAAAAAGCAGACCCCCGTTGATGTCGATGTTTGCGCCAGTGACGAAAGCAGCTTCATCCGATGCCAGGTAAGCCACCAGGTTCGCGACGTCTTCCGAAGAACCTTCGCGTTTGAGCGGCGTTGCCTCAGCCACGTTGGTTCTCACCTCATTTTTTGTGAAAATGTTGTGAAAATCGGTGTCGATCATCCCAGGACAAACCGAGTTCACGCGGATGTCTGGCCCCAGTTCCTTAGCCAGCCCGCGTGTCATTGTCATAATTGCGCCTTTCGATGCGGCGTAGGCAACCGCACCCGGGCCGCCCCCATCTCTGCCAGCTTGGCTGGCAAAACCAACGATCGCTCCGCCGACGTTCATGTGTGGTAGAGCCGCCTTAACGACGCGCAAGAATGACGTGGCATTCAATTCCATCACGTCTTGCCAGTGGGCTATATCCATTTCCGCGATCGTCTTACGCGCCACTAACCCTCCAGTCACATGCACCAGGACATCAATAGACCCGCCAAAAGCAGAAAGAGTTTCTGAAACAAGTGCTTTGACATCATCGTCTGATGTCATGTCGCCTTGAAGCGAAATTGCGTTTCCTCCGTTTTTCCGGATTTCCGAGACAGCAGAATCCGCCCCTTCAGAAGAACTGTGAAAATTGATCGAGACCGATGCTCCTGCTTTTGCAAGCCGCATTGCGCAGGCGCGCCCAATGTCTCGACCACCACCAGTAACAATCGCGACTTTTCCTTCGAGGTTTTGACGGGCGCCAAATTTCTCTGCGATTGATCCTGTCATTTTTGGTCCTTTCTGATTGCGGGTTCTCTTTGACGGGTTCCATCCAGCGTCCTGACAACCGCACCGCCTCAACGAGATTGTATTATTTAGTCGACTAGGATACTAGTATTGTCAACTGAATATTTCTGGCCATATTGTGCGAACAAGAAATCAGCAGGGTTCAAGAACGTTGGCAGCAGTCGCGCAGAAAGCTAACTTGGCGCAGACACTTTGAATTAACTGGCGCTTTCCCAAACTATTTGAGATGGCGAAAAAGGAAACAAATGCAAAGTCTTAAGGAAAAACTTGCTCGGCGCACGACCGCAGATATCGTGTATGATTATCTGTACGAAGCTATCGTCACACTGGAATTGCTGCCTGGAACCAAGTTGTCAGAGGCAGACATTGCCAAAAGGTTTGATGTTTCCCGACAACCGGTTCGCGACGCTTTCACCAAACTAGAATCGCAAGACCTTCTTTTGATACGACCACAGAAAGCCACTCAGGTGCGTAGCTTTTCAATGGAGCGCATAGAACATGCCCGTTTCGTTCGTTTGGCAGTTGAACTGGAAGTTGTGCGCGCGGCTTGCAGCGTCTGGCGACCCGAGCACGCTCTGGCCCTTAAGGAGAATCTGGCTGAGCAACTGAGCGTTATAGAAAAAAACGAAACGGAAAGATTTCACCAACTGGACTATGAGTTCCACAGGCTAATCTGCGAACTGAGCGGAAAACCCCTGGCATTTGAAACCATTCAAGAATGCAAAAGAAAAATTGACCGGCTTTGCGTTTTGAGCCTCGGCCGCCAAAGCGAAGCCAAAACTCTATACGAAGACCACTTTGACCTTGCCAAAGCGCTTTCCGACAAAAACGTAGATGCGGCAACAAATGTTGTCCGTCGCCACTTGAGCAGGATCGATAACACAATCGAAGAAATACACGCTAAACACGCTGACTACTTTGAGTAAGTTGGAAAATTAGACATTTCAAAAGGACGACCCAGTAATGGTATTGCTTAATCCTATCGTGCCCACCGACCCAGGCGTGACGCGTCAGGTCTTGGCGGATCATCCTAACCTAATGATGGTTTCGTTTCGCTTTGATGAAGGTGCCGAGGGGTTACTCCATCAGCACCCGCATGTTCAGGCAACATTTGTCAAATCCGGTCGCTTTGAATTCACTGTTGGCGATGTGAAAGAGGTGCTTGGGCCAGGCGACAGTATTATTATCCCGTCGAATCAAAAACACGGCTGTATATGCCAAGAAGAAGGAGAATTAATTGACTGCTTCACGCCTCGCAGAGATGACTTCGTGTAGAGTTAAAACTATATGAAACAAGAGTTTTTTGAAGTTTCAGTTTCCACACCCGGAAAGTCACTGACAGATATAAGCGAATTGATACAGCACGAAATCACCAGCCGCAGTTTCCTTTCCGGTTTGCTTACAATCTGGTGCGCTCACACTGGTGCTTCATTGTTGGTCCAAGCAAATGCGGATCCGGACGTGCAGCAGGATATCTTGGATTATTTTGAGAAACTCGTACCCAAGTCTGCGGGAGCGTACCGTCATAAACCTGAACAAGACGACAATGCTCCGTCTCACCTGCGGGCGCTTCTTACCCAGACCCAGTTATCTATACCGATAAATGACGGACTTCTTCCATTGGGCAAAGTCCAAAGTCTTTACTTGTTTGAACATCGGGAAGCCCCAAAAATCCGACGCCTGAACATCCATTACCTGGGTACTTGAGCGATAGCATTTGACAAAATTGGTCGTCGGCTTCTCGAAATCTGGTATTTTTGAATTCAGGTCCGAGTTGGAGATGGAAATGTTAACGACAGAGCGGCTTAGAGATTATTGCGGCACCGTAACCAACACTGAAATTTGGAACGGCTTCGAATTGCGTCCGGACGACGTAATTGTGACCACACCCCCTAAATGCGGAACCACATGGATGCTGAACATCGTAATGATGCTCATATACCAACGCGTCGTTCCGGATGCCGGAAACTCAAAAGATGCCCCATGGCTTGACTGTGGTTTTCGTGATCGAAAGGAAATCGCGGAATTTTTGAACAGCTTGGACAGTCGCAGATGTATTAAAAGCCACACCCCAATGGACGGGATCGCCTACGGGCGCGAACCGACCTACATCGTTGTATACAGACATCCAGTTGACGCTCACTTTTCATTGCGAACTCATGCGGGAAATATGAAGGAGGACTGGCTCGATTATATGTTTCCAGAAAGCGAGAGCGAGGGGTTTCAGCGTTTTGTTAATGCGCCGGCCACCGATGCTGGGACCGACGATTTAACGCTTGCCTCATTTGTTCATCACTACCAACAGGCAAAAGAGCGCAAAGACAATGGCAACGTGCATTTTTTTCATTACGCCGATATGTCCCGGGATTTATCCGGTCAGGTCGAAAAGATTGCGCGAATAATGAAAGTGCCTCTACCGCAATCACTCAGGGATGAAATCACTGAGGCAACTAGTTTTAAACAAATGCGAAAAGCCGTTGAAAGTAGTGAGCGCCGTTTTCATAAAGACACGCCTTTCCACGACCTCGCGGATTTCTTTTCTTCTGGCACATCAAACAAGTGGGAGGGGCGCATTTCACCGGAGGAAATGGAAACTTATAGCCGACGAATTCGGAGCCTTTTACCTGCCGAAGAAGTTACTTGGTTGGAAAATGGCTATCAGTTTTGAGTTCGCTGAGTTTGACGCGCTTGTCTGGCATTCTTTGTTCAACCACCACGCTAAGATTCCGAAACGTTTAAATGCATGAATCCCGACATTTAATAAAATCTCGCTCTCAAAAAATTTCGAAAAGTCACTAGAGATCCGTTAATACAGGTCTGCCTCACAATCCGGTGTCGTGACTTTGCATGTCTTGGCCTATTTCAACATTCTTTCTGACACGTCTTTCAGCAGATCATGCAGATCGAACTCCTCACCTTTGTCGGCCAGGCCTCGGTCACGCAAAATAAAAGACAGTCCGTGAACAAAACTCCAAAGCAGGAATCCGCGACGGCGAACCTCTTCGGTGATTCTGGATTCGCCTAGGCATTTTGCGACCTCGGAAAGCAGAATTCCAAAGCTTTGTTGCCCACCCTCCTCGAGCCGGGGGTCAGCAATGCGATCGGTGAATCCCCCAAACTTGAGCCGGAAAATACCCGGCTCGTTCATGGCAAACGCAACATACTCCATACCAATGGCCGTTATACGTTCTGGCGATCCTTCCGGGAATTCTTGCAAAGCGGAAAGCATATTTGCACGATGCCTGGCCATTCCCTCAAGAACAACGGCAACAAGCATTTCGTTCTTGTCTTTGAAGTGTTTGTAAGGTGCTGCCGTGGACACACCTGCCAACCTGCATGCGTCCGAAACTGAAAAACTGTCCGGGCCTTTTTCCTCAACCAACTGCCGCGTCGCCTCTATCAAAGCCGCTCGTAGATCACCATGATGGTAGGCTTTTTTTTCCGCCATTCGGCTTTCCGCGTTGCCGCCAGAGTTCTTGATTATTTTGGTGTCTGTCATGATCCAAGGTTTGCAGATCACGTATCCCTTGTCAAAGTGAGAAGTTCTAACATATGTTAGAGAGACTAACTTGATGAGGTCAAAATGCCGAATCCAGAGATTTCCGCTTCTGCTCCTGCTAAGCGAAGCCCTTTTTCACGCGTCCTTCACCGCATAACACAGCTTAGTTTGACCGTAGGCGTCATCCTCGTCGCTGCTGCAGCGGTCCACTTAGGAGCTTCTGAGCTTTCGCGCCGAGCGAACGCTGTTCCCGCTCCTGACGCCGCCTCGGTGACGCCCGTTTCAGTAACGCCTATTAGTCAAGAAAGTCATTACTTAGTTGATCGGGTTTTCATCGGTCAGGTCGAGCCACAACGGTCTGCAGATATTTCCTTTGAGTTGAACGGAACCCTCGCAAAAATACTGGTCGACGAGGGAGATGAGGTTTCGAAAGGTCAACTGCTTGCTACGCTGGATATCGCGTTGCTGGAAGTTGAACGTGATCGCCTGTCCGCATCTCGCAAAGCTATAGCGGCGCTGCTTTCCTTTGCCCAAAAAACCGTTGAACGCAGTACAAAACTTATCGAGCAAGGATTTACCAGTCAGGCTCGTCTGGACGAGGCAATAGCTCAGCAAGATGAACTGCTTTCCAGAATGGGAGAGCTAGACGCAGCTTTACGCGACGTGACCGTTCGGATCGACAAATCCAGTATTAAAGCTCCCTTCGCAGGTCAAATTACCTCCCGGCATGTCGACGGCGGTGAAACGCTACTATCTGGAGAGCTTGTTTTGGGAATGGTCGAAATCGTGTCACCGCAGGTGCGAATAGGTATTCCACTTGATGTGGAGCCTTCACTTTTGGCCGATGTTGAAGTCGAAATTGCCGACAACCAGTATCAAGCGAAGCTGGCTACTTTGCGTCCAGATGTCGATCCACTAACCCGGACGCGTACAGCACTTTTTGACCTGAAAGACGGTCCCAACGTCGCGTTTGGACAGACCGCACGTGTTCACATCAGTGACCCGGTCGAAAGTACCGGCACTTGGGTTCCTACAACATCACTAAAAGAAGCGGCGCGTGGTCAATGGACGCTTTTGGTTGCGGACGCTGAGAAAACGGTTCGCATTGCGACCGTAGAGGTAATCCATGCCGAAGATGACCGCGTTTTTGTCAGAGGTATGTTTCCCAACGGCACTGTCTTGATTGATCGGGGGCCACAGCGTGTGACGGTTGGTCAGCGAGTCGCATTTGGCGGCAACGAGTGACGGAGGATACAAATGGAAACCCTTACATTTCGTCACCCCAGGCTTGTCGCTCTAATAATCTTAGTGTTGGTATCCGCTGGGCTGTCATCTTTTCTTTCGTTGGGGCGGCAGGAAGATCCAACAATCACCAATCTGTTTGCAACTGTGACGACTCAGTTTCCGGGTGCGGACCCGGAGCGGGTCGAAGCGCTGGTAACCGCTGAGATCGAGGAAGAGTTGCGGAAAATTTCTGAAGTAGACGAGATAAGTTCGGTTTCCAGATCTGGGATTTCAGTAGTTTCCGTTGAATTGCTTGAAACGCTGGATGAAGCCACCATCGAACAAGTTTGGGCCGAAGCAAGGGATGCGATCGATGACGCCAGTCAGAATTTTCCCACTGGTGTTCTGCCACCAGATTTCGACGCAGAAGGCATTTCCGCCTATTCTGCGGTGATCGCAGTGGCGGCTGACAGCCCGAATTTCCCAATAACGCTGCTATCGCGCCATGCGGAATCCTTGGGCGACAGATTGCGGACGATCCCGGCCACTCGTGCCGTTGATTACTTTGGGCAGCCGGAAGAGGAAGTCCTTGTCAGCGTTGATATGGATAAAGCCGCAGCATTAGGCCTGAGTGCCACTGAAATTTCGCAGCGGATAACCGAAGCTGATGGAAAAGTCCAATCAGGCCGCTTACAGTCCGATGTGGATTTAACCATAAATATCAGTGGGGAAATCGAAACAATTGACCGCATCAGAAGCATTGTTCTGCGCGAAAATGCCGAGGGCGCAGTTGTACTACTGGGTGACATCGCCACAGTGGATCGCGGCCCCCGAATGCCTGAGTCTGCGATCGCATTTGCCAACGGCATGCCAGCCGTTCTTGTGGGCGTTCTTGCTCAAGACGGGGTTCAGATCGACCGGTGGACTGGATTTGTGCGAAAGGAACTTGAAGAAGGTTCTGCGTCAGTCCCTGTGGGTATTCAGGAGTTACTACTCTTTGACCAAAGTAAATACACAACAGACCGCCTGACCGAAGTCGGGATTAACATGGCAATCGGTGTCGCGCTCGTGGTTGCGGTTCTGTTCATAACGCTTGGTGTTCGAGCCGCTGCAATCGTCGCACTTGTTCTGCCGGTCGTTTCGCTTGCCACGCTCGCAACAATGAACATGATTGGACTGCCAATTCACCAGATGTCCGTCACCGGACTGATTGTGGCCTTAGGCTTGCTGGTAGACGCCGCAATCGTGATGACAGACGAAATCCGGCGACGTTTGCAAGACGGGATGGATCGTATCACTGCAGTGCGCGACGCGGTACGCCGATTGGCGGCTCCGCTGTTGGCTTCCACCATCACCACCGCGCTAGCTTTCATGCCCATGATCCTTCTGCCCGGGCCTGCTGGTGACTTTGTAGGCGCCATAGCCATCGCCGTTGTACTTATGTTGGTGTGGTCTTTATTGGTTGCTTTGACGGTCACGCCTGCAATTGCAGGCTGGGTTTTATCTGACAGAAAAGACGCTGGAATACTTGCTCAAGGCATCAGTATCCCAGCACTTGCCCGTCTGTTTGAGGCATCAATACGTATTTCGGTCGCAAACCCAGTGCGGTCCATCGCGCTGGCGTTGGTATTACCCGTTCTTGGATTTGCAGCATTTCCCACTCTGACTGCTCAATTCTTTCCGGGCGTAGATAGAAACCAATTCTACATCGAAATTGATATGCCAGGGGGTACTTCGATTTCCGGCACAACGGCAACAGCACGGCTGATCGACGAAATGCTTTTGGCTGATGCCGGCGTGCAAAGCGTCTACTGGACGGTGGGAGAGTCAGGTCCAGCCTTCTATTACAACATAGTTGGCAATCGCTCGCGTGAGCCCGGATTTGCGCAGGCAATGATCACAACGAAAACTGCGGAAGATGCCGCCCGCCTGGTCGGAGATTTGCAGGGTCGCCTGGACACAGATTTCACCGAAGCACAAATAATTGTGCGCAACCTTGTTCAAGGCCCCCCAGTTGCCGCGCCTATAGAGGTAAAAATACAGGGACAAGACATTACAATTCTTCGCGAGCTGGGTGACGAGATTCGATCGGTCATGGCCAACCTCGATTTGGTGACACAAGCCCGAGCAAGCGTTAATGGCGGCAACCCCCAAATCCGGTTCGAGATTGACGAGATAAATGCCCGCCTGCTTGGCTTGGATGTTGCGGACATAGCAGGTCAGCTGGACGCCGCGTTGGTGGGAGTGACCGGAGGTTCATTGATAGAAGGCACCGAGCAACTACCCGTTCGGGTGCGTTTTGGTGACGAAATTCGCTCTGATCTGAGCACTATAGTCAGCATGCCTATACTTCTGCCGGACGCTGCTGCAATCTCCGCTACTGGTGTGTTTCCTGCGGTTCCTTTGTCCGAGCTTGCCAAACCCATAGTCGAACCCGCTGAAAGCGTAATTACTCGGACCGATGGCGTCCGTGAAAACACAATTCAGGCATTCATCGTGCCTGGTGTACTACCTGAAGAAGCTCTGCAGGATGTGCTGGAAGCCTTGGATGTTTCGGGATTTGAGCTACCGCAGGGATATACAATGACCTTGGGCGGAGACAGTGATGCACGTTCCAGCACAGTCGGCAATCTGATGGCTTCGGTGGGGTTGATCGTGACACTGTCCATCGCGACAATCGTCCTGACATTCAACTCTTTCAGGTTAACCTTGGTGACGTTGGCGGTTTGTGTCCTGTCGGCTGGTCTTTCTATGCTGTCACTTGCAATCATGCAATATCCGTTCGGCATTCAGGCGATCATTGGCGTGATTGGCTCCATCGGCGTTTCGATAAACGCGGCCATAATAATACTCACCGGCTTGCAACAAGATCCGCGGGCAAGTCGCGGTGACCGAAACGCAATGGCGCGCGTTGTCACCGGTTCCAGCCGGCACATCATCTCGACCACAGTTACGACGTTTGGCGGGTTTCTCCCCCTGATAGTAGGTGGCGGTGCATTCTGGCCCCCGTTTGCGGTGGCAATAGCAGGCGGCGTGTTGCTGTCGACCGTTGTGTCATTTTTCTTCACACCACCTGTTTTTGCATTGGTTTACCAAGGGCGTTTCAGAAAATTACGTATTTCCGAGAAACATCAATCCATTTCAGACAAGGCGGTTATCTCATTAGCGGCAGAGTGAGGATCACCTGTCTCGACGATGCACACTCTGGTAAGAACAAAAGCGCAGTTTCAACCTCATTTCCAGATGTCAGACCTGGAGAAAAAGTGTGGTTTTAGAAAAAGGCTGCAGAATTGGCAAACAAGTCGTAGAGTATGCGCAGCCAGACGGGTCGGAACTAAACACAGAGAACCGCTGCGCCTTGCAATCGTCCGGATCGCAAGTCGTCAAGGGCATCATTCGCGCATTCCAGCGGATAAGTTAATACACGGGTTTCTATAGGTATTTCCGAAACCAATTCAAAAAACTCATCACCGTCTTTCCTTGTCAGATTGGCGACGGAACAAATAGAGCGTTCCTCCCACAGGTCTGAATATGGAAACGACGGTATATCACTCATGTGAATACCGCCGCAAACAATACGCCCTCCTTTGCGGGTTGCTTTAAGGGCAAGTGGGACAAGAGCGCCGACCGGAGCAAATATGATTGATGCGTCAAAACTTTCAGGAGCACTTTCAGAAGAGCCACCGGCCCATTTAGCACCCAATTCCAAGGCAAACTTTTGTGCTGCGATGTCGTCATCTCTTGTGAAAGCATAGACATCGACGCCAAGCGACGTAGCAACCTGACAAAGGATATGAGCTGCAGCGCCGAAACCATAGATACCTAAGGATTTTGGACCGCCAGCCATCCTGAAGCTGCGATAACCGATCAGACCGGCACACAAAAGCGGAGCCAAATCCGCCGCTTCTTTTTCTTCCGGCAACGGGAAAACAAAACTCGAATCCGCCACACAGTATTCGGCGTAGCCACCGTTAATTGTGTATCCTGTAAACCCCGGCTCGTCACAAAGGTTCTCGCGATGAGATCTACAAAATTCGCACCTACCGCATGTATGTCCCAGCCAGGGAACGCCGACTCGCTGACCAATTTTTAGCTTGCCCACCCCGTCTCCCAAGTCACTGATACGCCCGACGATTTCATGTCCTGGGACCAGCGGCAGTACGGGGCTTTTCAGGTCACGATCAACGATGTGCAAATCAGTTCGGCAGACACCACACGCCTCGACTTGCACCTGCACCTGCCCTGCGCCAGATACTGGAATAGGTAATTCACAAAGTCGCAGACTGGGACTCTTCCCATCGAAAACCATTGCTCGCACAGCACACCTCCTTGCAGTGCACTATCTCGAAAACAGCGACCAAGCTCCAGCTTGCCCCGACGCGCGACATTGAACGTCCCGATAGTTTTTGAAGCTAAGTCAACGTGGATGTGGATTCACCTGGTTACGTGAACCGCACACTTTGCATGATGCACAACCCTGTTCGCAGTTGACCCTAGAAAGATATTCTCAAAGCCCGGCTTGTGCGAAGCAATTACAATGCAGTCAACATTTTGTTCATTGGCGAAATCGACAATCGCCCTGCCAGCATGCCCAGAAACCAACTTCGCTTGAGCGCCGGGCAACTCTGACGCACTCTTGAGTAGGTTCTCCTGAATCTCATGGCGTGTGTTCTTGAAAACCTCTTCTGGAATCTGAGACGCCACATACGCCGGAATAGGTTCCTGCACGTGGAGCATAATGAATTCTGCATCGGTGTCAGCCAGCAGGCGCGCCGCTTCAAAAGAAGCCCGAGTATCATGGTCACTATCCAGCGCCACAGGGACTAGAATTTTCTTGTACATGTACAGTCCTTTCGACTGATCGGGTTAAATTCAAGTGGAAACTTCCAATGTTAACACCCTAAACCGGCTCTGACTTTGAAGACTGCCCAACTTTTTTCGCTGTGGTGGTAACATCGTCAATTGTTTTCTCCACGGCTTCCGCTTCAGTTTCTGCCGCATATGCCGCACAACGGGCAACTGTTTCGAACCATTCCTGAGCGTCCGCGATCAGACGTTCTGCTGAGTGACGCTGCCATTCCGTAATCGTTTGCATGGCTTTCGATGGGTCGCCTACATTGGCCGACGACGCGGTACGCGCCGCCTTAAGTGCAGACCGAACAGCCTCATGACGCCTTTCAAACCAATGTTGTGCAAAGTTTTCTGCTTCTTCCAGCATCTTCTCCTGCGCGTCCCAAAATTGCTCAATCTGAGCGCCAAGAACAGGATTCACAGACTCCGAAGGCTGCATTTGTTTGAACACGTCGATCAATGTTGTGGGGTGTTTTGTTTTCGGCGTCTTATCTGGCATCGAAAGTTCCTCCTCATTCTCTCGCCAGCCATTGTGCCGATGCTCACAAATTCCGCTTTAATTTAGATCAATTTCATCGATCATCTTTGTCCATGACCATTCAACGAAATTCGTTTATTCACTTACGCGACAGGCATCCTGGAAAACTTCTTTTAAAATCAAGGGATGCGGACATTGAATGAGTCATCATTAGTTATTTGTTTGGAAGGCCACCAGTTTCGCATGAGTTGGTGACGAGGTTTTTCAGAAAAAATCTGCCCTAAATTCACGGAGATTCGTCACAACTACCCGCAGCCGAAATAAAAGATCAGACCAGCCCCTTTGGGAGGAGATAAAGAGGCTGGTCCTTTGCGTTGGCGTACACTGTTGAACTTTCGCCGCCGCTTGCGCTGGCATTCTCTGGGAGGAGCGAGAACCAGCAGATTCATAGTGCCTATTAAACACCTGGTAATTACATGTTTTTACAGGTTTTCGGCGTCGCCACCCCAATCATCTGAAAGCAATTTCTCGGCATACATTGGTATGTCTGCCCGCGAGATCCCGATCTGGGTAAGTTGGTGATCACTCATTTCGGATAGAGTTGACATCATTCGCGCCATTTGAAGTGTTCTTAATACTCCGCGCATGCCTGCAAATACTTTGTTCAGTCGCGAAAGGATCAGAGGCAATATACTCTTGGCCCCACGTGACATGGAACTCAAATATAACAATGTGTTATCCGAGTTTGACCCGACTGCTTGCGATTTAAAGGTCATTTGCTGCCTCCTTTGCCAGTCCTTTGATACTGCCACGCGGAATACCTAAATCATTGAGGTCACGGTCAGTGAGATTAGAAAGTTCGCGATAAGTGTTTAGATAGACCTTTCTTTTGGTGATGGCGGCCCGCACGGCATCCCGCTTTTGCTGAAAGACTGTGCGGCCAGCATGCAGAACGATCTCTAACGAGGTAATCGATCTTGTATTTGCCATAATTGCGCCTCGTCTATTGCTGCATTGCAGTATTTATGCTGCATTGCAGAAGTACCCGAGCTTGATAGCGCTCACAATTTCTTAAATTGGAACAGGACCCATTCCAATTTGGAACAGGCCAATGGTGTGAAATGGATATATCTGCGCAAATGTTGATCTTTGCGACCGTCGTTGAGCGCGGGAGTATTTCTGCGGCTGCCCGGTCAATGGATCAGACCCCTTCTGCTGTAAGCAAACAAATCGGATTGCTTGAAGATCGCGCCCATTACCGCCTTCTTAACAGAACTCGAACCGGTGTGTCGCCTACGCAAGAAGGTATGGAATTTTACCGAAAATGCAGAGCCATGGCCGACAAATTCAAAGAGGCCGAGGCACTTATATTAAATCAGGATGGAACGCCTCGCGGCAAACTCAAGGTTGTGTCAACCGTTGCATTCGGAAAGTCGCAATTGATCCCTCAACTTCCCAAATTTATGGAAGAAAACCCTGAAGTTGAGGTCGCACTTGACCTGACGGACAGGGAAGTTGATTTGCAAAGTGAAGGATTTGACGCGGCCATATGCTTTGACGAACAACACAAAAGCCCTGACACGATCGTGCGCCGTATTATGGAAAGCCGTCGGGTTTTATGCGCATCACCAAAATACCTAGAGCGCTGCGGAACGCCTTCGAACCTTGAACATTTGGCACAACACAATTGCTTAAGGGTTGCGGGAAGCAAGTTTCGGAATTCTTGGGGGCAAGCAGAGATCGACGGCAACCAGTTATTTGTGGCGCAAGGGAATTTTGAAGGTAACAGTACAGATGTGATATACCGGGCGGCTCTTGCAGGTCTCGGGATCGCCAGACTGCCCTGTTATATGGTTGAGCAAGAATTTAATTCGGGCGAGTTGGTTCAGGTCATGCCCGAATATTCGCCGAACAGTACCGACATTGTCGTAATGTTCGCGGACAAGCGAAATTTGGCGCCAAAAACCCGCGCATTCATAGACTTCTTGGCACGTCAATTTAAAAACTCTTCTAAAGATCTGGCGATTGAAACTTGTCCGTAGGACCTTGTCGTTCATTAGCTGAAGCGGCTTATTCCAGACTTCAATGTTCAGCTTCGCCAACTAATATACCGGCGAAGAAGTCTGTCAAACCAAGATAATCACCCAGACGCAAGACATTGGCAACGTATTGGTCAGGTCTAACGATCACCATGCATCCGATGTCTCGATCAATTCCTCGCATGGTATAGATGTCGTTGCCAGTTTTGTGGTCGACGCAGAAGACCTTTTCGGCGTCGCGCAGACCATACTTGCCTTTTGCTGGCCTTAAGAACGAGGGCATATCCTCGAAGCTTAGCGACCTAAAGTCCTGTTGAAAAATCGCGCGAACGTCAATCAAGCCGTCAATAGCCTCGCCATGACGCCCGAAAAGTTTAATCGGTGAGCTTGGATCGTTCAGAAGAAAATTACATAGGAGATGAATAGAACCATCCCGAGTGCCTATATCGCCCGATCCGGCAAAGGCGTAAATTCTCCAGCGGGCATCTGCCTCGGCAGTATGCCCCAATTGCATAGGCATGGCGTCAGCGAGCCGCACAACTGGAGCGGAGTGAAACCGCTTTCCGATGACCTGCCCCTTGGCCAGATGCTGATAAGTCGGTTCTGCGATCAAGTCGGATGGTTCATAACGAACGGCGAGTCCGCCAGTAAATTCCAGATTTTCAATGAACTGCTTCTGAATCCGGGGCACATCGGTGCCGTCTAGCTCTGCCTCGCTAGGGGGTGCGCTCATGATACGCGCCCATTTATGGTCGGTTTCCACAAGCCGCTTTGCTTCCAACAACCGTTCAGCGGAATAACTGTGCAAAAGGCTTGGCTTTGAACGCCCAGTCAAAACATGTACGAGTTTCCATCCGAGATTGAATGTGTCTCCCATCGACACATTCATTCCCTGCCCCGCTTTTGGGCTATGCGTATGACACGCGTCACCAGCAGTGAAGACACGGGGCGTCCGGGTATCCACTTCATCTGTGGGTACGTCATCGAATTTATCAGTCAGCCTATGTCCGATCTCGTAAACCGACCACCAAACCACCTCTTTGACGTCAATTGAATATGGCAGAATGATCCGATTGGCCGCAGCAATAATGTCGTTGGCGGTTAAGTTTCGGTTTGCGATCCTTTCTGCCGGATTCAATTTGTCCAGCTCGACATACATCCTGAACAGATATCCGCCCTCACGAGGAAGTATCAGAACATTCCCTTCGGCCGAAGATTGAATAAGGCATTTACGTCGAACGTCTGGAAAGTCAGTATTGGCGAGGATGTCCATTACTCCCCAGGCTTGATGGGCTGCATCTCCTTGCAACTTTCCGCCAATGGCTTTGCGCACATTGCTGCGCGCGCCGTCGCAACCGACAACGTAATTGGCGCGCACTTGAATTGGTTCGGCAGCATCCTCATTCTCTTTCACTGGGTCGAGCACTACTGTGACCGGGTGGTCAGCAGTAACAGTGTCAATCGTCAGATCGCGGACGTTAAAACCGTATCTAGGCTCCAACCGCGTTGGCGCATTTCTCATAACATCTAAGAAAAGCTCATGTATCCGAGCTTGATTCATCAGAGTGTGCGGCATTTCGGATTGATCGTCGGCTACATCTTGAACAATGCCTGCCCGTTTTATGTGACCGGGGTTAGCAGGGTTTGGTGCCCAGAATGTTGTTTGGTTTACCCAATAAGCTTCACGCTTGATCTTGTCCGCAAATCCGAATGCTTGAAACATTTCCATCGAACGGACGTTAACCCCGTCAGCTTGCCCTTTTTCCATTGGACCCATCTTTTGATCCACAATTATCGTTGTAAATTCGCTGAACTGTGAAAGTTGTGCCGCAAGGCATAGCCCTGCTGGGCCGCACCCTACGATCAAAACATCAACGGTTTCGGGAAGAACTCTATTCTCGTCATTATTTTTGGACCCGCCGTTATCAGCTGGCTTTATGTCCGGATCACCAGGTCGAAAACCATTTAAGTAATATTGCATGACCACTGCCCAGTTACTGTTTTGCGGGATATGATATTTGTACTTACTATATTGAGGCAAAAAAGGTATGTATACATATTTTTTTATCAAACTATGGTCGATTGTAGCATTAGTGAACCAAAGTGGCGGAGGCTAAGGTGCAAATTTACGGAATGGCGGGTCATCTTATCCGGCGACTCAATCAAATTTCGACGCATGTATTCTCAACCCGAATGATGGAAGCCGGTATTGATCTGACTTCGGTTCAGTTCGCGGCACTGGACGCTATTCGTACCCGCCCGGGAATCGATCAAGCGACGATTGCGACGATGATAGCCTACGACCGGGCGACAATCGGCGGGGTCATAGATAGGCTTGAACAAAAAAAATACGTGACAAGATCGATCAGCAAGCGAGACAGGCGGGCTCGTGAAGTCACACTTTCTGCGGAAGGAGAAAACATCTACGCCAAGGCTTTACCTGTCGTCGTAGCCCTTCAAAACGAAATCTTGCGTGGACTGAGTTCCAGCGAGCGTGAAGCATTTCTCGAATTCGCGACAAAGACTATCGAGGCCAATTCCGATGAAAATCCAAGCGTCTGAGCAATATGTTGCGCCAATGTCTTCAACACTGAAATAGAAAGCAAATCCTAAAAAAAATCGATTTAGTTGCCGATTTCTGAAACTAACGGAGAAGAAAGCTCAATTTACCTCAGCCCAACATAAAGGCAATGTGAGCAAGAGAGAGGAAGAATGATGTCCAAGCCCAGATTGTATGGTGACACGGTCAGGAACCACGAGGTTCGGTCAAGGAACGCAACTCCTAAGTCGAACCACTTGAAACACCACAACAAAATGGCACAAGATCGTTATAGCTTATAACTACAAAGAGATATCACATAGAGAAGGGTGATACTCATAGGTCATTAAGGGAGGAGACCATGACCAACTCGCGCAGAACTTTACTGAAATCCGCCGTCGCGGCGATTGCTTTCGGCGCCATGGCCACCGCAGCTTTCGCAGCCGATGTCACTTTGCGTATGCATCAGTTTTTGCCCGCGCAGGCTAATGTTCCAAAGAACATATTGGACGTCTGGGCTGACAAGATCGAGGCGGAGTCAGATGGCCGTATCGAAATCCAACGCTTTCCAGCCATGCAGCTAGGCGGCAAGCCCCCCGAACTGATCGACCAGGCCATTGACGGGGTTGCAGATATTGTCTGGACTGTATCTGGTTACACACCCGGCCGGTTTCCCCGGACCGAAGTATTTGAACTCCCCTTCACAATGACCAACGCCGAAGCGGTTTCTCGTGCCTATTGGGATTTGGCCGAAGAAACCATGATGGACGACGACTTCAAACAGTTCAAAGTTCTTGGGCTTTGGGTGCACGGCCCCGGCTTGATCCATTCGAAAGATCCTATTGAAAGTATTGAGGATCTTAACGGCGTGAAACTGCGCGCACCGACACGTGTAACCAACGGCTTGTTCAGCTCGTTAGGCGCTACCCCGGTCGGGATGCCAGTACCTGCGGTACCGGAGGCTTTGTCCAAAGGTGTGATCGATGCCACCGTCATTCCATGGGAGGTGACCGGAGCGTTGAAAGTCAATGAATTAGTGGGAAATCACACTACTTTCGGTGACGATTCATTGTATACGACGACTTTCATCTTTGCGATGAACAAAGATCGTTGGGACGCATTGCCGGACGATCTGAAGGCCATAATTGATGCCAATTCCGGTGCAGAGTTCTCTGCTTTTGCGGGAAAGCAAATGCAGGCTGACGACGATGGGCCACACAAACAGGCCATGGAACGCGGCAATAATATAATAACACTAAGCCCTGAACAGGTCGAAGAATGGAAGGCTGCCTCGCAACCCACCACCGATGCTTGGATTGCCGAGATGGACGAAAAAGGTATGGACGGCACGGGCCTTCGAGCTCGCGCTCTTGAGTTAATCTCGCAATACTCAGGTAATTGATCCGATTGCGTCCCCTGCAGACAAGTGCCTGCGGGGGAAGCTGTCTTTTGGAGTAAATAATGCAGAACATGGTGGAACGCACGGCGCGTTACATGGCCATTCTTGGCGGTATTGTGCTGACGCTACTGGTCTTGTTGACAACAATCAGTGTTCTGGGGCGCGGCCTTAACACGTTTGGGCATTCGGACTTTTTGAACGCCCTTTCGGAATCGGCAGCGCAAGCGTTGATTGCAACAGGCGTTGGACCTGTTAACGGTGATTTCGAACTCGTCGAGGCCGGAGTTGCGTTCGCCATATTCTCCTTCTTGCCGATATGTCAGCTCTACGGAGCGCATGCGACAGTCGACGTTTTTACAAACATTCTGCCACCAAAGGCCAACAAAGTGATTGTTACCTTCTGGGAAGTAGTGTTGTCACTTGTGATATTGCTGATTACCTGGAGGCTGTTTGTCGGCCTGCAAGGTAAAATGGACAACGGCGAAACGACCTTTCTGTTACAGTTTCCTGTCTGGTGGGCCTATGGGTTGAGTTTCATAGCCGCGCTAATTGCGTCCTTGGTGGCTGTTTATTGCGCTGTTGCGCAAGTTATTGAACTTGTGACAGGGCGCTTAATCCTGCCGCATCGTGGGGAGGCGGCACATTGACACTACTAGAAATGGGCTACCTGTCATTTCCCATCCTTTTAATCATGATCTTTATGCGCGCACCGATCGGACTTGCGATGCTATTGTGCGGAATTGGCGGGCTGTATTTCGCCATGGGCGGCGCTAACATGTTCATGTCCAAGCTGAAAACTGAAACCTATTCGACTTTTTCCAGTTATTCACTGACCATTATTCCGATGTTTTTACTGATGGGGCAGTTTGCAACTCTGTCAGGTATGTCTTCGGCTCTGTTCAAAGCAGCTGAGAGTTGCCTGGGCCACCGAAAGGGCGGTGTCGCAATGGCAGCCGTGGGTGCCTGCGCTGGTTTCGGTGCAATCTGTGGGTCATCCCTCGCCACTGCCGCTACAATGAGCCGGGTCGCGCTGCCGGAACTACGCCGATATGGTTATTCTGGCGGGTTTTCAACGGCCACGCTGGCCGCTGGGGGTACTTTGGGAATTCTGATTCCACCTTCGGTAATTCTTGTCATTTATGCAATTTTGACAGAACAGAATATTGCAAAACTGTTCTTGGCGGCCTTTATCCCAGGCATCCTCGCGGCGCTTGGGTATATCGTCACAATATCAGTTTATGTTCGTATGTATCCAGACTCCGCTGGTACCCGCGAGGCAGTCCCTTATGCGGAACGTGTTCGCGCGTTGCTGGATGTCTGGCCAGTCCTTTTGGTATTTGGTCTCGTGGTCGGCGGCATTTACTTGGGATGGTTTACGCCGACAGAAGGTGCCGCAGTTGGCGCAGCTGGAACTGGTCTCATCGCTCTGCTTTCGGGTAATCTGAACTGGCAGGTATTCGTTGAAAGTATCATTGCTACCGCCACAAGCACCGCGATGATCTTTTTTATCGTTTTAGGCGCAGGGCTTTATAACAGTTTTCTCGCTCTTACGCAGGTTCCGCAGGAATTATCCAATTGGGTCGTGAGCCTGGGCCTCAGTCCGTGGACAGTATTGTGCCTGATCTTGGTATTCTACTTGATCTTCGGCTGCCTCATGGACAGTCTTTCAATGATCCTGCTGACTATCCCAATCTTCTTTCCCGTGATCAGTACGCTGGACTTTGGGATGAGTCCCGAGCATGTGGCAATCTGGTTTGGCATACTTGTACTTATCGTCGTCGAAGTCGGATTGATCACTCCTCCAGTAGGGATGAACCTGTTCATCATTAACGCAATGGATCGGTCAACGCCGATGGTTGAAACATACAAATCAGTTATGTGGTTCGTGACGTCTGACATCGTTAGGGTCGTAATTCTGGTCCTTTTCCCTGCTATCACGTTATTCCTGATACCTTAGAGCCGGTGCCAGAGGCCGTTCGCGAATGAATTGTGTAAAAATAGATATGGAACATAACAATGACAAACTATATGCAAATCGAGGCCTGCCGTGGAACTAAATAATACCATTGCTTTAGTTACCGGAAGCGCCAGTGGTCTGGGTGCAGCAACGGCGAAACATTTTGCTGCACATGGGGCCAGAGTCGCCGTTTTGGATTTCAATGAAGCCCAGGCCAACGCTGTTGCTGAAGAACTCAAAGGCTTTGCTGTAGCAACAGATGTGAGAGACGAAGCCGCTGTTGCTGAAGCATTCGAATCCGTTTCAAATTTTTTTGGGTCCCCGCCGAGGATCGTAGTCAATTGTGCCGGCGTCGGCATGGCTGCTCGAATAGTTGGTCGGGAAGACAAACTGTCATTTGACGTATTTGAACAGACCCTTCGCGTAAACCTCTTCGGTACATACAACGTGATGAGCCATGCAGCATTGCGAATAGCCAAGCTGAGTTCGCTCGAAGATGGTGAAAGGGGTGTTATCATTAACACTTCTTCAGTCGCATGGGAGGACGGGCAACTTGGGCAGACAGCCTATGCCGCCTCCAAAGGTGCGATCACCGCGATGTCGCTACCCGCCGCACGGGAATTTGCGCAATCAGGTATCCGCGTGATGGCCATTGCGCCAGGATTGTTTAACACCCCTATGATGGAAGGATTGCCGGAAGACGTCGCCGCCAAAATCACAGCAAACATTCCCTTTCCAGCGCGTCTTGGCGAAGCCAACGAGTTCGCCTTGCTTGCCAAACACATTGTGCAAAACCCGTTCCTGAACGGCACGACCATTCGTCTGGACGGTGCTGTACGCCTTCCACCCCGATAAGGAGACCAACATGGACGCCCAAATCCTGAAAGTTGACCGCGAAGGGCCGATCGCAACGCTTACCATGAACCGCCCAGATAAGCGGAATGCGATGTGCGAGGAATTGTTGGTCTCACTGGATAAATATTTTTCAGATCCGCCTAAAGATGTCCGAGTTGTAGTATTGACGGGAACTGCCGGGCACTTTTGCTCGGGGCTTGATTTGTCCGAGCATGTAGACAGGTCCGCTGAAGAAAACCTGCACCATTCGCGTCATTGGCACAGCGTAATGGACAAAATCCAGTTCGGCGGACTAGCCGTGATTTCTGCGATGTTTGGTGCCGTAATCGGCGGTGGGCTGGAGCTTGCTGCTGCCACACATGTGCGTATCGCCGAACCATCAACAATCTTCCAACTTCCCGAAGGCCGCCGCGGGATATTTGTTGGCGGTGGCGCAACGGCGCGGGTTGGACGTTTGCTGGGACCAGACCGAATGACGGAAATGATGCTGACTGGCCGAAAGTACGGCGCGGAAGAAGGCGTGTCCCTTGGCCTTGCCCACTATTCCACGGCTGAAGGTGAGGCAATGGCGCTTGCGCAAAAGCTGGCTGGCAAAATTTCCCGCAACGCCCCTTTGTCCAATTATCTGATGATCCAAGCAATTCCCAGGATCAACGAGATGTCCCACGGCGATGGGTTGTTCACCGAGTCATTGGCCGCAGCTCTTTCACAAACGACAACGGATGCCCAGGAAGGTTTAAGAGCTTTTCTGGAAAAGCGTGCCCCACAGTTCAGGTAGTCAGATGAACACAGAAAAGCAAAACCTTACGAATTCGACGGAAACCCATGCTGTCAGCGACGCCACGTTGCGCGCGTTCATAGGTTACAGAATGAAGCGTGCTTTTAACGTCGTTCGCGACGACCTTACCGCCACGCTTCGGGCGTTTGATCTGCGTATGCTGACCTACACTGCACTGGTTTTGATCGTCGACAACCCAGGCCTGCGACAATCGCAACTGGCAGACGCAATGGACATCGAGCGCCCAAACCTCGTGATCATTATTGACGAGTTGGAACGCAGAGATCTGATAATCCGGGATCGTGTTCCCACCGATCGCCGTGCGTATGCGCTTAAGGCAACTTTGGCGGGTCGGCAACTCTATGAGAGGGCTGTTGCGGCCGTCACTTCGCACGAAGAAAAACTGTTGGCCAACCTCGATCAAGGCACCATCAAAATTGTTTTTGACGCTTTCAGCGTTATCGAGCAAGCAAAGCGGAGGACCTGAAAGTGCGGCGTACCTCTGATTTTCTTGCCCATTCCATTGCTCGGGAAGATCGCGCGGATGGCACTATCCTTCTGCGGTCGAAACACCCTCTGGGACCTGTTGTAAAATCTTCCAGCGACTGGCTTCATAAGTGGGCTGTGAAATCGCCGAACCAAACCTTCGTCGCAGAACGAAGCGGCGCTGGTTGGCGAAAGGAAAACTACGCGGCAACCTTACAAAAAGTGCGAGCCGTTGCCAGCTCGCTGTTGGCAAGAGGAATGGGACCTGAAACCCCAATCCTTATCATGTCGGGCAACGGAATTGATCATGGTATTTTGAGCTTGGCCGCGCAATATGTCGGCGTGCCAACTGCCCCGGTAGCAGAGCAATATTCGTTGATCCGCGGAGCTCATGACCGCCTACGTCATGCCATCGAACTGGTTGGGCCCAAGATGGCCTATGTCTCAGACGCAGAACAATACGGTGAAGCGCTGTCGATTGAGGCCTTGAATTCAGTTGAAGTAATCGCCAGCCGCACAGGAAGCTATTCTGCAGTTACCTCTTTTGAGGATCTCCTGTTTGGTGACAACGGGGTCGATCTGGATGACGCGCATTCCAAGGTCGGACCGGACTCGATCGCCAAAATCCTGATGACCAGCGGATCGACCTCGGCGCCAAAGGGAGTGATCACGACACAGCGAATGATGTGCGCAAACCAAACAATGCTTGCCGATGCGCTGCCATTTCTGCGCGAACGTCCGCCGCGGATCGTTGACTGGCTTCCTTGGAACCACGTTTTTGGCGGATCTCATAATTTCAACATGATGCTCGCAAATGGCGGCAGCTTATTCATTGACGATGGTAAGCCCGTAAAAGGTCTGTTTGAACGTACGTTGGAAAATCTTGCCATGGAAACGGGAACGCTCAGTTTCAATGTGCCGGTTGGGTACGCAATGCTGTTGGGGGCGTTGCAAAGCGACATTGATCTTCGCCAACGCTTCTTCAGGGATCTGGATCTGATCTTTTACGCTGGTGCCTCTTTGCCACAGGACATCTGGTCTGGCTTTGAACAAATGGCGATGGAAATGAAAGGTGAAATCCCCCTGATGACCACCTCGTGGGGGCTGACGGAAACCGCGCCAGCAACAATGATGCAAAGTGAGCCAATCAATCGATCTGGCGTTGTCGGCGTTCCCATGAACGGCGTCACACTCAAACTGATACCCGATGAAGAAATGCGCTGCGAAGTCCGCGTAAAGGGTCCCAACGTTATGCCAGGTTACTTCAAGGATCCCAAAAAAACGGACCAAGCTTTCGATGACGAAGGATTCTTGATTACCGGGGACGCGATGCTGTTCGTTGACCCAAGGGATTTAGACAAGGGCATGATGTTCGATGGCCGCATATCGGAAGACTTCAAACTTCTCACCGGTACCTGGGTGCGGGCTGCGCAGCTTCGTATGGATATGCTGACCTGGCTGGCGCCTATAGCGAACGATATCGTCGTCACCGGCGCAGACAGAAATCAAATTGGTCTCCTAATCTTCCCTGACCAAGAAGAACTAACGTTACAGGGATATGAATTGATTGATGACAACGGTGCTTACCGTTGCGATTTGCTGCAGGGTGAAATCCGCCGCCGTCTGGCGGAACGTGCGAGCAAAGTTTCAGGCAGTTCCACCCGCGTTGCCCGGGCAATTATTCTTAGCAAGCCCGCGTCAATGTCCGACGGTGAAATAACCGCCAAGGGCAATCTCAATTTTCGCAAGGTGCTTACGGAACGTCAGCGATTATTAGAGCGTCTTTATGACGACGCCGACCCCGCAACCATCAATATCTGAGAAAGGAAAAGGCAAATGGTCGATATTTCCAAAGTTCGCGCGATCGACATCCACACTCACGCCGAGGAACCTTGCGGTTGCCACTCAGACGACGGGTACGACGACTTGCAGGCGACAATGGCTAAGTATTTCGGTGCGCCGTGGAGCCATCCTCCGACGGTTCCAGAGACCGCGCAGCATTATCGAGATCAAAACATTGCCGCCGTGATCTTTCCGGTCGATGCCGAGCGCGAAACCGGCTACCGGCGCTATAAGAACGAAGAGGTTGCTGAACTAGCTGCTGATAACGACGATGTGCTTATCCCCTTTGCTTCGATCGACCCGCACAAGGGCAAAATGGGCGCGCGCGAAGCGCGACGCCTCATTCGGGATTTTGGGATAAAGGGGTTCAAATTCCATCCCACGATGCAAGGCTTCTTCCCAAACGACCGAATGGCGTACGAGTTGTACGACGAAATAGCGCAAGCGGGTTGTATTGCGCTTTTTCACACCGGTCAGACGGGTGTCGGTTCAGGTATGCGAGGTGGCAATGGGATGCGGTTGAAATACTCGAACCCAATGTTCATGGACGATGTGGCCGTCGACTTTCCCGACATGAAGATAATACTCGCGCACCCATCGTTTCCTTGGCAGGAAGAGGCGCTTGCCGTAGCTCAACATAAGCCGAATGTTTATATCGACCTTTCGGGTTGGTCGCCCAAATACTTCCCGGAAATTCTGGTCAAATACTGCAACTCGATATTAAGAAAAAAGGTCTTGTTTGGATCGGACTGGCCAATGATCACCCCCGAACGCTGGCTGTCGGATTTTGAAAAGATCAACATTAAGGACGAGCTTCGACCCGATATCATCAAGGGCAATGCCGCCCGACTGCTGGGGCTGGCTGAATGATGTTGCCCCCTACCCCTTCCCTTGCCCTTTCATTCACCCTTCGGATTCAACTCGGGGCTCCGTTGGAACTGGGTCAAGGTCGCGCCGGTCAGCGGCGCATAATACCGATTGTTGGCGGCGAAGCGATCGGACCGGACATCACCGGCGAGGTGATGAACCTCGGCGCCGATTGGCAGACGATATTTACCGACGGAGCAGCCCACTTGGATACACGGTACGCGCTGAAAACCCACGATGGCGTTGTCATCGAGATCGTAAACATTGGAACTCGGCGCGGCCCTCCTCAGATCATGGCTAAGCTGGATACCGGAGAAGACGTTGACCCTAAACTCTACTACATGCGCACAGCGGCACGTCTGGAAACCGGGGATAATCATTATGGCTGGGTAAACCACACATTGTTCGTATGCTCTGGAGTCAGACACTCTTCAGCCGTGGAAGTTGCATATTACCGGGTAACTTGATCATGAAGCCTTTCCAAGCTCCTCTTGAAGACATTTTATTCTCTCTCAACCACATAGCACGGGCGACCGAATTGCCGGATTGGGACCCCGAATTGGCTAGTTCAATAGGCAAACATTTCGCTGTTTTTGCTGAGGCTGAATTTGCACCGTTAGATGAACCCGGCGACATTCAAGGCTGCGTCGTAAAAGACGATAGAGTCTACATGCCCGATGGCTTCGCCGAGGCATACAAATCGTATGCAGAACAAGGTTGGCAGTCGCTCACCATGCCCGAAAAATTCGGCGGGCAAGGCGTAGGCGCGTTGGTTTCCGCGATCACATCCGAAATCTTTTCGGGAGCCAATCACAGCCTTCAGATGGTAACAGGACTTACTCCCGGAGCCGTGCGGACACTTTTGAATTTCGGCAACGCCGAACAGAAATCTCGATTTATTCCTTCGCTGGCATCAGGTGAAGCGTTGGCTACGATGTGTCTGACAGAGCCCGGCGCTGGGTCCGATCTGTCGCGCGTGACTTGCAAGGCACGGCCCAATCGCAACGGCTGGACAATCTCAGGTGAGAAAATCTTTATATCCGGGGGCGATCAGAACTTGAGCGAGCGCATCTATCATTTGGTGCTTGCGCGCACGTCCAGCGGCGGCGTCAAAGGCCTGTCGCTGTTTCTTTGCCCTTGTACGCGCCCTGACGGAACTCGAAACGGAGTTTTCGTGACCCGGATCGAGGAAAAAATGGGCCTGCATGCCTCACCAACGTGTCAATTGACCTTTGAGGAGGCCGAAGCAGAACTATTGGGCAGTGAAGGCCAGGGATTGCAGGCAATGTTCACGATGATGAACCACGCCAGACTGGATGTAGCTCTTCAAGGTGTCGCTCATGCTGCGCGCGCGCATGATATTGCCGAAACCTATGCAAGCCAGCGTGTTCAAGGGCGTGGAGAAAGCGGTAACCCAGTGACATTGAGCCAACACACCGACGTGCGTCGCATGCTGGACGAGATAGACTGGCTGGCGCTAAGCAGTCGCAGCCTTGCACATTTGGCTTACGTAAATTTGGAACACGGTGAGTCACCCGATCTGGTCGAATTCCTGACTCCAGTTGCCAAAGTTTATTGTACCGAAGCGGGTATAAAAGCGTCCGAGTTAGGCATTCAGGTTCTTGGAGGATATGGTTACTTGCGAGAGTACCGATTGGAGCAAACCTATCGGGATGCCAGAGTTACATCAATCTACGAGGGTACAAACGGAATTCACGCTCGCATGCTGGCCACGCGATTGGCGCCAGCGGCGGCAGGTGACGCCTTTGCCGAGTTTGTTGCATTGGAAAATGAAGGGAACTCGTCATGTGAAATCTCTCATGCATTGGATGATTGGCAATCCGCACGCACGCGGCTGGTAAAATCAGACGGAGTTGCATTGGCGAACGAGTTCATGCAAGCAACCATTTCCACAGTCTTGCTTTGTATACGTAACCGAATCCGCCGGGCGGCGAGCCAGCATTCACAGCCGGAAAGAATTACCCGTGTTTGCGATCGGACCGTCAAAAGCACCGTTTAAACAAGATGTAAGAACAAACTCCCACATCCAGAGAAAGAAGAAAGCGATATGGCAGATCAAAGAGTAATGATTGCCGGTGGAGGAATCGGAGGCCTGTCTCTGGCTTTGACGCTGAACCAAATCGGTGTTGACTGTATTGTCTTTGAAAGTGTGGAAAATCTGCGTCCATTAGGCGTGGGGATTAACCTTCAGCCAAACGCTGTGCGCGAGTTGTTCGATCTTGGGTTAACATCAGACGATCTTGATGCATTCGGAGTTCCAGCAAAGGAATGGGCGCTGGTTGGATTGAATGGGCAAGAGATATATTCCGAACCTCGCGGCACGCTGGCTGGCTATGACTGGCCACAATATGCCGTTCATCGAGGGTCATTCCACATGGCGTTGTACCAACGGTTGTTGGAAAGAGCGGGTCCTGATGCCGTTAGGTTAGGCTCGCGGGCAACTGGTTACGAAATTAACCCTGATGGCTCGGTCTCTGTCCTGTTACAGACCGGATCGGGTAAAACGCGCGAAACCGGGACGCTTCTGATCGGCGCAGATGGCATTCATTCATCCATCCGGAGCCAAATGCACCCTTGTCAGCCTCCGATCCATTGGGGCGGCTCAGTGATGTGGCGCGGCACTACGCAAGCAAAGCCAGTCCGCACAGGGTCATCCTTTGTCGGACTCGGGACACACAAGCACAGAATGGTGATGTATCCAATCTCGCACCCCGATCCAAATACTGGTTTGGCACAAGTGAACTGGATTGCCGAAGTTACATACGAAGACCCGAGCGCACATCAGACAACCGGATGGTTTCGACAAGTAGAAACGAACGATTTCGCTCATCACTTTGATGATTGGACCTACGACTGGCTGGATGTACCTGCCCTGATCCGCGGGGCCGAAGTCACGTATGAAAACCCAATGATTGATCGCGAGCCGGTCGAGACTTGGGTCCACGGACCCGTTGCCTTGCTCGGAGACGCCGCCCACGCGATGTATCCAACTGGATCGAACGGTGCCAGCCAGGCTATAATGGACGCTCGTATTTTAGGGTCAATGCTGCTGGAACATGGACTGAGCAACGAAGCATTGACTGCATACGACGCAGCGCTTTGCGGTCCAATTTCTGACCTTGTTTTGCGCAATCGGAACGCCGGACCTTTTGGCCTTTTGAACATCGTCAATGACCGATGCAGCGGAGATTTTGACGATATTGACAATGTTATTTCTCCTGCGGAGCGTTCGGAGTTCATGGCCAAATACAAGGCTGCTGCGGGTTTTGCGCGCGATGCGTTAAACCGGGCCAAGCCAACGATTGCACCGGGTGCTCGATTGAAAAACTAGGATAGTAGGCTAAGCTTTTTGAGCGCGTTGTTGACAGCCAAGCCGAAGACTCGGGCCTGCGGTGACAGAATTTCATCGGGTCTGTGCATTAATCCGACAGGTCCACGTGTAATCGTAGTATCGAAAGGTAAGGCCTCCATCCGCTCATCCGCTATTTCGTTGGCAACCACGCCCTCCGAGATGATCCAGATTGCGTCAGATTGTCTGGTAAAAACCCGACCAAACGCGCCAGAAACTGTTTCCAGCTTGCGTTCGATTTCTCCGACGCCATGCGCAATAAGATATCGGTCGACCAATGGCCGAATTGCCGAACCTTTTGGTGGATAAATCACTGGCCATTCACCAATACGCTGAAGGTCCGGCCTTTGCAGAAGTGGATGCCCAGCGCGCACGACAAATTCGACCCGCTCTTCGTAAAGCTGCGTGAACGAAATTCCTTGCATGGTGTCCGGCTGCCCAAGCCGACCGATCACAAGGTCCAGATCACCAAGGCGCAGGCGCTCGACAAGATAGCCATGCGGCCCGTCAATAATACGTAAGCTGGTATTGGGGTTAAGTTCCATGAACTCTGTGAAAACGGTTGGCATCAGCCTTGCAGCAACCGATGGCAAGGCTCCGACAGACAACCGGATCTTACCTTGTGCCCCGACCTGCTCGACGCCAGTCAAACCTTGCTGAATGGCAGCCAGAGACATTTCAGCAAAATGCAGAAACACCTCTCCTTGTTTGGTTAATGATACGCCGGCACGATTTCGCACCAAAAGCGTCGCCTCCATAATCTCCTCAAGCTCTTTCAGTGTCTTTGAGATAGCCGGCTGTGTCAGATACAATTTTTCTGCCGCAACTTTCAAACTCCGCTCGCGACAGATTTCGACGAAGCTCTGAATGTGTCGGAATTTAATACGGCGGTCGATCATTTACTTGCCAATTAAGGAAATTATTTCGGACGTATTATCATTTTACTTCACCATTTCATGCAATCAATATGTGTAGTGAAAAACATGGGAGGAGACATCTATGCGTACGCAGGTCGCAATTGTCGGCGGTGGCCCATCTGGTTTGTTGCTAAGCCATCTTCTCCACCGCAATGGTATCGATACCATTGTTCTGGAACGTAAAACGAAAGAATACGTGTTAAGTAGAATTCGCGCAGGGGTCTTGGAAACTGGCTTTGTGGACCTAATGCGAGAAGCCAAAGTGGCAGATCGCATGGACAAAGAGTGCATGATCCATGATGGCACGGTGATTTCATATGGGAACAGCCAATTTCGAATTGATTTCAAAGAACTCACCGGCAGTCATGTTGTGGTATACGGCCAAACCGAAGTTACTCGGGACTTGTATGAAGCCCGCGATGCGATGGACGGAAAGATTGTCTTTAATACCGAAGGTGTCACAATCCACGATGCGGACACTGTAACACCATACGTCACTTACAACGTAAGTGGTGCCGAACGCCGTATCGACTGCGACTTTGTGGCGGGATGCGACGGATTCCACGGGGTCAGTCGAAACACGATTCCCTTGTCGGTTCGCCGAGAGTACGAAAAACTATACCCATTTGGCTGGCTGGGGATTTTATCCGAAACACCGCCGGTTCATGATGAGCTCATTTACTCCGGCTCTGATCGAGGTTTTGCCTTATGTTCTATGCGCAATCAAAATCTAAGCCGATACTACATCCAGTGTCCTCTGTCAGATACGCCGAACGATTGGACCGACGCAGCTTTTTGGCAAGAACTCAAGCGCCGCATTCCTGAAGAATTTGCTGAAAAGTTGATAAGTGGACCATCCATTGAAAAATCTATCGCGCCACTTCGGTCTTTCGTAACGGAACCGATGCGCTGGGGTCGCTTATTTCTTTGCGGTGATGCGGCCCATATTGTTCCTCCCACTGGGGCCAAGGGATTGAACACTGCGGCCAGCGATGTCCATTATCTGAATAATGGTCTGTTACAGTTCTACCAAGAAGGTAACAGTGAGGGGATCGACCGATACTCGGAAAAGGCCCTGGCCCGCATCTGGAAAGCCGAGCGTTTCAGTTGGGCCGCAACCAAACTCCTGCATAATTTCCCGGACCAAAATGCCTTTGACCTAAAGATCCAGCAAGCGGATGTGGACTTTCTAAGTGACAACCGCGAGGCGCAATCAGTTTTTGCCCAAAACTATGTGGGACTGCCCTACTGATGCGAATGGCCGATTTAAAAAGTGTCCAATTGCATTGGCGTGAGGACGGCAGCCATGATGGGCATGTGGTTGTATTCGCTAATTCTTTAGGAACCGATCTGCGCCTTTGGGACAAGATTATTCCCTTATTGCCTATAGATTATCGGCTGATCCGGTTTGACTTACGCGGACACGGTCTGTCCTCTTGTCCATCCGGCCCCTACTCAATCGACGAACTGGTATCCGATACCGAAGACTTGATGGATCATCTCGATGTTTCGTCGTGTGTATTTGTAGGCCTTTCAATCGGAGGAATGATTGGACAGGCATTGGCCGCACGCCGCCCGGATCTGATAAAATCTATGGTCCTTTCCAACACTGCTGCCCAAATGGGGGGTGCAAAACTATGGCAGGATCGCGTCAAGGCGATCAGGTCGAGTGGAATAGAAGGCCTGTCAGAACAAATTCTTGATCGTTGGTTTGGCCCGGACTTTCGCGATCATCGCGAAGTTAACGCTTGGCGAAATATGCTAACTCGCACGCCGGTCGAGGGCTACGTCGGCTGTTGTCTGGCTATTGCCGAAGCCGACCTAAGCTTCACGACCCCAACTTTGCGCCTGCCCACGCTTGGGATCGCGGGCACAATGGACGGCGCCAGCCCACCTGACTTGGTTCGGCACACAATTAATATGATCCCCAACGCCCGGTTTGAATTGATCGAAGGGGCGGGACATCTGCCCTGCGTCGAGAAACCCGCCCAGTATGCCGATCTTTTAACCGAGTTCCTGAAGGAGATATTTAGATGAGCGATCGATTCGAGACCGGCGCCCGTGTCCGCCGAAATATCCTCGGCGACGAACATGTAGACCGCGCCGAAAGCAACAAAACCGCTTTTGATGCTCCATTCCAGACACTGATTACCGAAAGCGCTTGGGGGACAGTCTGGGCCTCGGATGGGATAAGCGACAGGGAACGTTCAATGCTGACACTTGCTCTGTTGGCCGCGTTGGGCAACTTTGAGGAAATACCAATGCATATCCGCGCCACAGAACGAACCGGAACCAGCAAATCGGATGTTTTGGAAACTTTCCAACACGTAGCAATTTATGCGGGCGTTCCCCGAGCCAACCACGCGTTGAAACTGGCCAAAGATACCTACGCGGAAATGGAAACAGAACAAAGGTCGCAAGCGTCCCGATGATCCCGAATACTAAAAGGAGAACCGCCCAATGACAAAAAACGGCGAATTCTACCAGCGAGACCGAACTTGGCACCCGCCTGCGGTAACACCTGATTACAAAACCAGCGTCACCCGATCGCCGCAGTACTCGCTAATTTCTCTGCAAAACTCAGTCAGTGAAGTTACGGGACCAGTATTCGGCCACAACGACATCCATGCACTGGATAACGACCTAATACACAACTACGCCCAAGCCGGAGATGCGGCAATCGGTGAAAGGATCATCCTGCATGGCCGGGTTTTAGATGAAAACCACAGGCCAATTCCGAATACGCTGGTGGAAGTTTGGCAAGCAAATGCAGGTGGTCGCTATCGCCACAAGAAGGATACTTATCTCGCCCCGATAGACCCCAACTTCGGGGGCTGTGGGCGCACTCTGACAGACGAGAGTGGATATTATTTTTTCCGTACGATAAAGCCCGGCGCGTACCCATGGCGTAACTGGGTTAACAACTGGCGACCCGCGCATATTCACGTGTCGATCTTTGGGACAGCATTCGCGCAAAGGCTGATAACGCAATGTTATTTCGAAGGTGATCCCCTTATTGATAAGTGCCCCATCGTTCACACAATCCCGGACGCTCAGGCCCGCGCACAGCTTGTCGCAGCGCTCGACATGAACGCTTCTGTTCCACTGGACAGCATCGCCTACAAGTTTGATATTGTACTACGGGGCCGACGCTCGACCCTGTTTGAAAACCGGCTGGAAGGGAACTGATCCATGATCCAGAAATTGGATTATCTGAAGGAAACACCGTCCCAGACCGCCGGGCCTTACGTCCACATTGGCCTTGCTCCAGGTGCAGCTGGTTTTGACATCTATGAGAAGGAATTAGGTTGGGATATAGCGGGACCAAATGCAAATGGTGAACGTATTCGCATCGAGGGCGTCGTTATCGACGGTACAGGGTCGCCAATCAAAGATGTCATGCTTGAGGCGTGGCAGGCCAATTCGGAAGGGCACTATGCTCATCCTGAAGAGGGTGGAACTGTCGAAGACGGTTTCAAAGGTTGGGGCCGCGTGATTACCGACTTCGAAACAGGTGAATGGGCATTTGACACAATCAAACCGGGTCGCACGCGCGGCCGCGATGTGGGCCAACAAGCACCCCACATCAACCTGTGGATCGTTGCCCGTGGTATCAACGTTGGCTTGAACACCCGCCTGTACTTTGACGACGAAACAGAGGCTAACGCTGTTGACCCTGTATTGAATCTAATTGAGTGGGAAACGCGACGAAGCACACTTCTTGCAAAGCGCAATGATCGCGACGGGCATGTCGTGTATCGTTTCGACATCAAGTTGCAAGGCCACAATGAAACAGTCTTTTTCGACATCTGATCCAGAATAGTAAAATGAAAAAACCATGCATAATCTGCTGCGCAATCACCGGATCCGTGGCGCGGAAAGAAAACAATCCCGCAGTGCCAATTACAGTTCAGGAACAGGTTGAAAGCACTCACGAAGCGTTTGAGGAAGGTGCCAGCATCGTACACGCCCACGTGCGCAACGACGACCAGACGCCCAGTTCAGATCCGGAACGCTTTGCACGTCTTAAGGAGGGCATTGAGAAGCACTGCCCTGGAATTATTATACAATTCTCGACCGGTGGACGCTCTGGCGCGGGGAAAGAACGCGGAGGCATGCTACCATTATCGCCCGATATGGCGTCTCTTTCCGTGGGCTCCAACAATTTTCCAACCAGAGTGTACGAAAACCCGCCGGATCTTGTCGATTGGCTGGCCGAAGTCATGCGCCAATACAACGTAACGCCAGAAGTAGAGGCATTTGACCTCAGCCACATTTTCCAAGCAATTCGCATGCATCAGCAAGGAAAGCTTTTTGGCAAACTGTATGTTCAGTTCGTGATGGGCGTCAAAAACGCAATGCCCGTCGATCGAGAAGTTTTCGATTTCTACAAAAAGATGATGCAGGAACGCGCACCAGATGCGGAATGGTGTGCGGCAGGTATCGGAGCGAACCAGATCGTGGTGAACGAATGGGCAATCGCTGCAGGCGGTCATACCCGCACGGGACTAGAGGATAACGTGCGTCTAGATCGCGAAACATTGGCTCCGTCGAACACGGCCCTTGTCCGTCGGGCCGTTGAACTGTGTGAAAAACATGAACGCCCGGTGGCGACGTGGCGACAAGCAAGGGAATTACTGGGGTTGAAGTCCCCAGATGTCGTGTAATCATTGCGGCGCGTAACGGCGGCGAGAAATTAATGGCAGATGTTTTCACCCATCCTTGGCTTGGTGGATTATTCGGAGATAGTGAAACTGAGGCCCTGCTTTCGGCGGAAGCGACGTTGAAACGTTTGCTTGCTGTCGAGGCCGCCTATTCCCGCGCTCTGGGCGTCGTTGGAGTTGTGGACAAAAACACCGCCAACGAAACTGCTGAACATATTCTGCAGTTTTCTCCAGATATGGCTGAACTTCGTCGAGGCACGGCCGAAGACGGCGTCGTTGTCCCAGCTTTGGTAACTGCACTTCGTACTGGCCTGCCACAGCGGCGTGAAAAGGCACTACACATCGGACTGACGTCTCAGGATGTGATCGACACAGCCACGGTAATGATGTTCAAGCAGGTTTGCGACCTGTTTGCAAAACGGCTTGAGGCAGTAACAGGGACACTCGCAGCCCTCAATGAAATACATGGAAATAAATGGATAATGGGGCGAACCAGAATGCAAGCAGCTCTGCCCATTGCAGTTTCCGACAGGTTGAGCATTTGGACGCGCCCGCTTGCAGAGCTTCTCGAACGCTTGCACCAGCAGCAAGCTTGTCTTTTCCGCCTACAGCTCGGGGGTCCGGTCGGCACCCGCGATTCAATAGGTGCGAATGCAAATGAAATTGCTGACCAAATGGCCGATGAACTGGGCCTTATCAATTCAGGTGTTTGTTGGCACACTAATCGCAGCGCTTTTGCGGATTTCGCCAATTGGCTTTCCCTTGTGACCGGAGCGCTAGGAAAAATTGGACAGGACGTCGCGCTCATGACGCAACAGGGTGTGGACGAAATGCGCCTCAGCGGGGGCGGTCGGTCTTCAGCCATGCCGCACAAACAAAACCCGATCCTTGCCGAGCTGCTGGTCACGCTTGCGCGCTATAATGCGACTTTGGTTTCGGGTATGCATCACGCAGTCGTGCATGAGCAAGAACGCTCAGGAACTGCATGGACGCTTGAATGGATCATTCTTCCCCAACAAATAATGACGACCGGACGCGCGTTGGTCGCTTCAAACACCTTTCTTGAACAGATAGAAACTATCGGAAGCGATGCCCCAATCGCCTAATTTGAGGAAATTAAACTTGGAATGTTGCGGCGAAAACTGAATGCAGAAACTGCTTAATTTGGACAGTCTAGATCCCCAACAAGCTATGGTTCAAACAGAATACTCGGGAATTGCTCGGATACACGCTTTGATAGGAGCGCTTCAGATACGTCATGGTCAACGCCATCCAACGTGCAGTTTTTGTAAAAGGCCAGGCTATCAGCCAGCGATTGCGTGGCGGCACTTTTTTCGCTCTCATTAAGAAAAGGGACGTGCGTCGAAAGATAAAAAGCTGGTTTTTGCACTTTCAACCAAGGTTGAAGGGCCGGTACCAACGAAAACTCTGCTCCTTCAACGTCCATTTTTACCAATGAAACATCACTCAAATCGACTTTTTCACTGAACTGCTCCCAAGCCAAGCTAACAACATCTGTCCCGTTTTCATTTGCCGCCAAAACAGACGTCATAGAATCTCCTGGTTCGCCGCCCAGGCTGGACATGCGTAGAATCCCGGTTGAGTTCCAAAGAGCCACACCAAAAGCCGTTACATTACGAATATTGTTCAATTCGAGGTTCCAGTTAAGAAACCTGTAGGCGACCGGGTCCGGCTCGAAACACCAAACATGGCGCGCCCGGCGAGACGCGTACAACACCGTTGCGCCAGCCCACGCCCCTACATCGATATAGTCGCAGTCAGGCGAAAGATATCGATCCAAAACCTCAAAGGTTTCAGGTTCCCAAAGGCCAGAAGATGCTTTTTTCCAGAACTTGGAATGGTAAGGGTCAAGGCGAAAAGGTTCGCCGTTGAGAGTTCCATTGAAATACCCGCGCGCGCGGTAGAACATTTTTTGCGCGTTTGTGATCACGAGTTGTCTCCGGTCATTATTCGTTCTGTTTTGCCGTTATTGGCAGGATGAAGATCTTTAATCGAGCTTTAAAGACAGTAACTGCAACTCTGTGTAGAGGTGATCGACTGCACTTCCAGACAAACTGGGAGACTTTACAAAGCGTGGAGCTGGCAGCGTGATTTGCGTGCCAGAAGCGGGGTCTTTTCCACAAAAGCGCCTGTCCGCAGACAAGACCGCATCGTTCGAAGGCAGCAAAATATTTGCGATCTGCTGTCCAAATTCAGCCAAAAACCCAGATCGGGCATCTCGGGTGTAAAGAACATCCAACCAAGGTTGGTCGTCGCCTTTTACAGTACTTGCGAACACGATCAGCGTTTCAAAGTCGCCTTTGCGAAATACTATGGGCACCACTCCAAACGGCAATAAATCTTGAAGAATATCCTGCTCTTGCTCCGTGGATCGAGACAGAATTTCCTCGATTTCAGAAATAGCTTCAATGTTGTCTGTGCTTTGCGCGTTTCGCTGCCAATCCCACCGGAAGTCATCCAAAGATTCAAAACCAGCCGCCCGCAGAACACCCATTGTTCTTGGATTGCTTGTGCTTGTCATACTGGTGAAATGACGCTCAGGGTCAGAGGTCGCTTCGGCCATCAGTCGCAGACCAGCGCCATTACCCCGATGATCTTTTTCAAGGTACCACGCGCACATGTTTGTGATGCCCAAGCGATTCCCATCAACAATTCGGTCGGAATGAATCGCGCCAACATAGCCGACAATACGCTGGTCGACCTCGGCAACATATCCGTAATTCGGCTTGCGCATCCCCCAGTCGTACTCAAATATTCTGCGCCAGCGTTCAGGAGAAATCTTTCGGCTCATCTTTCCGTGTAAAAGCTCGATGGCTGGTGCAATGTCACTTTGCACTGCTGGTCTTATGATCATGGTAAAAATGCTTCTTTAGGCGACACAAAATATGCTGCCGAGTGTTCGTGAAGAACTGACAATAATTTCTCGCTGAAATCCCAGATTGCATCATCATGAACGGCGTGATGAGTGATGAAACCCGTAGGCTCTTCGGAATCGACCAGACCCTTGCGTCTTGCGCTCAGATGGTCAGTCAAAAATGAAATCGATTTTTCCGTGCCTGTAAAATGCGCTCCGCCTTTCCACTTGATTGGATCGCAATGCACATTCACAAGGTTAAGACCCGGTGCAGCCTCCTTTGCGTGCCGTGCTTCGCCAGTCGATAATCCGACAAAACCCAAGCCTGCAAGATGTTCGACAATCAGGGGATCAATTCGATTCCATGGTGGAACCGCAACCGGCACAAAACGATCTTCTTGAAAAAGGCCGCGCAGCAAAGACTTCCCTTTCTCAAGTTCGGCCAACACTACACCCAACGGTCGTTGTAACCCGAGTTCCCAAGCTCCTTGAACATTCATTCCCGAAGCGTGATTTGTGTGAGCATATCCATGTTGGAGAACGTAAGCGTACTCGTTCAAGTGGACAGCTTCCGCCAACTGACTATCAGCGTAAGCTGGAATTACTGCTAACCCGATCGGAGCTTCGTAGTTTTCGGAAAGGGCTAAGAGCCTTGAAAGCTGTGGCCCAGTCGTAGTCGCGTCGTCATCGCGCCACCAGAAAGAGGCTTTCTTCCCTTGCTTGGCCCAATTGTTCAGTTCGTTCCTTAAACTTTCCCAAGCCACGTTCTCAGGCCCGACCTTGGAAAAGCTCTCAACACTTTCCATCCGCTCCATTAACCTTCCTATCTCAACGCTGGCGGATCTTCTGAAAATCACAACAGCTACTTTAGCTATACCTATTGAACCGACTAAGAATAGGGAAGCGTCAGAAGCGTTTTGAAAAGAACCGCAGTCCGACGCAGTGTTGTCATGGTGTGCCAAGCGTCAACGAGCGTTAAGGTTCCTGCCTGTGGAACAAAACTTCGGATCGAGGATTCGCACCAACATCGTTCAACATTTTCAACACCTCTTCTTTCCATCCAGCCTTGATCTTGAGCGCCAATTGCGAAGGTGGCCGATGATCAGGTACCAAGATTGCGTACTCGTATCTAAGCGGTTTCTTAAATGGTACGAACACCACCCTTCCGTTGGAAAGGTTCAATTCCTGTTCGGTAGCGACCGTCAAAGGATCCACGATAGTGCAACACTGGCCAGAGCTGACAAAGGGGATGAGCGGAAGGAAGTACTGGCACGTGACGCTTGGACTATACGTTGATGAGACGGCTTGAAATTCCGCCCTTATTTTTCTTTGAAAGGGATGCGTTGCATGCAATCCCCCCATTGGTATTCTGTCCAGATCTGAAATCGATATACCGCTTTTCGCGGCCAGAGGGTTGTCTCGATCAAGGGCGCAAAAGCAATCCCCATAAATTATTTCAGCAGAAAACTGGGATTGCCTGCCAGTAGAAAATTCGAAATCCGCAAAACCAAAATCAATGTTTTGAGTACCCGCCAATTCCACGATTTGTGGCGAACTGCGTGTGGAAAGCGTAATTTCAATATCCGGATTCTCACCAACTGAGTTGCTGATGTATCGAGGGAAAAGATAAGCTGAAGGTCCCGGCATGGTGGCTATGTTTAAACTGCCACTGCTGGCTTTGACCAACCCTTCCATAGTTCTGGAAATGGTTGAAATGCGGTCCAGGATACCCGTGGTTTCGGCCAGCAGATAATGCGCCTCAGGAACCGGGACGAGCCGGCGCCCCCGGCGCTCAAATAGCGTCAGCCCAAGCTTTTTTTCAAGGTTCTTGATGGCGAGACTGATAGCTGGCTGAGTACGATTCAGCTTCTTTGCGGTCTGAGAGATGGAACCTGTTTCCATCACCTCGCGAAAGACTGTGAGCTGCGTAAGATTCATTTCTTGTATATAAGTGAAATCTCAGTTTTGTAAAATATAACAAATTTGTATTTATGGAAATTGCCTCTACGCTTACAGGATCGAAATTCGGGCAAACCGAATCTGATGTTCCAGAACCGGGAGAATGAAATGAACTTTGTGAAAACCTTGAAGGGCCTCGCATTGGCCAGTGTTCTTGCAGCGCCTGCAATGGCACAAGACCCCACCTTTTTCCGCATTGGCACGGGTGGCGCAGGAGGAACGTATTTTCCGATCGGCGGCACCATTGCCAACGGAATTTCGGCCCCTCCCGGATCCCGCCCATGTGAAGAAGGCGGCCAGTGCGGTGTTCCTGGCCTGATCGCAATCGCGCAGTCCACTACTGCTTCTGTCTTCAATAATGCGGCTGTGCAGAATGGTGAGCTAGAAGCTGGACTAGCTGCTGCTGATGTCACCCGCTCTATGTATTTGGGAGAAGGAAAATTCGAAGGCAAACCGCATCCCAAGCTGCGTATTGTCGCCAACTTGTTCCCAGAAGATTTGCACCTAGTGTTGCCGGCAGGAGAAACAATCAATGATCTGAGCGATTTGGAAGGAAAACGTGTCGGTATCGCCCAAGCAGGTTCAGGTACTCAAGTCGCAGTACTTCAGATGCTCGAAGCTTGGGGCGTCAATCGCGACAACATGGACGAAGCTGAACTGAACAACAGTCAAAGCGCCGAGCGTTTGGCTGACGGTCAACTGGACGCATATTTCTATGCTGCGGGTTGGCCTGTGGCTGCTATGGTTCAACTATCTTCTACCAAGGGAATGAGCCTGCACTCATTTTCAGATGAAGACCTCGCCAAGATCAACGAAATCATTCCCGCATATATCCCCTCTGCCATTCCAGGCGGCGTTTACGAAGGCGTGGAGTCTGAAACCAAAACGCCTGCTGTAAGTGCGATGTTGGTTGTTTCTTCCGATCTTTCGGAAGATCTCGTTTATCAAATGACCAAAGCACTTTGGAACGACAATACCCGCAAGCTCTTGGATAACGGCCACGCAAAAGGCAAGCAGATTACACCAGACACAGCGCTGGACGGTGTGGAAGCCCTTGGCGTTCCGCTACATCCGGGTGCCGAAAAATTCTATAAAGAAGCCGGTCTGCTCTAAGCCTAAATTTCTGACCAAGACCAGTACGACGGTACCCCGCATGGGGTACCGCACCATAGAGTTTACTCAAATCAGGGTGCCATTATGTCCGATTCCCAGAACCTTGATGACCACGAACTGTCAGCAGAAGAACTTGCAGCGATTGAGGAACAGTTCGATGAAGGTGCACAAGTTAGAAAGGTGACGCCAACTGCTGGCAAAGTGTTGCGCGTTGTCGCCCTGATCTTTGCTTTTTACGAGTTTATAACTGCAGGATTTGGGTTGCCCGCCGATCATTGGCATATGGGCATTTACCTGGCGGGGCTATTCATTCTGATTTACGCGACAATTCCAATCATCGGGTCGAAAAACCTGTACGCGCTAAAGGTTAGCCGTTTTCGGATTGGAAACATCCCACTTTATGACCTTGTATTTATGGCATTTGGCGTCCTTGCCGCCCTTTACGTGGGATTTGCATGGCGCGGAATACCATTCCTTGGCATCGAGGAACAAACCTTTCGGATGGGAAATCCGAACAACTATGATGTATTTCTGGGTGTCGTCATAATTTTGTTGGTTCTGGATATCGCACGCCGCACTCTTGGATGGGTGCTGCCGCTTATTATTTGCGTGTTCATTTCTTATGCTCTTTTAGGGCCGTATTTCCCCGGCTTGCTTCAACATCCAGGCGTTAATTTTAAAACTTTCGTGTCGTCCATGTATTTCCCCCAAGAGGGTATTTATGGCGTCACATTATGGGTTGTCTCGACCATCGTCTTCCACTTTGTGTTGTTTGGCGTGATTGCGCAGCGCACCGGTCTGGGCCAATTGTTCATAGACAACGCCACCATCCTTGCTGGACGGTATACCGGCGGCCCGGCAAAAGTGTCGGTGGTTTCTTCGGCTTTCTTCGGAACTATTTCCGGATCCTCGGTGGCGAACACCGTGTCGACCGGTGCCTTGACTATTCCGAACATGAAGCGCCTTGGTTACCCAGGTCACTTTGCCGGCGGTGTAGAAGCCGCATCCTCGGCCGGCGGGCAAATTACGCCACCAATCATGGGCGCAGCAGCGTTCATTATGGCCGAGTTTCTGGAAGTGCCTTATACGACAATCGTGATCGCGGCGATTTTTCCGGCTATCCTTCACTACGTAGGCGTTTTTGCTGTTGTGCACTTGATGGCGCGAAAGCTAAATCTGCAGGGCCTCGCCAAAGAGCAATTGCCGCAATTAAAGGCAGTTTGGAGCGAAGGCTGGGCCAATATTGTTCCACTGATTGGCCTGCTCGTAGTGCTGTTTTCAGGATACACTCCATTTATGTCGGCGTTTTGCGGCATTTCACTTGCGGTAATCGCAGGAATGTCCCGCCTGAAACAGCCGCCAACATTGATCTATGCGGCAGCGTTTCTTGCGTTTGTCATATGGAAGTTTTCCGACGGTGGCTTTGATATGACAATGACAGCGATCCTTAGCGCGCTTTCCATCGTTGCAACGTTGAACCCACAAAGACGCATAGAGGTTCCTGAAATGTTGCAGGCGGTCGAGTTGGGCGTAAAGTACTCGCTGGCAGTCGGCGCGGCGGCCGCGGCGGTCGGCATCGTTGTGGGAGTGATCAACACAACTGGTATTGGTTTCCGGATAGGCTTCATGGTCACCCAAGGCGCCGGGAATCTCGCCTCTGATTTGTACAACATGATCTCGTTCGGCAGCTTTCAATTCTTTGCCATGGAAGACCTGCAACTGTTCATTTCTTTGGTATTTATTGCGATAGTCTGCATTCTGATGGGGGCCGGCATCCCCACGACCGCGTTGTATATCATGTTGGTTTCTGTTGCTCAGCCGGCGCTGGCGCAATTGGGTGTTCCGCCAATCGCAAGCCATCTGTTCGTACTTTACTACGGTGTCGTATCCGAGATTACGCCACCGGTCTGCACATCGGCCTATGCTGCAGCCGCAATCGCAAACTCCAACCCTTTCCGAACCGGCCTTTCTGCGTTCACGTTAGGGCTTGGTAAGGTTATTGCTCCAATGGCTTTTGTTTACGCACCAGTGCTGTTGTTCGTGTCTTCCACCGGCTTCAATTTATGGGAATTTACATATACGGCGACAAGCTGCATCGCCGGTGTAATCGCCCTTTCTGCCGCAGTGGTCGGGTATTGGTTGACACCATTGAACTTGGCGTCTCGAATTCTTGTCGCGTTTGCTGGCGTGATTTTTGTCGCGCCATCTTTGACTGCCGACCTTATTGCATTGTTGGTCGCTTCACCTGTCATTGTTACCCAATTGATTGCGCGCAGTCGCATCCGATCCACGGCCTGAGCAAATGACAGAGCAAGTTACAGTCATTGGCGCCGGAATCGTCGGAATTTGTTGCGCCTTGTCCCTGATTGAGCGAGGCATTCCTGTACGTCTACTTGATCGTGGAGAACCGGGCCAGGAGACATCGTTCGGGAACGCCGGAGTGGTTTCGCCTTGGTCGATAATCCCTCAATCCGTACCCGGCGTTTGGAAGCAACTACCGGCAATGCTTTTGAACCCCAAAAGTGCGTTGTCGGTCCGCGCAGCTTTTTGGCCAAAGATGATCCCATGGGGGCTGCGGTTTCTTGGAAACTCCAAAGAGCAAGCTGTCCGAGATACTTCCGATGCGATGGAACTGTTGTGTCGCCCGTCTATTGATCTGTACCGACTGCATCTAAATGGCACTGGTCACGAGGACCTGATCGTCGACAGCTACTATGTTCACGCTTTTCGACGTCCGGAACGGGCCAACCTTGACGGTTTAGACTACCGCATACGTAAGGAGAAAGGCGCAAGGTTGGAGCGAATTGACGGGGAAGAATTAAGCCACTTAGAACCCGCGTTGTCGCGTGATTTCAAGGCTGCCGTTCTGATCAAAGGACAAGCGCGCATTACATCTCCGGGGCGTGTCGGCGCAGTTCTTGCGGAAAAGGCACGCAGCAAAGGCGCTGAGATTGTTAAAACCGAGGTCAATGCCATCGCTCGCGCTCAAGACGGCGGTTGGGAACTGGAAACTTCAGGCGGAACACTGCGAACTCGAAAAATCGTGCTCGCGGCCGGAGTTTGGTCGGTAAATCTTTTGAAACCGTTGGGAATTAAGGTGCCTCTGGTTGCCGAGCGCGGTTACCATATCGAATTTCCAAACCCATCGAGCAGACTCAATCACTCGGTTATGGATGTTGAGGAAAAGATTGTCGCTAGTTCAATGCAGGACGGTCTGCGTGTTGCGGGAACTGCGGAATTTGGGGACATCGATGCGCCGCCAGACCCACGCAAAAAGTCGATCCTTGCTAAGAAGGGCAAGGCAATGTTGCCAGACTTGAACGAAGACGGGTCTCGGTTTTGGATGGGGCGACGGCCGTCCTTCCCCGACAGCCTTCCGGCCATCGGCGAGTTGGCGGGACAACCCGGGCTTTATACGGCTTTTGGGCATTCACACTATGGACTCATGATGGCGCCAAAAACAGGCGAGCTTGTTGCCGACCTGCTGTCGGAACGTCACCTAAACATTGACTTGAACCGCTTTGCTTTGGCGCGGTTCTAGGTCCAATGACTAATCCCCACACCTTGTTTGACAAAGGATCTGAACGAAATGCCAATTTACAACGGAGGTCAGAACATCTGCGGGGCTTCGATAGGCGTTCTTTGTCTGGAAAGCTACTTCCCTAAGCCACCCGGACATATCAAAAATCCATCGAGCCTGCCTTTCCCCATTTTGTACGAGATGATCGACGGCGTTACTGTGCCGGATCTATTGAACAATCCCACACGCGAATTGTTGAAGCCCTTCTTAAAAGGTGCCCAGCGGCTGGAGGCTGAGGGTGTTCGCGCGATCACAGGAAGTTGTGGGTTTCTGGCGCTATTTCAAAAAGAATTGGCAGCATCCGTTTCGGTTCCGGTTTTCGCATCGAGCCTTATTCAAGTGCCTTTGGCTTATCAAATGACGGGTGCCACAGCGCCAGTAGGAGTGATCACTGCAGACGCCTCGGCGCTGACAACCAATCACTTTGAAGGTGTTGGTGCCAATGGTATCCCTGTTGCAGTGAAAGGGCTGGAAAATACAAGTGAGTTCGCCGAAGTAATCCTGCGGAACTCGCGTACAAAGATGGATACCAACCTGATCGAAGCCGAAGTTTTGCAGGCTGTGCGCGAACTCAAACTCGAAACGCCTGAAATTCGATCTATTGTGTTGGAGTGCACCGATTTACCGCCCTATGCTGCCAAGATTCAGCAAGAATTGAGGTTGCCGGTATTTGATCTTACTACATTGGCGCAAATGGCACATTCGGTTTCGGCACGCACACCATATAACGGTCTTATGCCTTGGGCGTAATTTCCACGAAAGAGCCGAAGGTTTAAATATACCTTCGCACCGTGAAAGAGACTGGTTTGCCAAAGGGTGAATAACTTGCTTCTGGAATTGTCCGTTTTGGTCATCGCTGTATTTCTTGGCGCCATGCTGCAGGTTGGGGTCGGCATTGGATTTAGCATTGTGGCCGGACCTTCCATGATGATCCTGCTTGGCACGGCCACGGCTGTGCCTGCGCTTTTGCTGCTCAACACAATTGTTTCGGCGGTAGCGACAGACTGGCGGGCCGTGCCTGCTGAACTGAGCACCATCAAAATGGCAGTGCTTGGGTGCTTGACAGGCGTGGTCGCTGGTCTGGTCGTTTATCCGTTGCTTAGCGAAGCCTTCGTATTGGCACTAACCGGATTTCTTCTGCTGATTGGCGTTGTTACGACATTAATCCCACTGCATAAATCGTTTGGAACAAAAGGCTTTGTGACCGTCAACGGCCTGTCAGGATTAGCGACAGTATGGGCCGCAACACCCGGTCCGCTTATGGTTTTTGGACTGATCGCAAAAGGATTTTCCTCAAAGGAGGTTGCGGTTTTGGTTCAACCCATTGCCTTGGTTGCCTATGGGGTCGCATTTCTGCTGCACAGTATCTCTGACTGGCAATCAATTCCATTTGGTTCCCAGCTAATGGGTTTTGCCGGCGCCGCAGTAATCGGAAGCCTTTGCGGGCGTGCAGTGCGTCCGTACTTGCCGCAAACTCTTGTCAAATCCGCCATTCGAGTAATTTCTCTTTTGGCCTGCTATGTTCTCTTGCGTCGTGCTTTTCTAGCGCTGTGAACTCAACAGGTGAGCTATGAAACAAGATGATCTGTTGTCCAAATTTCCCAGAGCCCAACTTATGTCGGGCCCAACGCCGCTGGAACGACTGGACCGCCTGTCAGAAAAACTTAACATCGAGCTTTGGCTCAAACGCGACGATCTCACCGGGCTTGGATTTGGAGGAAACAAAACTCGACAGCTCGAGTTTTATTTTGGGGACGCGTTGGCACAAGGCGCGGACACAGTTTTGATCACCGGTGCCGTACAGTCGAATTACGTTCGCTCGGCAGCGGCGGCAGCGGCCCGCCTTGGAATGAAGTCAGTTCTGCAGTTAGAGGAGCGGGTCCCCGATATGGGGCCAGAGTATTATCAGTCTGGAAATGTATTATTGGCGAAAATACTTGGCGCCGAGCACATAAGTTTCCCGGTCGGTGAAGACGAAGCCGGGGCGGACTTAGCTTTGCACAAACGCGCCGATGAACTGAGAGCGCAAGGACGAAACCCCTATGTCATTCATCTAGGACTTCATCATCCACCATTGGGGGCCCTTGGTTACGTTGCTGCAGGACAGGAATTGCACCAACAAATGCAAGATTTTGACGCCGTAGTTGTTCCGTCAGGCAGTGGCGCAACTCATGCTGGGTTGCTAACGGGCCTAAAAACTTCAGGAAGTTCTGCCAAGGTAATGGGAATATGCGTTCGTCGAAACTGCCAGTTACAGCATGAACGGATGGTAACGGTTGTCGAGAAACTTGCAAACTTACTAGGTATTGATCCGTCTGCTCTGGTGCGTGGCATTGAAACTCGGGATGAGGCTCTTGCGCCCGGTTACGGACGGCTCGCTCCAAAATCACGTTCAGCGTTAGAGTTAATGGCGCAAACCGAAGGTATTTTTCTGGACCCCGTATACACAGCCAAGACCTTCGCCGGTTTACTGGATCTGGTCCAACGGAACGAAATTCGGCGCGGGCAAAAAGTGGTTATGATACACACTGGCGGCTTGCCTGCTCTGTTCGGATACCAAAAAGAACTTGAATAAGCTTGATGGTCGATTGGAAAAGGGCAATCAAGCAATCGATAAGTCGCAATAAAATACCGAAATGCAGTTCCCGGCACAGTCTATTCAGCGGCCAAATCATTCAAAGCAGTGCTTGAAGTCTGGTATCCGTCGCGGGTCTGCGGGAACTTTTTGCCCAATGCCGAACTGGCAATCTGATTGCGTAAAATCTGCGCGGTCCCGCCACCAATGGTGAACATGCGAACGTCACGGTACATTCGTTCCAATGGTTCCCGGTCGCTGTACCCGCGTGCTCCGAACATTTGAAGCGCATCGTTCACGACCTTTATCGCCATCTCTGAAGCAAAGAGTTTGGCTCTTGCAGCCGTCGCCATTTCAGGGAACTGGCTTCCGTCAACGCCCCCCGAACATGCAGCCTCACGCAATAAAAGCCGCGCGGCATGGATTTGTGTATCCATATCCGCAATCATCCACTGCAACCCCTGGAATTCGGCCAACGGACGCCCAAACTGTTCGCGTTTTAGCAGGTATTTCTTTGCATGCTCGAAAGCTCCTGCCGCGACACCCAAAGCGATCGCTCCTGCGCCCACTCTCTGTGAGTTATAGGCCCGCATGAGGTCAGAAAACCCACGTTCAAGCCCGGACGGCGGATTGATCAGCCAGCGGCTTTGCACCGCGAGATTGTTAAAACGCAGCTCGGCTTCTGGCATGCCGCACAATCCGAGTGTGTTTTCTCGTCCAACTATCTCAAATCCTTTGGGCAATTCTCCGTTGGTGGGATCGGCGTAGACAATAAACCCCCCGATGCCCTTGTCGCAGTTCGCTTCGTCAATCACGCGGGCGAAAACAAGATGCAACTTCGATACACCCCCGCCAGTGATCCAGTGTTTTCCCCCGTTTAAAATGTAGTTGTCTCCAGACTTTCTAGCCGTTGTCTGCATCTCTGTTGCGGCGCTTCCTGCCTCGGGTTCGGTTATGCAAATTGCCGGTTTGTCGCCAGCCAGAACGAGTGGTGCGCAAAAAGACTTTTGCTCCTTATTTCCATAGGCCATGACAGCACTAATTCCACCCATGTTGGATTCAACCACAACACGCGCCGTTAGCGTGCATGCCTTTGCGATTTCTTCGACAACTTCCACAACTTCAAGATAACTTGCCCCCCGACCACCTAATGCCTTGGGAATAGTCATTCCCATGATGCCTGCGTCCACCAATTTTGAGATATTGCTCCAGCAGTAACTGCGGGTCCTGTCCCAATGGGCAGCTTTAGCTGCAAAACCCGGCGCAAGTTCTTTAGCGGCTTTAACAAGTGAGTGAGTCATTGCTTGAATACCTGCTAATAGTTGGGTCACGGAAACGTGATAGAACACCCTTAACAGAGCTTGTTGTTCAAGAAAACAAAGTTAAAGTGTAAGTCTAGTTCAACGAAACTGAAATAATGCACACACGGTCCCTCAGAAGCCTCGTCAAAGTCTCGCAAGTTGATTCCTTTACCGAGGCCGCCGAACAACTAGGTATGACGTTGTCAGCACTTTCCATGCAGATGAAATCTTTGGAAAATGTGCTGGGCGCCGAATTGTTTGACCGATCAGTACGGCCTCCTCGGTTGACACCAATCGGACGCGCAATCGTCAAAGAAGCCATCCCAATGCTTAGGCACGAGGAAAAGCTAAGCGAAATTTGCCGTCCAAGTGGCGACCTTGCCGGCAATTTTAGATTGGGATTTGTGACAACGGCAGCGGTACGTTTGCTTCCAATGTTCCTCAGATCCGCAAACAAGAAAATGCCACGCGCTGTTTTCGAGTTCGAAACGGGATTGTCAGCCAACTTGGAGCAAAAAGTTCTGTCAGGCCTTTTGGATGCGGCGGTTATCACAGATGCCAATGGGCTTCCCAATCAACTTTCATCTCAGGTTCTGCGACAGGAACCTTTCGTGTTCGCAGCCCATGAAAACCTGCTTGAAAAGGGCTTGAATAATCTTTTGTCCGAGGGCGTATTCTTCCACTTTATGCCAGATACGGGGATTGGAAAGTTAATCGCTCGCGTCATGCTTGATTTTGAACGCCCAGCGCATTCCAAAACAGTCGTACTTGATAATTTGGAGGCGATAATGGAGTGTGTCTCGGCAGGGCTAGGTTTTACAATGCTTCCAGCCCCAGATGTAGAGCGTTACCGCGTGTCGGGAGTAGAAGCGATCGATGCACAAGCATCTCTTCAGCGCGAATTGGTTCTTGTTATGCTTCGTGAAAGTATTCTGGTTCGTCATCGCACCGACCTGGCGACTTTGCTGGGAAGTTAGTGCGATGCTAATCTGATTTTAAACTTCGCCCCGCCGCTCAAAGGTTCCCGTAATCCTAACTTGGCAATTACAAAGACAGTGCGAAACTAAACGCTGGCGTGCGTGTCTCAATGGAAATTTGAGAAAGTGTAAATCTGGGCCGGGTTGGCCTTTGCGAAATATGCTGAAACGGGCAAAGATGAGTTATGAAATATGTCTTTGGTTCATACACTTTGGATGTTCGCCGATTGCAGTTGATGCGGGACGGTGCGGCAGTACCGACCGAGCCGCAAGTATTCGCGCTGTTGCGGCACCTGATAGAAAATCGGGATCGGGTCGTATCCCGAGACGAGATTTTTGACGTAATATGGCGGGATCGAGTTGTATCGGATGCGGCGTTGAGCAGCCGTATTAAGGCAGCGCGCGCAGCCATTGGTGATGATGGTACCCGCCAAGAGTTTTTAAAGACATTACACGGTCGCGGATTTCAGTTTGTAGGGCAGGCAGAGGAACGTTTCGACGGAGCGTCAACCTCGCCAGCATCTGCGCAACCTTCAATAGCGATCCTGCCGACGATGATGGTCTCGCCGACGGACGCTCAACGTGCTTTTGGAGAGGGCCTTGAGGATGACATAAGCGCTGCATTGGGACGAGTTGGCACATTATACGTGGCTCGCCACTCTGGCGGGTCAGACTTAAAGAGCTTGGCCGAAGCACTTGGCGTTCGATATGTACTAGAGCTCAAGTTGCGTTTTTCAGGTGAAGCTTTTCGGCTGAACGCGTCGCTACTCTATGCAGAGCGCATGGAAGAGGTTTGGGCAGACCGCTTCGAAGGGCAACTAGACGATCCTTTCGCAGCCCAAGATCAAGTCGTTTCCGCAGTTTTGGGCCGGCTCGTACCAAACGTGATGATGGTCGAAGTTCAGCGAGCTGCATCCGAGACAAGCGTGACGGATGCTTATCACGAGCTACTGCGCGCGACACCGCTCTGCATGAGGATGGATGCAAAGGACAACCGCCAAGCCGTTGTTCACTTGGAACGCGCACTCATCGCCGATCCTCAACATGCGCTTTCGCACGCAATGCTTGCCTGGTGTCTGGGTCAGCAAGCACTGTCGGAATGGGCGCCTGACAGAGACGCCGCTTTTGCTTCGGCGATGGAACACGGCCAACTTGCCTTGACGCTCGCGCCCAGAGACGCGCTGGTCCTGACATTTGTAGCCAGCGCAGAGGTTGCTGCGGGCGAACATGTCGCGGCGCGACATCATCTGGAAACAGCACTGGACAGGGACCCCAGTCTTGCGTGGGCTTGGGCCATGCTTGGTGCGTTGGAGACCTATTCCGGTCGGCTGTCTAAGGCGATCGCAAACTATGAAAGGGCGCTGCGTCTAAGCCCGCACGACCCAATGCGTTTCAGTTATTATTTTGGGATTGGCGCGGCGCGCTACGGAACCGGCGACTACGAAGGCGCGCTGCCAATGCTGGAACAAGGCTACATTGAAGCTCCGGGGTCTACGTGGGCACCTCGGCTGATAATGGCATGCGCGGCTGAAATGGGAAATACGCAGCGCATGAATGAAGTCGCCAAGGTTGTTCGGAGCCTAAAACCACATGCGACAGCTGAGGAACTTGTCGATTCTGCCCCAATCCGCGACCAAGGCTATCGGGACAGACTTGCCGCTTCCTTTCGCAAGGCGGGTTTCAAGTGACGCCAAACCAATAAAAGAAATTAGTAATCCACACAGCTAACTTAAAACCCTATTGGGCCAAATATGCCCGGTGCCAAGTTCTTTCGTCGCGCCACACTATTTTACAATAATCGATCGTCGCGCCTCTACTGCCGCAAGTGTCAATTTTAAATCTTCCGGCGTGAAACCGGCATCCGTCAGCGTAGCATGAAGGATGCCTGCAATCTCATCAAAATGAGCGTGCGTGACATGCAAATGGGCGTGTGCATAGGCCAAACGCTGGTCGGCAATATTCGCTGGGCCACCTAAGACCGAAGCAAAGAACTTGGTCTGGTGATCAACGAGTTTAGCCAGGTCCACGTCTTCGAAGAAATGGCCGACCACATCACTCTCCAACACGCGGTCGTAGAAGTCGAAAATGACTGCTCGCAACGCGCCCAGACCGCCGTATTTAGCGAACAGCGAAGGAGTTTGAAACGTCCGAATTTGAGCAGTCATAGCCGATACCTTTCTGTTGCCTTCCCAGCCCGGAACGCAAGGCCGTCAATTGTTTATGAGCGGTAAATGACGGCTTCCGCATATTCTGCGGGGACAATCATTGCGTTTGGGTCAACAGAATGTTCACGCGCCACTGCGATCAGATCCGCCGCAAGTTCGGGCGCGCGTTTGCCAACAGCACCAAAGGCTTTGTGAACCGGACCGTAGACCTCGCGCCAATGTTCAACCCAGTACTTTGGTGAGCGCACCCGGAACACAAAGTTGCGTTTTGTAATCTCGATCCGAGCAGCCCCGTCACCAAATAGTTCCTTCAATCGCGCTTCGGTACCCCACTCCAGAGGTGACCGAACCCCGGCTTGCGGCGGGACATGGCGACCGATGGTACGAAAAACGTCTCCAATGAAACTTTCCGGTGTCCAATTAGCCAAACCGATCTTGCCGCCTCTGCGGCATACACGCAGCATCTCTTGGGCGGCGGCCTCTTGGTCGGCGGTGAACATTACGCCGAAAGTCGACATGACAACATCAAACGAACCAGCGTCGAAAGGCAGGTTTTCGGCATCGGCTTCTCGGAAATCAACATCGGCATTCTCAGCTTCGGCGCGCGCAGAACCTGCACGTAATAGACTGGGAACATAGTCGGTGGACATAACGTTGCAGTGTCGCCTTGCCGCGGCCAAAGTGGCGTTGCCATTTCCAGCGGCGACGTCCAAAACTCGTGCATCAGGGCGGAGATCCAACGCTTCGGCCAGATTTTCCCCTACAATCTGAAGGGTTGTACCCACAGCTGCATAATCTCCTGAAGACCAAGTCGCGTGTTGCTTAGCTTTTATAGCGGCAAGATCGAGTGCTGTGGTTTCGACTTCAGCGACGTGCATGTGAGTCTCCCTTCCCAAATCGTTCCTCTCTCAACAAATGCCGTAAGGGCAGGAACAGTGCTTGAAGAGAATCTGGAGAATTTGTGGAGACGCGTGAAGAATAGCTAGAATTTACATAAACTGTCGCCGGAGCACGGCAGACAGCTGAACGTTCTGGTGACAAGGCCCTGGCATCGTGAGTTAGTTTTCTCTGAAAAGTGTCGGCGCAAGCTATACGCAATCACCCGCGGATTCCTATGCGGGGTCAGCGTGGTACGTGGATGCATCAAACCAAGCTAATGCTCATGCCCTATGCTTAAATGACTAGGTCTCAATCCACGTATAAGGGATCAAATCGCTTTGACTGGTCTTCGCCCCAATTCGCCAGAACCGCCTCTGCCCAATCACGTTCTGCCGTGGCGCGATCTTCAAGGACGCCATGGACACGACAAAGGAACAACTGGGAATCGTCTATTGCATTGGCTTGGGCGAACCAGTCCTGAGGGGCAGTTTTGACAGGCGAAAGCTCTGCTATAATTGTTGCTGTCGGCGTTAAAGGCTCAAGGAACGCTTCGTCATCGGTTATATCCTCGATCAAGGTCGGGCGTGCGCCTCCGCTGTCGATGGCAAAGGTGTTCAACCATTGCTCGCGCGAAGCAGGCTCAAAGCGGCCCTGTTCCTCTTGTGGAAAGCGGATTGCCTGACCTGGATAGACATCCTTTTGCACAACGCTGTCTCTTACAACAATTTGTCCGTTTACCAGCACGAACGGAATGCCGGTTGACGGTAAGCCATTGCTTCCATTGCTATATGTCGCTTGTTCTCTAACATTTTCAGGATCAAAGATCGTGATATCCGCAACCATTCCTTCTTGCATCCGGCCGCGGACTTTCATGGCTTGCAATCCGGTGTCGCCGAGAAACTTAGCGTGGTAATAGCTGAGCTGTGCCAGCGTAAAGATAAGCGGAACATCGTTTTCACGCCCCAGTCGCAGAACGGTGGCATGTGTGCCCGCGGACCTTGGGTGACCTGCATAATCTTCGAACGGAGAATCCCACGTCAGAGGCTCGCCTTTGGAATTAAGACTGGGCATTCCATCCCCCGAGACACCAAAACCCGGAATCTTGATCCAGTCCAAAAGCCATTGTTCCCTAGGTGGGCTGAACGCAATCAGCGTTCGCCCCGGCTCATTCGCGGCAAATTCTTCGAATTCCCCACGAGTCACATAGCGGTCAAGTTGAGGGTCAAAAATAGTCTCTTCATATTTGTATCCCATGTTGTCTTCCCAATTCGAGGGAGCAACAATCGAAGCGCCGTAATTTCCCGATCCTGCCGTCCACGGATAATAGCTGGACCATACGTTGTACCCCTTGGCGCGGGCCAACTGCATCTTTTCCTGGTTTTCCCACCATCCATAATCGTTGTCGTGGTGAATATGCAGCGGCGCATCCAGAACCATAGCGTTTACCAAGAGTTCATTTACACCAGTTTGGGTTTCCGTCGGCGTAGAGGCACTTGGGTGAAAACGATGATGCGCAGATGTAAGGCGTCCGTATCTGGCCGCAATCTTCTGGGCTTCTAGCATTTCGTAAGTCGTAATACCTTCTCTGGCATAACCAATTGTGGACCCAACGCCGATTGCACCTTGCCTCAGACCTTCGTCAAGAATCTGCGTAATTTGGTTCATCTGATCCAAAGAACTTTTGGTGACTGACCAGCCGTCAACGCCATCTTCGGCAGCTTTTGCTCGATGCACTGACAATGTCAGCGGCATGGACACATCAGGACCTTCTAGAGCCATTTCGTCATGGATACGCATCCGCGCATATTCTTGGCCAACGACAGTACCAAAATTCGCCTGCGTCGCCCCTTCCCGCTTTGCGTACCACTCGTCGATATTCAACGCCCCAAGCTCAAAATCCATTTGAGTGGTCACACCATCCCGCAGGTTAACCTTTATTCCCCAAGGGTCGAGACCGTGTTGTTCAAGATCGATGAACCCAGGGGCAACGACATGCCCAGTCGCATCAATCGCCTCGTCGCCCTCTATTTGTTGGTCGGTGATCTCAACAATCCATCCTCCTGATATTCCGACGTTGGCGACGGCATCAAAATTCGTTTCAGGGTCCATAACGCGACCATTCAAGATGACGATGTCGTAAGTTTGTGCAATCGGCGCCGTCGCAAAGGCCGAAAATGCTATTGCAAGAAACCCTATTCGCATCAGATGGTCCTCCCTTTGCAGAACGATAACTAGTATTCAAATTCATGCAACTCTGTCGGATTGAACCATGTTTGGTCCAAGAAATATTCACACCGTTTTGCCTTGGCTGTTCTGATGGCAGGGCGCCGCTAGGCTTCGCCAAAGAAGGTTCTTTGGTCGGCTCAGCCCTGACATAATAAAGAACTGTTCTCATGCTGAGCTGTGCCAGAGGGGACCTCAATTCTCTTTGCAAGCTCCAAAGGACGAAACGGAATCTGCTGTCGACGCGATGAAAACACCGCTTTCTGCTCTGCCTCATACGTGCGTCATTCTGCCGCGACTTATCTGTCTTTAGGGTATTCAGATGGTGGTAACATTGGCCTGAGATTACAATCTTAAAGCAGGCGATGTGATTATGTCAGATCAATCCGTCAGCAGATCAAAAGGTACAGCCCGGCGTGAATGGCTGTCCTTCCTATTTATTACGTTGATTTTACTGCCCGGGATTACAGTCCTTGGTGTCGGGGTGTATGGATTTACCGTCTGGCTCCTTCAAATGATCTATGGGCCACCAACCGGATCTCTGTAAAACCCGGAAATGAACCGAGGAGCACGTTAAAATGTCTCTGAAGTCCACGTTATCATCATTCTGGAACACAGTTTCGCGCCCCGCGACGACAATTAGCCTTGGCGTTATCAGTCTCGGGGGTTCATCACCGGGATCATTTTCTGGGGTGGCTTCAATACCGCTATGGAGTTCACGAACACTGAAGAATTCTGCGTTTCCTGCCACGCAATGCGCGACAACGTATACGTAGAACTTCAATCTACGGTCCACTGGGAAAACCGAACCGGCGTGCGCGCCACCTGCCCGGATTGCCATGTGCCCCACGAATGGACCAACAAGGTCGCAAGAAAAATGCAGGCGTCCAAGGAAGTGTGGGCGGCAGTGTTCGGAACCATTAACACTCGTGAAAAATTCGAAGCCCGCCGCGCGGAACTGGCCAAGCATGAATGGGCGCGTTTAGAAGCCAATAACTCGCTCGAGTGTAGAAATTGCCATGACTACGACAGCATGGACTGGAACGCCATGTCTGCCGAAGCGCGTTTCTATATGGAGTCAGCTGCGGCGCTGGATACAGGCTGTATCGAGTGCCATAAAGGGATAGCTCATCACCTTCCTGACAATGTTGCCGTCGGTAGCCCGGCAATGGCCAAGCTGGAAAACAAGGCAAACTCAGGCAGTTTATCTGTTGGCGAGGACTACTTCGCAATTCGGGATATCCCTGTTTTCGACAGCGCAGACGGTACGGAGCCAGTAGGGAATCTGACCCTTGGCGCCGCCGTCGAAGTGCTGGATGAAAACAATAATCGAATTCAGTTCGCGCTTAAGGCTTGGCGAAAGGACAAGGGTTTTGGCCGGGTGATTTTCGACGAATTCGGGCACAACATCAGAGTTGCAATCCTTTCCAAGGGCACTGCTCAGGACGCCAGCCTTGTCGAGGTATCTGCACCACAAACCGACGAAGCAACCGGGCTGGACTGGGCACCAGTTACCGTTACGCTTTGGTCAGACAAACAGGGATTTGTGGATGAGATCGACGAGCTTTGGAACGTAGCTGAAGAAAGCTACACAGCCAATTGCTCCACCTGTCACGCTCAACCTGACCCTGATCACTTCGGTACCAATTCCTGGCCCGCGCAATTCAATGGCATGGTCGGGTTCACCAACATGGATGAAGCACAAGCCAATCTGGTTTTGACCTACCTGCAGAAACATTCCGCAGACTATAGCGGCTCGCACTGAGGGGGACACCAATGTCAACGCGCCGTGAATTTTTGAAAAGCTCCGGGGCGGCAGGACTGTCCGCAGTTCTGGGCCCAAGCCTCCTTCAGCCGACTACGGCTCGAGCTGAGAAACTGACGTCTGTCGGCAGCTGGAAAACGACAGGCTCGCATTGGGGCGCGATCGAAGCCCTGGTCAAAGGTGGACAGGTGGCGGAAGTGCGACCGCTGGCGGATGACCCGCATCCGACAGATATGATCAACGGAATCAAAGGCCTGATCTATTCCCCTTCCCGCGTGCGTTACCCAATGGCTCGGGCTGAATGGCTCGACAATCGGAAAGATGCCGACCGAACGACAAGAGGCGACAACCGCTTTGTTCGCCTGACGTGGGATGAGGCCCTTGATCTTTTCTTTGAAGAAATGGAGCGTGTGCAGATTTCACACGGGCCTTCGGGTCTTTATGCCGGGGCTACTGGCTGGCGCCAAACCGGACAGTTCCACTCTTGCATAAATCACATGAACCGCGCTGTCTCAATGTATGGCGGGTACGTCAAAAAAGCAGGCGATTATTCTACCGGTGCAGGTCAGACTATCCTACCTTATGTGCTTGGTTCTACAGAAGTTTACTCACAGGGAACCAGTTGGCCATTGATTCTGGAAAACGCCAAAAACATCATTTTCTGGGCAAACGACCCACTAAAGAATCTGCAAGTTGGATGGACATGTGAAACACATGAGCCTTTTGAATATTTCGATCAATTGAAGGACAAAATAGCCGCTGGTGATATCCGAGCAATAAGCGTCGATCCGGTTCGCACCAAAACGCAAAAACACATCGGGGCTGAACAACTCTATATCAATCCAATGACGGATGTGGCCTTCATGCTAGCGCTCGCACACACGCTGTATTCCGAAGGCCTGCATGACGAAGAGTTCCTTAGTATATACACCCTCGGGTTTGAGCCTTTCATGGCTTATGTTATGGGCGAAGCGGAGGACGGCGTCGAAAAGACACCTGAATGGGCTGCGCCAATTTGCGGTGTTCCAGTTGATACGATCAAAGAATTTGCGCGATTACTTGCGTCAGATCGCACGCAACTCATCTTTGGATGGTCAGTTCAGCGACAACAGCACGGAGAACAGCCATACTGGATGGGTGCGATCATAGCCGCCATGCTGGGTCAGATCGGACTGCCGGGTGGCGGGATCAGCTATTCTCATCACTACAGCGGTATAGGCGTGCCAACTTCGGGTGCCAGTATGCCAGGTGCATTTCCTCTCAACCTGGATATCGGCGTGAATCCTGTGCGCTCGGACGACAATTTTCTGGGCGCCAGCAGCACAATCCCTGTCGCGCGATGGATTGATTGCTTGATGAACCCCGGGGGCACTGTGGAGCACAACGGGCACACGGTCACATACCCTGACATCCGAATGGCTATATTCACCGGCTGCAATCCGTTCCACCATCATCAAGACCACAACAAGATGCGCGTAGCAATCCAAAAGCTGGAAACCATTGTTGCCATTGATTATGCATGGACAGCCACCTGCAGGCACGCTGATTTGGTTTTGCCAGCGTGTACTCAATTCGAACGCAATGATATCGACAGCTACGGATCCTATTCCCGTTCTGGCGTGATTGCGATGAAGAGGTTAGTTGACCCTTTATTCCACTCGAAAACTGATTTTGAGATCTTTTCGCTGTTCTGCCGACGCTTTGGCCGTGAAACGGAATACACGCGTGGGTGGGACGAAATGGAGTGGATCGAAAGCCTTTACGAAACGACCCGCAGTGCCAACGAAGGAAGCTTTGAGATGCCTTCTTTCGAAGAATTTTGGGAAAATGGGATTGTTCGATTTGAAAGAGGCGAACCATGGGTGCGCCATGCAGATTTCCGCGAAGACCCGGAAATCAATGCTCTTGGAACCCCTTCTGGTTTCATCGAAATCTCCAGCCGAACTATTGGCAATTATGGATACGATGACTGTGGAGAACATCCGAAATGGATGGAAAAGCTCGAACGCTCGCACGGTGGGCCAGGGTCCGACAAGTTTCCGCTTTGGTTACAATCTTGCCACCCGGATCAACGTCTTCATTCGCAGATGTGCGAGAGCGATCCTTACCGAGCGACCTACGCCGTGCAAGACAGGGAGCCTGTTTACGTAAATCCTTACGACGCTGCTGAACGAGGGATCGAAAACGGGGATATCGTGCGCGTTTTCAACGATCGCGGCCAATTGTTGGCTGGTGCGGTCCTGAGCGACGATTACCCAAGGGGCGTAATCCGAATTTACGAGGGAGCCTGGTACGGCCCCGTCGACGCAACACCCGGCTCGCTCGACACGTACGGTGACCCCAATACGGTAACTTTAGATGTCGGAGCATCAAAACTGTCGCAAGCAACATCGGCCAACACTTGTATTGTTGAGATAGAGAAATTCGAAGGCGAAGTACCCGCTGTTACAGCCTTTGGCGGACCGAACACTGTATGACTAAGCATTCCCCGGAACTGATACGTTTCTTGTCTACCATGTTTGCCCGTGAACTTGACGAAGCGACCATCTGTGCATGTTTTGACGGGGTTGCGGACGCGTTACTTTCTGAAGTGGCCGGAGCTCACAATCTATTGGATGAAATGAAAACGTGGTCCGATCCCCGGAAAACCAAAAGGGATCTCGCAATCAGTTACGCCAGCTTATTTCTTACCGCTGGCAAAGACTCTGCACCGCTCTATGCGTCGGCGTGGCAAGGAGATGGGGCGCTTATGTCTACCCCCCATTCGAAGATGCAGTCGCTTTTGCAGCAATCCGGCCAAGAAGTTGCTCTCAATTTCTCTGAACCAGCAGATCATCTGGCCATAATCCTGGAATACCTAGCGATGTGTTTGGAACAAAAACCTGACACAATGGATCCAGCTGTATTTGCCTCTGAGTTTATCTTGCCTTGGTACAAAGTGTTTTCTGCCAAGGTTCAAAGTCATCGTTGGGTTGCACCGTTTTACTCGTACCTCGTGACGCTGACTGAGGCTTTTGTGGTGGAATGCGCCGCTGCGCAAACAGCAAAGACATAGGTGCCCTCTGTGCGTGATCGCAAGTTGGCCTTGACCGAAAGAGATTACGCATTGAACGAAATTCCCAATAAGTCTGAAACTGAGACCCGCACCTGTATTCGGACGGCACAATATTTGAAACAAACTGCCCTTGGACGCTCGTTTCTAAGCATAATGAACCTATCCTTCTGAGGATGGAGACGGTCAACAAAATACAGCCAGAGCCAAAACTGATCGTGATTTTGGGCGACCAGCTATCGAAGGATATCGCTGCTCTGCGTGCTGCAGATCAAAAAAGGGACATTGTTTTGTTTGCCGAAGTTATGGCCGAAGCGCGATATGTCCCGCATCACCAGAAAAAGATCGCGTTTGTGCTGTCCGCAATGCGTCACTTTGCCGAAGAGCTTAAGTCTCTGGGTTGGAGTGTTCGATACGTGCGCTTGGATGATCCTGAGAATACAAACAGCTTGGCCGGAGAAATTGCTCGTGCTCAGAACGAACTGAAAATTGCTCGAGCGTTTGTAACCGAGCCCGGAGAATTCAGGTTGTCCCAAGCGTTTACAAACTGTGCTGGATTGGCCGTTCTACCAGATGACCGTTTTCTCGTAAGTCATCAGGAGTTTCGCGATTGGGCAGAGGGACGAAAACAACTGCGGATGGAATATTTCTATCGCGAGATACGTCGCAAAACAGGGTTGTTGATGTCAGGAAACGAACCTGAAGGTGGGCGATGGAACTATGACTCCGACAATCGTAAGCCCGCCATCCCGGATCTGTTCATGCCTCAACCAATGAAGTTTAAGCCAGACCAAACAACCAGGGACGTTTTGCAGCTGGTCGACGACAACTTTGGCGAAAACTTTGGATCCCTTCACCCCTTTTGGTTTGCCGTCACGCGGAATGACGCAAAAATGGCATTGGAGCATTTTGTCAATGTCGCCCTGCCCCAGTTTGGCGACTATCAGGATGCAATGTTGTCCAACGAGCCGTTTCTATATCATTCTGTTCTGGCGCAATACTTGAACACAGGGCTGCTGTCTCCGATAGAGATTTGTCGCCGGGTTGAGCGAGCGTATTACGAAGGTAATGCCCCATTGAACGCGGCAGAAGGGTTCATCCGGCAGATAATCGGGTGGCGAGAATTTGTTCGTGGCATCTATTGGCTGCGAATGCCGGGCTATACGCAAGAGAATTATTTTAACGCCAAACGCCCTCTGCCAACCTTTTACTGGACAGGCGAAACTGACATGGCGTGCATGGCCGCTGCGATTGCGCAGACGCGCGACGAAGCTTACGCCCATCACATCCAAAGACTGATGGTTACAGGCAATTTCGCCTTGCTGGCGGGAATAGATCCGGCCGAAGTACATGAATGGTATCTGGCCGTTTACGCGGACGCCTACGAATGGGTAGAGGCGCCCAACGTGATCGGCATGAGCCAGTTTGCTGACGGCGGGCTTCTTGGGTCAAAGCCCTACGCGGCAAGCGGGAATTACATAAACAAAATGTCGGATTATTGCGCTACGTGCCGGTATGATGTGAAAGAGAAAACCGGCGAAAACGCATGCCCATTCAACCCGCTATATTGGGATTTTCTGCAGCGCAATTCGGATAATCTGCGAGACAACCCACGTCTGGGAAATGTTTACAGAACTTGGGATCGAATGTCGGAAGCAAAACAAAGCGAATATTTGGAAAGTGCAAAAAAGGTGTTGAAAAGCATTAACTAAACTCCATTAGTATCTAAAAAATAATAATTTTTTCGCCTTCGCCATCCACTCCACGTCGCTGGATTGGATCGTTGTTTCAATATCAGGGTTTAAAGGCATACTTAGCAGCATGATTAAGTGATTTCCGTGTCGTCTCATCAATACTGATCCTGAAACACGTCTTGGCCGTAACTCAAATACAAATCTATAAAATTACAGGATGAAAGTAATGGGCTCATTATTAATATCCCGGACGGCTTTTTTAGCTGTCTTTGCTCTTGCTGCAACCGCAGCTTCGGCTGATTTGCAAGTGAGTTTTTTAGAAGGTGCCCCAAAGGACCGCTTCAACATCAAAAACACGGGTAATTGCAATATCACAGAGTCGACCCTGCGGCTTGATCTCGGAACGTCGAAAGGGGCGCTAATTTTTGACGTTACGTCCAGCGGCGCAGGCGTAGAAGTTTCTCAGCCCTTCGAACTAGTGGAGGGAAGCGCCATCTTAAACGGCGAACCAAAAGTGACAGATGGCATGTCAGGGATCGATTTGGTCATAGGTAATATGCCTCCGGGAGCATTGGTTTCCTTTAAGATCGACGTTGATGATACATTGGGAGGTCGGGAAATCACTGTCACCGGCGCCGAGATCGAAGGCGCAACAATATCATTCACCAGCAATGATCAAATCGCCGCGGGTGTCTTTTCATCGCAGTCCAAGGCCGAAATTGCGATAAAAGACTGCTGATGGCGGGAGTGGCTCGATGGGGGACAAGACGCAGATGAGTAAACTGGCGACACGCCTTGCCTTTCTTTTACTCGTCATCGGTGGAGGAATAACGGTCGGCATACTTACGGGTCCCGGAGAATGGTATGCAAACCTAAACAAGCCGGCTTTTAATCCGCCCAATTGGATATTCGGCCCGGTTTGGACCGTCCTTTACGTGCTAATCGCATTGGCAGGTTGGCGAACTTTCGAAAACAATCGTCCCTCTTTGGAAATGAAAATCTGGTGGGTTCAGCTCGGACTAAATTTTGTCTGGTCCCCCGTCTTCTTCGTCTTGCATCAACCGTGGGTAGCCCTTGGCGTAATAGTCTTGTTGTTAACAACAATTATCATATTCATACGGAGGAATTGGGTCGCGGATCGGGTTTCTGCCGTGGCATTTATACCGTATTTTTTGTGGGTCGGTTTTGCATCAATCTTGAATTTGTCAGTCGCGGTTTTGAATTGAACAGAAACTTTGCTGTCAAGAAACTTTGACGCACCGTTTGCAACCCGGCAATGGCTGCCCCTGGTTAAACGAAATGGATGCGGTCCCATTTAATTGTCCCTGGGGTGAACACTCGTCGTGACTTGGGCAGGAAGTAGGCTACAGTGACCCAACTTTGGAAAGCCATCGTTCTAACAAAAAAACCAGAGTCGTTGGCTTAGGCTCCTGTAAAAAGACGATTACGAGGGAAAAAATGCGTGCCGCAGTCGTAAGAGAATTCAACCAAGACTTATCGATCGAAAATGTTCCTTCCCCAAGTTGTCCAGAAAATGGCGTAGTTCTTGAGGTCGCCGCTTGCGGGATTTGCCGATCGGATTTCCATGGATGGGTCGGAGGACATCCAAAAGTTTCCAACGGCTCAATTCTAGGGCACGAATATTGTGGAACGGTTGTCGAAGCCGGCGCAAGCGCCAAGCACAATGTCGGTGACAGGTTAATTGCCCCGTTTATTCTGGGATGCGGAGATTGTCCTGCATGCCAGACAGGCGCATCTAACACATGCGAAAAATCCGTGGTTCCAGGGTTCGGTTCGCCTGGGGCCTATGCAGAATTTGTTGCGGTTCCATTTGACCACAACCTAGTACATCTACCGGACACTCTATCCCCTGCCCTTGCAGCCGGATTAGGCTGTCGGGTCACGACAGCATGGCACGCGCTGACGGATCGTGCGAATGTTCGCGTCGGTGAATGGGTTGCTGTTCACGGGACAGGTGGGATTGGATTGTCGGCTTTGCTTTTGGCCAAAATGCTTGGCGCGCGTGTGGTCGTAGTTGATGTCGTTGATGAAAAACTCACTCATGCAAAAGGTTTAGGTGCAGACGCAATTGTAAACGCACAACGGGACAACGTTGTTCAGGCGATTCAAGATTTAACAGACGGCGGTGCTCAGGTTTCCATCGAGGCGCTAGGTATCGAGGCGACGACGAATGCTTCTGTTGAGTGTCTGGCGACACTGGGACGTCATGTCCACATTGGCATGCCTTCTGGTGACGGGATGATGAATATCAACATGCGTGCTATCTATTCAAAACAGTTGGCGTTTTATGGCACGCGGGGTATGCCATCGTGGAAATACCCCTCGCTTTTAGGTATGATCGAGCGTGGCGATGTGGATCTTAGCCCAATGCTTGACAGGGAGGTAAACCTTTCTGATGCAAGCGCAGAGCTTCGCGCAATGAGCGGACCAACACCTCCTGGCACGGCGGTGATTACGAACTTCTCAAGTTAGTATATTCGCGTATGAACTAAAAATGGTTCTTTAGTTCAAGCTCATCAAATCGGTATTGAAAGCGTCGTAACTCGAGCTTTTCCAAGACTCTCCGAAATCCGGGCTGCTCATGCCTGAGCCTCTTGCACCAAAGTTTGTTCAGTCCAATGAAAAACCCTGAGCACGGACAAACTGCCCAAAGTTACCCCGTTCAGATTGGCTATATTGACGTACTTTGTCCTCAGACCATGCGTAGTTATTACTTTCGCCAAAGATCAACGGGTAACGCTGTTTACCATAAGGTTGCGCCATTGCCCGCTCTGCATCATAGCGATCAACCTTCTCAAGAATTTTGTCCTCTTGATAACGGTCAGTGTGACATGTGGCGTTCAATGGCAGGCGCTTTGAAACCGCTGGAGCTTCTGTAGGGAAGCCAAATGCCAGCCCTGCGAAAGGGAAAACATACTCTGGAAGGCCAAGGAGCACAGAAACCTCTGCAGCCTTATTGCGGACCGCACTAATCGGACAGCACCCAAGGCCAAGTGCCTCGGCAGCGGTTACAAAGGCGCCCAGTGCGATTGCGGCATCACCTGTTGCATTGAAGAACGCGTCGAGGTGATCGTTGGCAAATGGGATTCCGCGTCGTTCGTGCAAAAGCCTTTGGCGGCGGTTATTGCCACAAAAAACGGCCATCATCGGTGCCTCGGCCACCCAATCCTGATCCTCTATAAGGTCCACAAGACTCCTTCGAACGATCGGAGACTTTAGCAGCACGATATCGCGTTGCTGCAAATCGCTTTTGGTTGGCGCCGCAAGAGCGACCGCGCACAACATTTCCACCCACCCATCTGGCACGGTTTTGTCTAAAAACGTCCTGCACGAACCACGTGCCGCCATCGAGTCAATAAGATTGCCATGCGGTTCGGTTCCATCAAGCCTAGGCGCATCGCTGAACCGGTAATCAAGCAATTGCTGCAGTCCGAGATTTGTTTCGTTTTTCATGACTTCAATTCTTGTCTATTTCCCATGCAAGCTCTGCTAACAAAAACCGAAAGAAAAATTCGCGGTTATTGAGCTCGGCCATCCAGTATAGTGACAGTGAACCTTTTGGAAGGCATCCCAATCAGTGACTGAACAAACCATCAAGGCAACAATCGAGCGCGGCCCGAATGCTCAGGGTTCTCAGACGAAATTTGATGTGCCGGCTTACGACAATCAAACCGTTTTGGATGTAGTTTCATGGATACAACAAAATATTGATCCGACCCTCAGTTATCGCTTTGCTTGCAGGGTCGGGATGTGTGGTAGCTGTGCTATGATGGTTAACGGTGTCCCGCGCTGGACATGCAGAACGCATATTTCCAAAGTGCTGGTCGGGAACGAGGTTACGATAGCTCCGCTCCGAAATCTGCCAGTTGTCAAAGATCTTGTGGTCGACATGGACGCTTTCTTTGACAAATGGATAGCGGCAGAAGGTTTGCACCACGGAGCGCTGACCCGCGAAGACCCGATTGCAAAGGTTGACCCCACATCCTCTGCCAGAGTTGCATCGGATGCGGGGGTTGAATGCATCAATTGCGCGGTCTGCTATGCTGCATGCGACACGGTTTCAGTCAATCAAGAATACCTAGGCCCAGCGGCTCTGCAACGCGCATGGACGTTGTTGAATGACACCAAGGACAACGGGCGGGAAAAAATCCTTGATGCGGTGACAGGAGCCGGAGGATGCCAAAATTGTCACTCAATGGGTTCGTGCACAGCTTACTGCCCGAACGAGCTTGACCCGATGTCCGCAATTGCAGGGCTAAAGAGGGAAAGCGCCAAGTCATTTTTCAGAAAGGGTCGTTGATGCTCAGCATGCGTCTTTACATGCTTCAGAGAATTACCGCTGTAGCAATGGCGCCTTTGGTTCTAGGGCACCTGTTAGTGATGATATACGCCGTACAAGGAGGGTTAAGCACAGCCGAAATTCTGGGGCGAACCAAAGGGTCGTTTTTTTGGTTCCTGTTCTATGGCACCTTTGTACTTGCCGCCTCGATCCACGGTGCCATTGGATTGCGAACGATCGTCTCTGAATGGGCGGGACTAAAAGGCTTGGCTTTGAACTGCTTTGGTTGGCTGACATACGTGGGACTTTTTGTATTGGGAGCGCGCGCCGTTTGGGCGGTGACTTTCGCATGAAGGCGTCCAAGAGCATCACGCCGCGTGCGCATCCTCTCTGGCTCGCTTACGCACTGCACAGGTTATCGGGGTTGGGTTTAGCTTTGTTCCTACCCTTGCATTTTTGGGTATTGGCACTGGCTGTGACAAATCCCGGGCAGCTGGACAGGTTTTTGCAGCTCACGGATTCTGGGATTGTAAAGCTGGCAGAATTCGGATTGGTGTTTCTGCTTGCTGTCCACTTTTTCGGCGGCTTGCGGCTGATCGCGCTGGAATGGTTACCTTGGACCGCACCACAAAAATCCTTGGCTGCAGGTGCCGCTGCTGTTTCGTTCATGGTTGCAACACTATTCCTTTTGAAGGCTATCTAACATGCGTGTTTCCGAAATCGAAAGACACGACACAGATATACTGATCCTTGGCACCGGCGGCGCGGGCCTCTTTGCTGCGTTGCACGCAAAGCAAACCGCGCCCGAGGCCACGAAAATAACCATCGCTGTCAAGGGGTTAATCGGCAAGTGCGGTTGCACAAGGATGGTACAGGGCGGTTACAACGTTGCCTTGGGCGGCGGCGACACGGTCGAGCGTCACTTTATGGATACTATCAACGGCGGCAAATGGTTGCCCAATCAAGACATGGCTTGGCGGTTGTGCGAGCAGGCCGTTGTGCGAATACGGGAGCTGGAAAACGAGGTTGGCTGTTTCTTTGACCGCAACGCAGACGGCTCGTTGCACCAAAAGGCTTTCGCTGGACAAACAGCGGATCGCACCGTTCACAAGGGGGATCTGACCGGCATCGAGATCATTAATCGGTTGATGGAAAAAGTTCTCGCTTCCGGCGTAGAAAAACTGCAGGAGCACCGCGCCGTTGGGCTGATACCAACGAAAGACGGTGCGGCACTTGCAGGTGTTCTAATGATCGATATGCGCACTGGCGCATTTCGTTTCGTGCGCGCCAAGACTGTCTTGATGGCTACAGGCGGCGGGCCGACAATGTACAAGTACCATACGCCGTCTGGTGACAAAACGATGGACGGGTTGGCCATGGCGTTACGCGCAGGCCTCAAACTGCGGGATATGGAAATGGTGCAGTTTCACCCGACGGGCCTGTTGGCCGGCGATCACACGCGAATGACCGGTACCGTTCTTGAAGAAGGCTTGCGAGGTGCTGGCGGTCAATTGGTCAACCATGCGGGTCAGCGGTTCATGTTTGACTACGATGCCAATGGCGAACGTGCGACCCGCGATATTGTAAGTCGCGGCATTTATGCTGAGATGCGAAAGAACAATAACCCGGACCAAGAAGGCGTATTTATTTCCATGTCGCACCTTGGCCCCGAGAACGTGCGCCAGAAATTCAAAGGGATGGTCAAGCGCTGTGCCGACAGTGGCTTTGATCTGGCGGCAGGAAAGGTCGAAGTCGTGCCGACAGCGCATTACTTCATGGGTGGTGTCGTGGTCGACGTTGACACGCGCACCGCAATGGAGGGGCTTTACGTAGCTGGTGAAGACGCAGGCGGAGCGCATGGTTCAAACCGTCTGGGTGGTAACGGAGTTGCCAACTCAACGGTTTATGGCGGCATAGCTGGCGACACTATGGGTGTAGATGTAAAGAAACACGTATATTTTCGCGATCCTGATAATGATGTCCTCGCCGCGGAATTGGATCGTGCGGTTTATCCCCTCCGTCAGAAACCTGATCTGATCATGCCATTGCGCCGTAAACTGCAAGATTGCATGTGGGACAATGTGGGTGTGATGCGTACCGAAGCCGGGATGAAGCAAGGGTTGGGAGGAATTGCACAAGTTTCAGCAGAGTTGATGACCATCGGGGTAGACGGAAGTAATCTGGCGTTTAACTTAACGTGGCACGATTGGCTAAACCTTCGATCCTTGTGTGATATATCTGAGGTTATAACCAAAGCCGGCCTTGCCCGCCAAAATTCCAGAGGCGCTCACTACAGGGAAGACTTTCCTGAGCCCGGCGCGATGGAGGACAGTGAGTTCACTGTAGCACAGATGCAAAACGGAAACGTCTCTGTGATGCGTGAACCCGTTGAATTTACTATAGTAAAACCAGGTGAGACAGTTTTGCCTGCAGATGCACCCGAAACCTTGGTGGCGACGCAATGATACCGATAAAGCTTATCCAAGAAACCGCGGAAACCCTTATGGACAAGGCCGCGATTGAGATTCCGCAAGATTATCTTGACGGACTGCAAGAGGCCGCGAGGACAGAGGACGGCGATCTGTCATCCTTCGTATTAAAGGCCATGCTCGACAACTATGAGGCAGCAAAAGAAGACCGCCGTGCGATGTGCGGTGATACCGGCGTTCCACGCTGGTTTGTAAAGTTAGGCAATGAGGCCCGGGTCGAGGGGGGAATGGTTGCGCTTGAAACTGCGCTCCGCCGCGCGACGGCCAACGCGACGAATGGCGTTCCTCTTAGGCCCAATCGTGTCCACCCTCTTTGGCGAACAGATCACGATAACAACGTCGGTATCGGTGCTCCCGAAATCGAATATGGTTTTGAACCGGGGGGGGATTGGATCGACCTGATCACCGTGCACAAAGGTGGCCTTTTTGGAACGGATTACAGGATGCTATTTCCATCGGATGGCATTCAGGGGATCAAACGTTTCTATCTCGATAGTCTGATGGCATTCGGTAAGCGTGGACTGGCTTGCCAGCCGGCGATCATTGGAATCGGACTGGGGGGTTCAAAAGATATTTGCATGACTTTGGGCAAGCGCGCCTCGACACTGCGCGTCGTCGGATCGCGAAACTCTGACCCTGAAATCGCCAAGATGGAGGACGAGTTCAAGCACTTAGGCAATTCCATTGGTATGGGTGCGATGGGCTTTGTCGGAAAAAACATGGTGATAGATTGTAATATCGAGGTCGGGTACTGCCACACGGGCGGCATGCCAATGTCCGTGCATGCCTTTTGCTTGTCATCCCGTCGCGCAGTTGCACGTGTTTACGCAGATGGGCGCGTGGAACATCGAACGGATCCCGACTGGTTCACAGATTATCAGCGTCGGGAAACGATCGATTGGGAACCAATGCATGAGGCCGCAGAATGAGCCCACGAGAAATCCACCTATCAACCACCCCGACCCCCGAAGCTATCGCAGGACTGCAATTAGGCGACGTCGTATATCTGGACGGCCTGATGTACACCGCTCGCGAAGGCGTTTACATGCGCGCGCTGGAAGAAAAGGCCAACATCCCTATGGAGTTGCCCAGCCAGTCGGCAGCAAATTTCCATTGTTCACCGGCCGCCAGAATTAATGCAGACGGTTCTTTCGATATGGGGGCCGTGACAGCAACTGCTTCATTCCGCTTTGCCAAATGGCTGCCAGAGTGGATGGCGAAAACCGGAGCAAAGTTAATTGTCGGCAAAGGCGGCATGACCTCAAGGGATTATAAAGATTACTTCGTACCGAACGGCGCGGTGTATCTTTCCACAGTCGGTTACGGTACTGGCGCATTGTTGGGTCGAGGAGTCGAGAATGTAGAGGCCGTGCATTGGAACGAAGAACTTGGACTTGCCCAAGCAATGTGGGTAATCAAATGCAACAAAATGGGTCCTTTCATTGTCGCCTCTAACCTCAACGGGGAATGCTTGTTTGAAAGGGAGAACGCTAAGATCGCCGAAAACGTGGCGCGCGTTTACGAAGGCACCAAGCCCGCCGTTCTAAAGCGCTATGGCGAGAGTGACGACCGGACAGACGAGGTGATTTAGAAACCTTCGATTTCGTGCTCGGCAAGAACCTTTTGCGTCGCTGACCTTGCACACATTTCTTTCGCGTGCGCCTGAAGGCGGCGTAAACCGACCGACGATTCATGAACCCCGCGAAGCCAACCCTGAAGTAAGAACAAATAAGGGTCGCAGAAACTGTATCGTGATCCCAATGCCCACGGTGACAACGGCAATGTCGCCTCCAAAAACTCCGCGCATTCACGTAAGTTTTGGGGTGCTTTGTCTTTCATATCCCGAATTGAGCTTTGTTGGTCCGCCCACCTTTTCCCTCTTTTGTGATGAGCGAAAGCAACATGCACCGTTGAGCATAAATAGGCGCACAGTGATCTGGCTTGTGCCTGCACAAAAGCGCCGTCCGGCAGAAAACCAAAGTCCCGATGAATTGCCGCTATGTATTCGAGAATGGCAGGATTTTCAGTGACAATTCCTTTGGAGGTTTCCAAAACTGGTAGGCGACCTTTTTGGTTGAGCTTAAGGAACGGTTCAGAAAGATGCTCTCCGTCGGAAATTGAAATCTCGACCGCTTGATAATTCGCTCTGACTTCCTCTAGCAAAATATGGGCAGCCAGCGCAGACGAACCTTTTGAATAATAAAACTTCAACATCTTCTGCGCCTCTCTAATAAAAGGAATAACCGCCAATGGCAGGGCTATAAGATCTCGCTCGCTAAAATTCCCAATCCCATCAGTAGTGTAAGAATAATTAGCAGCCGCCGAAAACCAGTATCGCTTAGCTGGTGAAATACTGCGATGCCAATCTGGGCCGCTATCAACCCACAGGGAACCGTTATTAGTAACGCCGTTAAAGCGATGTCGTCATAGGCACCTCTGAAAAAAAGAAGACTGACGGTCGTGGTCAAAATAGCCACGTTATAAGGTTGTAAAACCGCGCGTGTTTCTGCCTTGGTCCAAGGCCGCAGGGATAGCCACATTGCCGGGAAAGCACCCGAGACTGACGCGGCACCGCCAAGCACTCCGCCGACAAGCCCTATCAGCGAGTCGATCCACGGTGTCGTACGCGTGAAAGCTGGTAAAGACGCGCGGAACCCAAAATAGCTGCCATAAAGAATAAGCATTACCGCGATTGCGATCCGCAATGCCCCAGCATCGATAACCACAAGCAATGAAAGGCCGAGTGGTACACCCAAAAGCCCCGGCATCAAAAACCGGAATAGCCTTCGCGGTTGCGCAAAAATTTCGTGGCGAACGATCCAAAGACCCTGCAAACCAGCCAAAACCGACATCAATGCAACGATAGCAACGGCCCTAATCGGGTCGAGAACCATTAGGTAAAACCCTAGCGCGAAGAGGGCAGTGCCAGAACCTGATAATCCGTTGATAAACCCGCCTGCAAAAGCACCCATCAGAAGGTAGACGACAAATTCTGCACTCATAAGTTCTCGATCGGTTTGTTTCGTGAAGCTATGCTAATGACCTTTGTCAGCGCCCGAAAAAGTTCATCAAGCGCCTGCATCTTTAGCTGGTTTTCCTGATGCACAAAACCGAGCGTTCTGAAGGGAGCATCTGAACCAAGATTCAAACGTTTTACGGGAACCGCGTCCTGCGGCTTGACAGCAAGATCCGGGACGATCGAAACGCCAAGGTTTGCGTGAACCATGCTGGAAATTGCTTCTGGGCTATCCAATTCCATGGTCTCATTGACTTGAATGCGATGCGCCATAATCCAGTTTTCGATAAGCGTTCCGACAACTGCGGTGCGGTCAAAGCGGATAAAGGGGCGTATTTTCAACAGCTCTACAGGATCTTCGATTGGCTCTTCTATTGCAGCTATCAGCTGCATCGGTTCACGGGCTAACTCGCGAAAAACAACGCCTGCTGGCAACAGATGCGGCTTGGACGTGATCGCAGCATCAAGATTTCCACGTTCAACTTCGGCAAGCAACGAACTGGTCAACCCGGGGCGAATATGCAAGCCAATATACGGGTAGTTTGACTTAAGCTCCGCCATTGCCCTTGGTGTTAAACCAGTCAAAGTGGTGCGAAGTACCCCCAAAGAAATGGTGCCACTCAATCCGCCGTCATTTAATACAGAAGGCACCAAGTTGTCATAGTCAGATATTAAGTTTCGAGCCTTAACAACAATCTGACGGGCAATTGGGGTTAATTGCGGTGTTCTGGTATCCCGGTTGAACAGCTCGACCCCAAGATCAGATTCCAAGGCCTGCATTTGCTGACTAACAGCTGCATGCGTCACGTGCACAATGTCTGCGGCTGCGCTAAACGTTTCCGCTTCTGCAATTGCGACCAATGTACGAAGCCTTCGGATAGTCATTTTTCGCGCCCAAGTTTAAGAAAAACTGTCTATAAAGAATCTCGATTAAGATAAATGTTAATGAATGCTTACAAACGAAGCCATTGGTAAAAATTTTAATCCACCAGTACGGTTTTTTTCGGCTTAAATTCCCAACCTTTCAGGACTAGGCCACTAAGAAGTGTCCAATTTACAGCGAGCCTTGCTTGAACGTTCGAACCTATGGCGGTCGAACTAAAGGTTAGGGTTTGCGACAAAAAAGAGTATCTTAGGTGCGAATAGAGCCTCGCACTCCCAGTCGACTGAGGTATCACAAGTAATTCAGTTTCTTTGTGACCCAGAAGAGTATCTCGGCAAGAATACCAATTGCACCGGCCTTTTCAGTCATCACAAGTGCCGTACCAGACGTTCCAAAAGGCAATGCTTTCAGCGTAACGTTATCGGGCAATTCAACCAACACAGGATAGCTGGAAATTCCGGCAAGTTCCCGGATCGACGGCAGGCCAGTCCGCAAGTCGATCGTCCCCTCTGAGAAACCAACTGGCATTGCTGTAATCGTGCCGACCAATTCAGTCCCCGGCTGAGTACGCAGCGCAAGACGGATTTCATCGCCGACATCAACATTGCCCAAGCTTGACTGTGGTAGCGAAGCGACAAGGGCAAAGTCAGCCGGGTCAATAAATGTTATAGCTGCCTGAAGCGTCGTCGCGCGATTTCCGGGGCGCAAAGTAACCGCGCTGACAAGACCGTCGCCAGGCGCACGGACTTCTGTCTGTTCAAGGTTCCATTTGGCCTGCTCCAGCGCCTTTTCCGCTTCAACGACTTCAGCGTCCCGTCCGTCGATCGTTGCGGAAATCCGGCGTTCCAGTCCCGCTTTACGAGCTTCCGCAGCACGAATGCCGGCGGAAAGCTGGTCAATGGTGGCAACGGCTTCTTGAAGTTGAAAGGTCGTCGAAGCGCCTCTTTCCTCTAATTCTATTATGTCATCACGCCTTTGCTCTCCGAATAGAAGCTGCACATTGAGTGAATCGATTTCCGCTTCTGCCGCAGCAAGATCTGTTATCAACTTGTCCGCCGAAGACTTTGCAGTTTCAAGTGATGCCTCAAGTCGCGACACTTCGGCGGCAAAAATTTCAGGATCAATTTTGAATAGAAGATCACCCTCGCTGACAGATTGATTGGCTTCGACTGCAACTTCAATGACTGTGCCCGAAACATTTGGAGCAATATTTGTCTCGATGCCTTGCACCGAAACTGGTCCCGTTGGCGTTGTGTGATTCAAGGCACCAACAACAACGAGCGCAATCACTGCGGCACCTCCGTAGGCTACGGACTTCCAAAAACCATTCCACGGTAGGAGCTTCAGTTTTGCAAATAGCAACCAGATAAGACCGAAATAGAGGCCAAGCACTATCAGCATCGATCAACCTCGCAATATTTGCTTCAACCTGGAGCGGTGAAAGAACCCTCAACCGCTAATAAGTTCGAACTATGCATTAACACACGGCAAATTGGAAACTTTTCAAGGGAGTTCTCATGAACCTGCGTTGGCCCTTCAAAAGGCCCCCAAATGGCGAGTTGAGAACAAGGACGCCACATTGAGAAAACTGTCTGTGCCCAATCGATTACAATCGAAAATATTGATGGTCGGAAATACCTATTTTCCCAATATCTGACGCCAACTGTATTTTGGTTCAAATCCGACTAAATCCTTGGCCTTCTTATTTGAGTAAAAAGTCTCAGAAGACCCCATCGGTTTTACCGGAACATCTTTATAAAAGGATTCGATCAAGTCACTGGTCGGAACATCGACTGAATGATCGTCGTTTGATACATTGAATATTTGATAACCCAGACCATCAGTCTTTAAGCAACACTCAACCATGTGACCAAGGTCGCGGGCGTCGATATAGGCAAAAATGTTCCTGCGTCGCACTTCTGGGTTAGCAATATAATGTGGAAAGTCGCGTTCGTATTCGTGTGGCTCGATTACGTTGTTTATCCGCAGCCCATATATATCAAATCCGGAACGGCACTGAAAACTTCGTGCTGTTACTTCGTTAACGACCTTTGACATTGCATAACTGTCTTCGGGAACAACCGGATGTTCTTCGTCGACTGGCAAGTATTCCGGTTTGCGTTCGCCGTCAGCAAAACAAACGCCATAGGTGGTTTCCGACGAGGCAAATACGATCTTACGGACACCAAATTTTACCGCCGCATCTATCATATTGTAAGTACTCAACGTGTTTACTCGATAGCATTCATTGTCCGACGTCATCAGTAGACGGGGCACCGCCGCGAAATGCACGACAGCATCGTACGACGGAACACCTGTACCGGCTTCCAACTCATCGTATCCCGCATAGGCGCCCATAATGTCGTACACTTGGCCCGCGTCGGTGATGTCGGCCAAACGGTCGCTGACTCCCGGGTGGTTCAGGGGCACTTTATCGACGTTTACGACACGGTGGCCCTGAGCAGCGAGATAGGCGACAGCATGCCGCCCTGCTTTGCCCGATCCGCCGGTAAATAAAATGCGCATTGGAGCCCCCTTAACTATGCCTTGTGCGGAATACCTGATTTGTCCGCCCAACTATTAATTCAATAAATCCCTTGAAAAGGTAAAGCCACCTGAATAGCGAAAATTTGCAGACAAAGGAGATGATCACAGCCTGGATGAAAAAAACACTCTGAACCCGTTTTTAGCGTCGCGCGAGAGTTATGTGATCCACATCAAGGCGACTTGCGAATAAAAGCCCCAATAAGTGAATGTTAAGTGGTAAAATCGCTTAAATCGAGCTGTTGACAGTCGGCAGCCAAAGACTTTTCGGGATGACAGAATGGCTTTTGTTAAAGGTCCAAGACACAATCAGCAGGATATCAATTCAGGCTCTTCTGTGCTGGCGATGTTAACGCGAAGCAGATCACCAATTCTGCAGCGGCCTAATGATTGGTGCAAAACATGAAAAGAACCTGTCAGATTTTTTCACAAATGGCTGACGTTTTAAGATTATTTGGCAACGCGGTTGTTCTATACGTGTGCTTGATCGCCTCCCAGTCTTTTGCAGAAACAGATTCTACTCAAGGCAAAACCCTGTACATAGATTTCTGTGCCAGATGCCACGGTCTCGATGCCGGCGGAAATGGTCCTGACGCCGCCGATCTAGAAACCCAACCCTTGGATTTGAAAAAAATAGCCGATCGCAGAAACGGTGTTTGGCCAATGCTTGAGGTAATGTCAATTTTGGATGGCTATTTGAAATCCACCAACCCGCGCGATGATATGCCTGTTATCACTGAGTTAAATGAAGGTCCAACTATAGAGTTTGATACTGGGAACGGTTTGGTTACGTCAGTTCCTGCCAAGCTTGTAGCGTTGACTGAATACTTGGAAGCCATCCAATCTCCAAAACCCGAGAGTTACGTACCCTGAAGGTCGCTCAGGCAAGCGCTCAGCAACTAACGGCCAGCGAACATATTTAGAGGCGTCAGTTCGCTCGGCGGATTAAAAAATTCAGAAAGAACTGACCGTCAATTCGGCGGGGTTCGTAGACCAACCTTCGACCCGGCTCCAAGCCTTGGGGTAGTTTGACATCAATTCGAACTTTGTAAGGCGTCACAGGTGGGCCAAAATGCGAACTGAGGGTGAAACGCAGGTTCAATTGGCCGTCATCGTCAAATGAACCTTTAAAGTCCTTAAACCAGGGCCCTCCTCCGGTGAACGCCTGAGCCGAAACCAAAGTCAACCTGTTTCCATTCCGATTAATCCTCATCGAGGCCAGCGGTTCAACTTTACCGGGGTAATAGGCCGAGTCTGGGCGGTTTGTCGTTTGCCAATAATCGTCGTCCCATCGACGCCTAATCGAAATTACATAATCTCCGTTAAAGGTCCTCGGTACCGCTGTGGGAACCTCCGCACAAACGCGCCCGTTTTCCTTTCTGAGAGCTGAGAGTGTTTCCTGCGTTTCCCAGCCATCGGCACGTAGCCCAAGATTCTTTCTCGCACTGCGATACCTCGAAAATGCCGATCTGGTGCGAGGCCCCGCCACGCCATCTGCTGCGCCAGCGCTGCATCCAACGCGGTTCAGCTCGGTCTGAATATCACGAATTAGGCTACGAGTTTGCTCGGCATTGTCTTTCTCCGTCGGTGGTGGCACCAAAGCTATTTCTTGCGAATTTCCGTCATCGTCTGAAAACGTCTTGGGCTGAACTTTTGCAAATAGGTCATCCCTCATAGAAAGGGCAAGCGCTACTGCAAAATGCTCATTTTGATTTTCATAACGCTTCAGAAATGCATCAATAGCTTCCAGTGTGGCAACCGATCGCGCCAACTCGAAGTCCGAATAAATCTGACTGGAGAGGCTCTCAGATACGCTTTGGTCAGGCCGCACTTCTGCGGCGGTCGGAACAAGAAAAATGTCTTCGCTGGGCAGAGAGCCGTAAGTGAATGGTTCCTGATATCCATCCGTCAGTTGATAAACAGTGTCCCGCACCTTGCGAAACATCTTGCCAAGTTCCAATCCGGGTTCCTCGATGTGTCTCAGCAATGCTGTAGCATAAGGGCTGTTACGTCCCTCGCCGTCCAGCGCCAAAGTTCCCCCTTTCGCCGCATAGCTTACCAAAACACCACTTGGATCAATTTGGCCCAGTCCCCGCTCAATGGACCTTGTTCCTGCCTCTCTTTGCATTGAAATGAGGAATGGATTGTTCCTACAGGCGTCAATCAAAACAAGTTTAAGCCCCTTGGCGGTCGAAATAGAACTGATGACAGCGTCCAATCTGATCGCTTCGAATTCGACATCCTGATCGCTTCGAAGCTCAGAATTTACAGGGATGAGGAAGTTGTTATTGTCGATTTCTATTCCGTGGCCGGCGAAATAAATAACGGCCATTTCCGCATCTCTTGCGTCTCTACTAAAGTCCCGTAGCGCAAGGCGCATTCCCCGATAATCCAGATTCTGGCTTTCCCAAACTTTGAAACCAATCCTTGCAAGAGCATCGGCAAGGTCTGCGGCGTCATTACCTGCATTCGGCAGATTTGCGACATGATCATATTTGGCGTTTCCGATGACCAGCGCGACTCGCTCGGTTCCAGCTGCGGCAATTACTGAACACGCAAACCACGCCGCAAAGAAAGCCAAAGTTAAAATCAGTCTACGCAAAAGCCAGAACGAACCGAAAACCAATTTACCCCCGGGGAAACCCAAATTGTCTCTTGTTCAGGATAACACAAATTGGGTTCTTTGCGAAAAAGCGCGTTAGGTCTATGAACGATTTCAAACTTGGCGATTAATACTCTGCAATGCTCCGAAGTCGACCTAAATTGCAGAACCTTTAATAATGCAGTTCATCATTGCAGGCTGCCTTTCAGCACAACCGAACGCACGTAACCACCTGATCCGTCAAACCATTTTGTCGGCACCACGTTACTGAGGTCACGCCGTCCGCGTGCTTCGTACTGGAATTGCGCATAAGCCTTGTTACCATTGCCATGCGTTCTGTTAGGCTTTGAGGGCAACCAGTTCGTGTATTTCACTGGTTCACCACTGTACCATCTCCAACCAATTACGGCATTGTCTTCTTTAGGATCCTTTCGGAAACCGAAATACGGCCCCGCCTTATAGCTGACATTCGTTTTACTGTCGTAGCCTACTGAAAAAAACGAAGGATCGTTGGCCATCATTCGCACAATAAATGCGTTCTCCTCGGCAGATGTTATTGATGCAAGGTCTACGCCACACTTTTGCGCTTCGTTGCGCGCGCCAAATAGGTTGCCCGAATACACCATTACGACATATAGATTGCCGCGAAACTTGCCGTAAATACTTTGGCGCAGACCTAAGCACTTTAAAATTCGCGTGATTTCTTCGGACTCGCCGAGCAAATCCAAATCTTCGGCGTTCTGACGCACTGCGAATGGGTTACTAATAAAGCTATCCTCACCCTGTTGAAATGTTCCCATACCCAAAATTGTAAGAACCGCAGGGTCGGCATATCCGGTTTGCTCAAGGCCATGAGCCGCCTGAAGTTCCTTTATCCCTGATCGCGACTTAGGGCCCAGCGCACCATCAGAGGCTCCAACGTCAAACCCGGCATCATTGAGATTGTCTTGCAACTGTTTTTTCCGTTCGCGCCCCGGTATTAGCGTGTCTTCAAGCGCAAGCAACAGCCCTCTCTCTTTCGCCCAGTCAGGAGTGATCTCGGTCATACGTTTCAACACTTCTGGTTCCGAGACCGGGACGGATCGGTATTTTTGGCGGATAAGGTCCCAACCGCGCATCGTGTTCGTTTTCATGGCGGCGGCGATCACGTCTTCTGTCTTCGTCGGAGCTGCCTCGCTGATCGGAGCGTTAGAGACTTGATTACTCGGCAACTGCATCGCGACCGGTTCACTTTTGGGAACCAGATAAATGTCCTCACCAGGAAGAGAACCATAGATGAAAGGTTCCTGAAAACCATCAGTCAGCTCGAAAACACGATCTCTGACACGTCGAAACATCTTGCCAAGCTCTAATCCGGGTTGCTCGATGTGTTCCAAAATAGCTTTTGCGTACGGACTATTCCGGCCATCGCCGTCCTGAGCCAACGTACCGCCCCGAGCGGCATAGCCGACGATTACACCGCCCGGCTCCACTGCCGCCAATCCGCGACCAATGGAGCGAGTGGAGGATGCCCTTGCCATCTGTGCCACAAACGGGTTGTTGCGGCAGGCGTCGACAAGCACAATTTTTAGTCCTGCGGTGTCGGAAATCGATCCGACGATTGCATCCAAACGAATAGCTTCGAATTCGACATCTCGGTCGCTTTTCAGAGTCGCGCTTACGGGTATCAGGTAGTTCGTGTTTTCAATTTCGATCCCATGCCCTGCGAAATACACAAGTGCAACATCGGCATTGGCTGCAACCTCGGCAAAGTCGCGCAATGCGATACGCATTCCGTTATAATCCAAGTCCTGACCCCTGGTAACTTGGAACCCGATGCGCTCCAGAGATCTCGAAATGTCCTCGGCGTCGTTGGATGGATTAGGTAAGCTGGAAACATGCTGATAGGCAGAGTTTCCAATTACAACAGCCACACGTTTCTCTGGTTCGGCGGCCGCATTGTCATACGCTGCCAAAAAACAGATCAGAGCAAATAACAAGAGTCGCGGAAAAAATGCTGAAAAAATCGCCCACTGAGACATCTTCTGATCCTCTTTCGGCATGCATAGCAAACGGTTTTTGCGTTATGGCAGGGACAAACCTGCAGATGATATCAATTCCCAAAAAGCCATATTCTCGTCAATTCGGACTCTACCCGACAATTCTGTTTCGACAAAGGGTGCCAGCGCATCAAACCACAAACCCTCTGCAGCCAACGCCGTTATGTCTTCTGGCGATTCAATTGTCAGTCCATCTGTCAGTTCAACATAACTTGTTACTTGCGAGTTTACTTGACCGGTTTGTGGATCGGACAACACGACGGTCCATTCGTAGATGGCTCCAGGCTCAAGAACAAAGTCGGAGCGCGCCAGATCCAGCGCATAATAACCTTTTCGGTAGCGGCTTTGACTTGTTTTCATTGCCCCATTTTGTGGCACTCCAACTCGGGCAATCTGCGCGTGCATTTGTCCGCCAAAAGTTTCACCAACAAACCAAACCAAAGGTGGTCGCTGAAGTGTCGTAAGACCCCCGCCCTTTGGAACAAGCAACGTCAAGATACCGTCTTGCTGTTCTATATCGCGGGTTGCTGCACCGACTCGATCTGCCGGTACACCATTGGGCGGGGGCTTGAAAACGATTGGCTTTGTCTTTGATTTCTGGTCGTTAGTCGACTGCTGGGCTGTCGCCTCGGGAAGGCTTGCGAAAAAATACAAAACGCTTAGCGCGCTCAGGAAAAAACACCTTATCGCTATCGACCTTTTCGAAATCATCGCGAAACCCCCCGTTTCGCCATTCCAATTAGCTGATAAATTTCAATTTCACTTTTTTCGTCGTCGTGTCGTAGTTTCCCAACGGGTTCGCAAACAACCAGACCTTCCGTTAGCTCCTTTAAATCTTCGCTCAAACATATTCGAGTTGCGTTCTTGTGTCGATCTTTCAGCGTTTTTCCAAAAGCTTCAATCCGAGAAGCAACATTCACGGTATCGCCCATGATGTTGTATTGAAAGCTACCCTTAGTTCCCAACGTACCACTTAATACAGTGCCGCTATTCAAACCGATCCTTACGTTGTAGTCAGCCAATAGCCCCGTTTGCCTGTTAAAATCTTCAACAGAGTCGGCGATTTGAAGTGCGGTACGGCAGGCGGCCACGGCATCATCGGTAATCTGATCTTTTGTGGTTCTGGGCACTGGTGCACCAAATACCACCAACACACCGTCTCCTGTGAACTTCTCAAGGAACCCACCATTTTCACGGGCGATGCGGCTCATTTCGTTGAGAATTCGACTTGCCCAGTTCATGAACTTCTCTGGGTCGGCTGAACCACCGACTGTCGTGGAACCTGCGAGATCTGCAAAAAGCACGGATACCTGAAGACGCATTGGGCGTGATCTTCCACCGGCAATTATGTAATCGCGCTCTTTCCATATCTGATCCGCCAACGCTGGCGAAAGGTGATCTGAAAACAACTGCGCTATGGCGCGTCTCTGACTGCGCGAAATCCATCCAACAATCAAAAACGTAATTAGAAAAGCAAGCAGCCACGCAAGCGACATCGGCACTACAGGCAACCAAAGGTCTCGCGACATAATTGCGGATGTCCCGGCAAAGATTGCCAAGCCAAACCCTGGACCCAAAAGAAGCGCGACGATAGCTGATCTTGATACGACACCCAACGTTGCGCCGCCAATCGCTGTAATCAGGAACAACACGGCTTGCGACACACGGTTCGGGCTTTTCAAAGGGATAGAACGCTGGGCCGCATAGTTTAACAATTGTTGAACAAATGCAGCGTGGATTTGCACGCCATATGTAAACAGCGATCCTGCCGAGCTATTCAACGGAGTCCTAAAGTCGTCTTTTATAGATTCACTGGTAACGCCAATAATTGCTACCCGGTTCCTGAGTTGATCAATTGGGACATCGCCGTTAAGCAAGTCTTTTGCTCTTACCATTTCCGCTATGGGTAATTCGTTTCCAAACTCCAATAATATTTGATAACCGGTGTCGTCTAACCCTCGATAGCTCCCAAATCCGTCGACCAGCCTTGGAACAGGTGTGTCGCCGAATAAGAGTACGCTAGGATCATCACTCCAGGCTTGAAGCTCGTTCTGAGCTAACGCCAAAAGTGCAAGCTTGGTACCCAATGCAAGCGACAAACCACTTTCTTGCCCCACCAAAACAAGGCCCCTGCGCGCCACGCTATCGTAATCTACTGGGATGTCAGCGAATCCCACACTGTCGGATTCATGAGCAAAATCCGGAGCCTCGATACTGTATCCGCCCGACGAAGCCAGTTTTGTGACCCACACCGCGTCGGCATCATTAAAGGCCGCCTTCAAACGTTCTCTTCCATCAACAACGGCATTGTCCCGGTAGATATCGACCCCAATTGCAGCAACTTTTGCATCGGTAAGGGTTTCGATTATCTCAGCAAGCTTTTGATCCGGTAGCGGCCAACCCCAGTTACGCAGATCCTCGTCAACAATTGCGATTACGACGGCGTCGCTACTTGGATGCTCAGACGCCATTGTACCAATCATCCAGTCAAAATGTGTAAATTCAAGCCGCTGCAGAGCACCCGAAGCTCGGATAACAAAAATACCAGAAAAAATTACTATCGATACAACGATTGCCAGCAAGAACAATTGCACCGGGTTAAGAACGCGGCTTTCCATTTTGTAACAATGGCTTCTTTTTTTTAGCTTGGGTAGGTTCTAAAATTTTTATGCTTTGGCGAAGCCAGACCAGCTACAGCAGCATTTGATGTGAATAGCCCAATAGAAACGCCCCTGTCTGATACGGACTGAAGCCCTCTTGGCACCCAGATCATTCTTGTCAAAGCTTATCAGCGCGGAGCTGCAACAGTCGCTGCCGGCATGAATTACGCCTATCCGGTGTGCAGGGCGTCATAGTCAGCGCACTTTCCCGGAACTTTCCCCAACATCGACGCGGCATTTGGGACATTGATGATCCTTATTGCAGGGTCAGCGACGATCTTTGTTTGTCATTTGCGTCGCTCCCAATCCATGTTCTGCTAAAACGTCAACTGCCGATTGCACACCCAGGCATCAAAAGGATGGCCGTGGCTGCCGGTTCGCAGGACAAGGAGGAGTCGCATTAGAACAAGAAGAAGTACTTCTTCCAGTTCCATTTTCAGATTTAAAAAATAGATGTTTGCCGCTAGGCGAAGTTCGCCGCTCGACCTTCAGACATTTCCGCCGTTTCAACAGCCTTGTCGATCAAATACAAAGCTTCCATTTTTGTCTTAGCTTCCAGCGGAACCTCTTGACCCACCTGGAAGTCCAGTGAAAGGTCGGTCTTAGCTCGTTCCGTTATCTTTTTCGAAACTTCTGGATTTGAAGAAATCAATCGATCAGCACTAGACTCGTGTTGATTGTCATAAATCACCAGGAATACGCCGTTACCCCAGTATGTCGCCACTTTACGCCCTTCTTGCGTTGCAGAAAGAAGCGCCGCCCCGGCTGACGCCATGGCCTTGCGAAATTCGCTGACAGAGCTTGATTTGTAAACTCGCTCTGCGTCCACGAATTTAACCGCGACGATCTTTGCCGCTTTCGAGTGCATTGTCGAAAGCTGAATGACGTAGTTCTCAAATTCAGCCAACCCAATGCACCCTGGCAAATCTCCAAAGTACTGCGGGTCGCTAAGCCGAACGTCAGGGTATACTTCAGAACCCAAATCTGCGTGTTCGTCCGCTTCAAACACTTCGATGGCCGCTCTGCGTTCCGCTGCCATTCTGTAAGCGTCCGAAAGTCTCTTTTTCAGATCGGAAAACTCAAACGGCTTTGTAACATAGTCTGTCGCGCCAGCTTCGAACGCCTCGTCAATATACTGCTTCTGAACCATGGCGGTTACCATGATGATCGGCGTATACGTATACCCGGGAAGCTTTCGGGCCTCTTCGCAAAGAGCAATGCCGTTCATTTGCGGCATCTGAACGTCGAGAAGTAAGCAATCAAAAGCTTCATCAGGGTTTGAAAGGATTTCAAGCGCTTCGTCTCCGCTCCGGGCGGTGACCACGTCTTTGTAGCCAAAAGCAGCTAACACGCTGTTCAGCAATTCCAAAATGCTCGGGTCGTCGTCTACAGCTAGTATACGCATAAGTATTCACCAAACTTTGCCACCTAACCAACCGCCGGGCATTGCAGACTAAGAGCAGCGGTTGATCGGTGAGAAAACTCTCAGGGTTGGGCAATCCTGTCGGACAAAGGCGGCAAAACGGTGACCTAAGGTAGGCTTCCCTGTGACTACCCGTATTTTTTGCGTATGCTTAACTACGCGTTCCTAACCGCTTTCACTTATCAGAAAATAACCGATATTTTTCCGGTGAAGGACCCGAACTGAGTTCGGCGTCAAGATCGTAGGAATAACCTGCCGACACAACAATCCAAAAATGCGTTGAACGCGAAAGATTCGGACTGTTTCTGGTTTAGATATTGCCTTTTCAAAGCCTTATAAGGCTTGGCGCATAAGAAAAGCTGTCAGAAACTGCAAGCAACACGAAGATTTCACTAGGGTTAAAGCTTAATATGCCACCCTTTCTGTTCCAGGGAGGTGATTAAGCCACACTTGTTTGGCATTTAAAAAATATTCCTCATAAGGTTGTGGACTTACCGAGTGGAATCTTGCCATAAGTGTGGCGAAATTATGAGAAAAATATGGACCGACCACTCAGGTATGAGCAGGCGTACCCCGTTCAGGAAGTTTTTCCGGACCTAAACCCTGCCAATGACACCACTGGCGCGCCGAAAGCTCCGGCGCGACGAAAATTGTTTGGATTCAATCGTAGCTTGCCAACGCCACTGGTTGAGCTGGGCGATATTCGTGCGACTACTATGAATTTTCGCAACATTCATGAACACGGAACGCTTCTTGCCAGATACCTCGAGACGCGAAAGTCCATCTTTATTGATCGGCTAAGGTGGCAGGTTTGCGAAGCGGATGGGATGGAATACGACCAGTATGACACTCCGGCGTGCAGCTGGGTGGTCCTTCATGAGTTCGGTGAAATCCTTGCTGGCGTGCGCCTGTTGCCCACCACGGCAAAATGCGGGGTGTACAGTTACATGCTGCGGGATGCACAAAGGGGGGTGCTGGCAGGCATACCCACTGACATCCTCTTTTTTGACGCTCCGGTAAAATCGAACATTTGGGAAGCATCAAGATTTTTTGTAGCAGATGGTGTTTCGTCAACTCGAAGGCTTGCAGTGCAACGAGAGTTGTTTCATCAAATGACTGTCGTCGCGAGAGAAAATGGAGCCTCAAGTATTCTGGGCATTGTTCCATCAGTTTGGTCGCGTTGGTCGAGGCGGTTGGGCGTAAATGCGTCTCCTGCCGGCGCTAAATTCTCTATTGATGGAACCGTAAGTCAGTCCGTTTTGTTCAACATCAATAGTGCATTAGAATAATAACGGTTTTGGCTTGTTCACAAACCTTTTTGGGGCATATTTCAGAAGAACCGATTGACCACCCGTTCTAAAGCATAGCCAAATCTGAACTCGCAGAAATTAGCGCTTTGGGTGTTCTGTGACTTGTTTTCCGCAGCCCGCAAGCCCTCTGCGTGCCGACTCCTGCCAAAATAAGGTCAAGAAATTACCCCTTTTCCCACGGGATTTCTGTATTTTTGCCGCTGTTTCGTCCCACTCGTCTCCTAGGCTGCATCCGTTAAAACTATAACAACGGTTCACCAGTGATGAGACATTCTGCCCTCGGTAATGATCGGTTCCAAAGCAAGTTGGAACTCCGAGCTCTTAAACAGGCGACGCTGAACGTTCTGGCCGTCGATGACGAGCCTAGTATCTTGGAATTGCTCCAATCGGCGCTTCCTGAACTTGAAAATTGCACCGTGACAGTTGCTGCTTCGGCCGCAGAAGCGCTTCAAAAAATTGAAGCCGCCGAAAAGCCTTTTGACTGCTTGCTTGTAGACATCCAAATGCCCGGAACCACTGGAATTGAGCTGCTTAGGCAAATCAGAAACACTCCTGGCAATCTTGAGACGCCGGTCATAATGCTAACCGCCATGAATGACAGGGCTTATATCGAAGAAGCCTTTTTAGAAGGCGCGTTCGACTATATCACCAAGCCTTTCGATTTCTTTGAACTGCGCAGCCGAATGAACGCAGCTCATCTGTTGATGATGGAAAGAATAAAGACCCAGTCTTCTTCGGCTTCGATTAAAAACCTGCGTGAAGAATTGGACTTCAATCAGCGTTTCAGCTTCGAGGATCCACTCTCGATCGAGGGTCTAGAGCGGTGTTTGCGTTATGTTGAATTTGATAACTATATCGAACAACTCTCACGGAGCAGCCGTTTTGATTCCTGGGTTACCGCAATCAAGCTGCGTGATGCCGAATATCGATTTGACCTGAATGATTTTGGCGCCTTCCGGCATGCGATCTCCGACATAGGCATGTGCATTGAAAAAACGTCACAAGCTGCCGGAGCAGTTTACTCCTATCGGGGTGCTGGCGTGTTTCTAGTAGTAACGCATGGACGAAAGAACACTGAAATGCTTCCAACCGAGGAGCACCTCAATAGGAAATTGAGGACGGTTCTCAGCAACCGTTGCGCCTCTGTTCATCTCAAAACAGTAAAGAGCTCGCCAGTCGCGATGCGCTCGTTTTCGAAGTCAGGCGCGTTTGTCGCCTTGAACAAGGCCCTGGAAAACGTGAAGGAGCGCGAAAGCGGACTAAGAAAAGGCATGGCTGCACTGTCGACGCATCATCCAGATTCCTCAACCAGCCGCAAACAAGAGGTCGAGGGAAGGCTGTTCGATACAGTGCTCAAGGAGATGTACGGCGACAATACCTATCTGGCCCGCAAATAGCGGCCAGTACCAAGTGTTCTGAGACCTAGCTAGACCCTTGTCAAACAAGTTCGGATGGCGTTCAATCGCTGTCGCGAGCTTTATTAGCGTTTAGTATCAGAGGACCACTGGTGCGCATGGTAAACGTCAGAACCGGTTCGGGCATTTCCGCATCTGCAAATGAAAATTCTATGCGGCGCAACACTGAGGCCATCAAAACCATGATCTCTGTCTCGGCGTATTGCGCACCAATGCAAATCCTAGGTCCATCGCCAAACGGAATGTACTGCCCGCGCGGGAAAGATGTGCCAAGGAAACGTTCGGGTCGATATTGCTCCGGGGCCTCCCACAGTTTCTCGTTTCTGTGCAATGAATAAACCGGAAAAAACAGAGCGTCCCCTTTTTTGATCTCTACCCCTTTGATTTCGACATCATCCGATGCGTCCCGCGCGAAAAATGCCGCGGAAGGGTAGAGGCGAAGTGTTTCCTTGATATGAGCGCGCAATAGCGGCATCGACTCGAGGTCCGAGAACTCTATCGGCCCATCTGAGCGAACCGACCGAATCTCATGACGAATTCGGGCCTGCATTTCCGGGTTCAATGCAAGTAAGTAATAACCCCAAGCCAATGCGTTAGCCGACGTTTCATGTCCAGCGACAACAAAGGTCAGAAGATTGTCTACGGTCGTCTCTTCATCCTCGAAATCCGTTTTCAGGGCTTCGATCATGAAATCAAGAAAGTCCTGCGGTTCAACCCGGTTTTCGGATCGCCGTTGTTCTATGACCTGCCGGGCAAGGTCGCGCATTGTGGAGACCGGGGCCATGCTTCGTATCCACTTTTTGCGCGGTAACCACTTTGGCAAACCCATTAGGTCAAACAATGAAATATCTGAGATATACTCAAAGTACTTGATTAGCCCGACGCGAATCTGTTCTGAACTGACTTCCTTATTCCCCGAGAAGATAACCCTGGAGATATTTGTCAAAGTCGATGCTGGCGCCACTTGTGCGATATCCACGGGACCTTGATGTTCCGCCAGAGACTCCGCAACTTCAGTCCCAGTTTCAGCGAAATGACGCGAAAGCACCGGAAGGTTTCTGGCAGCGAACAACGGAGAATACCTGCGCCTTTGCTGACGCCACTTTTCCCCTTCTGAGAGAATCAGCCCGTTACCAACCGCTGATCCGATAATGTCTTTTGTGAACTTGGCTTTAGGAAACGACCGTCCCTGCCCGACCAGCAATTCGGTGATCATTTCAGGGTCGCAAAAATAGTGGATATTCAAAGGTCCACGCACATAAGTTTCGCGCAAAGTTTCGGCAGGTATAACTTCCAGCATGTTTCGGCCAGCGGACCTAGCAAACTGAAGCAACGACACAGGCTTTTCTGCCAGTCTCGCCGAAACTGGAACGACGTCAAATTGCGTCACATTCGTCTTCCCAATTGCAGTCACAGCTCGGTCCTTTTGAGCATTTCCACCTTCCTGCGGTTCCATTTAGGTGAAAAGTTGCCCTTTTAGCAACGCGATCACAAATTTTTGCAGCCAAGTTAGGCACTTGAGCAACAAAACGGCACACTAGCCAACGATGAAGACCTCGCATTTGTCACGCAACAGTTACACTCTGTTTTTTGAATTAGTGCCAAACTGTGAACCAATTTCCGACCAACTAAGTCCTCATTGTTCCGCTACTAATTGGCCCAGAGCGCGATTAACGAAGACTTTTAAATGACAGCCATCGATGCAAAGCTGCCGGACCGGGATACCGGGGAACCGGAAAACCGGCTTCTGCAAAACATAAAAGATTACACTGCCATGAGCTTTGCGCTCTTGTGGCAACGGCAGGCTATTTTCCTTGCCACGACTATCCTCACCGGATTCTTTTTTGATCCTATCAACGCGCTGTTGTTCTACGGGACGATCCTCATTTGCGAAGTGCAGGATTTGATGCTCGCTAAGCGGGTACCTCGTCTCAGACCTGATCAACATAAAGCAATTGCGATGATGGTTGTTTGGATTTTGCTGAACACCATCCTAAGTGCGACCGCGATTTGTTTGTACGCGGTTTCGGTGGCTTGGAAACAGCCAACGGGTGGACATTTTACGCCACTGTTTTTCCTGTTTGCCGCCGCTCTATTTGCAGCAATGAACAACCATCAGTTCGTGTGGGCAATGATTGTTCGCCTGGCGATGTACGGTGTCTCTTTCATGGTGATTGTAGTGAAAGACATCTGGGTCGAACGGCCTGACCTTTCCTCCGAACTATGGCTACATTTCTTTACGGTGATTTTTGTAATGTACTTTCTGATCGACTGCTCGCTGGTATTTTTAAAGCTTTACCGCAAGAACTTGGAACAACTCGAAAAGCTCAAGGAAGAGCACGAAAGAACGAAAGCGGCTTACATAGCGAAAACCCAGTTCATTTCTACGGTCAGCCACGAATTGAGAACACCTTTGACATCAATCAAGGGATCTTTGGACCTGATCAATACTGGCGCCCTGGGTGAAGTTCCTGAGTCGATGCAAAACCTAATCCACTTGGCTGGCAAAAACAGCGAACGCCTCGCTTCCCTGATCAACGACGTATTGGATATTCAGAAAATGGAAGCCGGCGAAATGAACTATCGTGATGGAATAATCGATGTTCACTCTTTGGTAAGAGAAGCGATTTCCTGCAATCTGGGTTATGTCAGCGCTCATAACGTCGAAATTTTAGAGGATATTCGTGGAGACGAAGAAGTCTTCATCAAGGGGGACTCATCGCGTCTCCTGCAAGTTTTGGCGAATATGATATCCAATGCTGCCAAATTTTCATTCGACGGTGGCGAGATCACTGTTGGATGCGAAAAAATCGGCGAAAATGTTCGTCTGTTTGTAAAAGACCAAGGCATTGGTATCCCGAAAGGTAGCAGGAACAAAGTCTTCGACCGCTTTTCCCAAATTGACTCCTCTGATGAGCGTCATGCGGGCGGTACTGGACTTGGGATGAACATCTCAAAAGAAATTGTCGAGCATTTTGGCGGCACAATTGACTACCGAAGCACGCTCGGCAAAGGCACAGAATTTTTCATTGAGCTTCCGGTCGCGGATACCGGCGATTCCCGATCCATTGGGCGCGCGCATTCGTTACACCCTTGGGCCGCGCAATCCAAATAACATGGAGATATTAAGAATGCTGCATCGTGTCTTCGAAACGCCTCTTACCAAACCGACGCCATGCTGGCCGTCAGAGAAAGCAGGTTTTCAAAAAATGAACACTTAACGCTTCAAAAAGTTAATGCCGTTCCGAATGGGATCGGAACGGCACACTCGTTACCATATACAATTCCGAACTTGCGGTAGGTCCACATCATTCGGATTAACAAGCCACCAATGTTTAGGCGGCGATCTCATACTACCCACTACAGAGGGAGTGTTATCTACGCATTGGCAATATCCCGGTTTTTACGCCAATTAGCTGTTTTCAGGGACGGAATGGGGAAACAAAACACCTCTCAGCCACCGCATTGTAAATGTTTTGAAACCACGCCATCGATTCGGCACTTTCGGGCGGATGACTCTTGCGGAACCCAGCAGGAATTGAACTGGCTGATGTCCAAACTTCCCTAACATTGGTAATTTACCGCAGGATGACATCTCTACCGATCGGATATAATCGTTTTATAACAGATTGTTAAACTGCGTTTCACTATTCTCTGTCCAAATGTTCAGCGAACTTTTCGTATTCTAAGTCGGAGATATCTGCAGTTTCATATTGGTCGGGATAAGCCCCTGTTTGTGCGGCTTTTTTAAACGCCTTCAAAGCCGATCGACGAGCAGACCTGATTTGTTGCTGCAACGCATACAAATCTCCAAAAGCGCGCGCGTGGCGAGGTCTGTCAGGTTGCTCGCCGCAGACGTCATTTTGGAAAAGATAGATAATGTCGCCACCCGATCCGGAACCCAACGATGACGTAATGAGGGTTGTGCGTTTGCTAATATCGGCCATGACCCGATCACAAATAACCTCTGCCTCGACTGAAAAGGCTCCGGCGTCTTCCATTCGCCGAAAAGCCCGCCAAAGTTCCAAAGCTTCATCAGCGGTTTTCCCTATCGCGCGCAATCCACCGTTCCAAGTCGAGCGGCGCGGAACTAAGCCGAGGTGGCACATCACAGGTATCTGCTCGCGCGCCAATAGCTCAACGATATGCGGACCGCGCGCCGTATAAACAGAGTCAGCGCCGTTTTTCATGGCAAGAAACGCTTGGTCCAAAACGTCTTTCTCGGTTGGGTGATCCGGCATAGGGATCGCTGCTGTATAGAACAAATTTGGCGCACCGCGTCTTACAGCCACTGCGTTGATGGCATTTCCCATGATCAAATCTAGACCCGCGTCAGCCGCGGCAGAGGCTTCTTCTTCAGAATTTGCGGTAGTCTGCACCAGTTTCCTGATACCCTTAAATTCCCGTAAGTCTGCTGCGGTGTAATTGCGCAAAGAAAACTTGGCGTCCCAGTCATAGATGCGTTTCACGATTTTTCCCCTGACTTGGCAATCGTCATTTCTTTTGGCGCCAAATCACCGATCGAACGCTCTGCCAGCACACTTTCCTTGTTCCGTTTCGTCTTGGCCGACGCAGGAAGTGGCGTGTCCCAAGCATAGTCCGGGTCAGTTTTTTGCCGATCCCAAATCTCCAACATCTCACGCCATGCGCCCTGCAAGCTACGCGGGGCAGGCATGTCGTTCTCTATCTCCTTTGCCAAAGCTGGCAGATTATAGCACGGCACGCCAGCATACATGTGGTGTTCCGTGTGCCAATTCATGTGCCAATAGAGAAACTCGACAAACTTAGGCAGCCTTATTGAGCGGGTGTTCTTACGAAAGTCAGCGGAATCTTCGATCAATCCGCAGTGCTGGGTTAATCCACAGGCGTAGCTCAACCAATTTGCGATGTAACTCGGAACCGTGAAAATCAAAGGAAGCACCCAGACACCAGTGGTCAGAGCCAACAAAAGCACGACTGAATGAAACGCAATCAAAAGTCGCGACCACCAAATCGACCTTGTGCGCTGAACCGGCTGGTCTCGATGCAAAGCATCAAGCCATTCGTTGGCCGGGACATTGGTCGCTCCAACTTTGCCGCAGGCGTCAAGACAGGTGAGCCAAACGGTCGATAAGAATCCTCCTTTACCAAAAGTACGCCCTGGCTGCGTAAATAAGTTGAAAGTGAACATTTGAAGTAAGAAAGCACGCCCCACGTTTGGATGTATCGGCAGCAGCACTTCTCGGTCACCTTCCGGATGCAGGGTGTAGCGGTGGTGGTAGGTGTGGCTCGCGGCATAGTCGAACGGGTTCCACCAACTAATCAGACTGAAAAGATATAAGAAGGCCTGGTTCAGCCACTTTGTTTCGAACACCGTTCCATGGCCAAGCTCATGTACAGCTGTGCCCTTGTAAAAAGAGGCAACCGTCCCATGGGCAAACAGTGCGATAGCGAAGAGTATCCACCAACTTTGCGTCCAAGTATAAAGTAAGGCGGCACCCGTCAGGCAAAACAAAACCAGGTGACCGCCGGCTTGGAGCCACCCTTTTCGATCAATTCTCTTGGAGAGTTCACGAAATCGCTCCGGCGGCATCTTTGAGCGATACCATTGCACCTTTAAGTCTTCGGTAGCCTCGGACAACGGTTTATATGCCATTCGTTCTGCGCCTCCCCCGCAGACTTCATGCCCTTAAATATAAAACTGCAAACTTATCTTGATCACAAACGATGTTTCTTCACCGTGGATCACGTTCGAACAAAGTGTATCCAAGCGAGCTTCATCGCCAAGAGAAAACTCGTTTTCCCATGATTTCAAAACAAAGACAGATTAGAGGTTAGCAAGCTATATTTTCGCGGAAACGCTCTATTGGACGCTCGACAGCACTAGCGTCCCATCCATCCACCGTCGACGACAAGGATTTCTCCGTTTACAAAATCCGATGCCGACGAAGCCAAAAACACAACCGGGCCCGCAAAATCCGCAGGAGTTCCCCAGCGGCCTTGAGGTGTTCGTTCAAGAATTGATTTGGAGCGAACCGGATCGTCCTGCAGCGCTTGTGTGTTGTCTGTGGCAATATATCCGGGTGCGATGGCATTAACGTTAACGCCCTGTGCCGCCCATTCATTTGCCAGCGCTTTCGTCAATTGCCCGATACCGCCCTTTGAGGCCGAATAACCCGGTACAGTGATCCCGCCCTGAAAGGTCAACAGCGACGCGGTAAAAATAATCTTTCCGGATCCTCGGGCGACCATGTCCTTGCCGATCTCTCGGGAAAGCACGAATTGCGAAGACAAGTTTACCTCGATCACCTCATCCCACCATTCGTCGGGATGTTCGGCCGCAGGCTTACGCTTGATGGTTCCGGCGTTGTTGACAAGTATGTCTGGCGTGATCCCGTCGGCCCTGATTTGATCAATGAATCCATGTAATGCGGCGCGGTCAGAAAAGTCGCATTGGTAAGCCCTGAAGGTGCGCCCCATTTCGGTTACGGCCTTTTCAACATCAGAACCGGACAACTCTAGCGAAGCTGACACGCCAATAATATCGGCTCCTGCCGAGGCAAGCGCTTCGGCCATCCCTCGCCCAATGCCCCGTTTGCACCCAGTGACCAGCGCAGTTTTTCCGGTCAGGTCGAAGCTTTGCAGAACATTCATGCGCGCGATCCCACTTTGATTAAACTTTTCATGGCCGTTGGGCTGCGATCCAGCGCTTCGAATGCGGCTTGTATATCCGACAGAGGGCTGACATCGGTAATTACGACATCTGCGTCGACACCGCCGGAGGTGACGACGGCAATTGCTTTCTCGTAATCTTCGGGTTCGTACACCCGGGCTCCGATTAGTTGCAGTTCTCGCCAAAAGAACTGAAAAAGGTCGATCTGAGGCTTTGTCGCGTGGATCGCAACCATCACGATCCGTGCTTTAGTTGCTGCAACTGTTGTCATGGCATCCACGCCCGGTTGAGTTCCGGAAACTTCGAAAACCACATCCGCACCTTTGTCACCCGTGCGGTCATTTATTGCAGCAGCAAGATCCGTTTCGGTTGGGTTCACGGTTTCAAAGCCAAGTTTCGCAGCGATCGCTAACCGATTTGGATTCACTTCAGATATCACTACATTGCCGCCAGCATCGCGGGCGACCATGGCGACCAACACACCAATTGGACCACCGCCAATGACGACCACGTCTTCCCCGGGCTGCAGGCCCGACAGTCGGACGTCATGGCAGGCGACTGCAACAGGCTCGATCAATGCGGCATGGTCCATTCGCAGATCATCGGGCAGCCTATGCAAAGTGTGCGCCGGAACAGTCCAGATTTCCTGCATCGCACCATCTGTATCAAGCCCCAAAAACTTCAGGTTCTGACAAATGTGTTTGTGTCCACGCTTGCATGCGGGGCATTCACCACAATGGTCCAGCGGCCGCACAACAACCTTCTGCCCTGGTTGGACGCTATCCACGCCTTCACCTATTGCCTCGACCACTCCGGACATTTCATGACCTATTACCCGGTTCAGCCCAACACGCGCGTCCATATTCCCGTGATAGACGTGCATGTCCGTCCCGCAAATGCCGCAATAGGCAATTCGGATCGATGCCTCCCCGGGGCCAGGCGCGGTTGCCGCGGTTTCCTCAACGGCAAAGCTCTTGTTACCTCTGTAGTAGGCCGCAGAAATCGTCTGGGCAGTCATGGATGCATCTCCTTGTGCTCCGAATTCAGTTTTTCCCAGTCAAACACCACTCCGGTGCCAGGCGTATCTGGGGCCACGGCCAGGCAGTCTTCTACAACCAGCGGACGGGTCGTGTATTGGTCAATCGGAAAAGAATGCACTTCCAACCATCCGGAATTGGGTTGCGCAGACACAAGGCTCACGTGAAGTTCTTGCATTCCGTGGCTGCAAACGGGAATTCCATGTCGAGAGCTGAGCGCTGCCACCCGAAGCCAACCAGTGATACCGCCACAATTGGAGGCGTCAGGTTGGATAAAACTTAGTTTGGCATCGTCAAAGGCGTACTCGAATTCATGAATAGTGTGTAGGTTTTCTCCCATCGCCAGCGGAACGCCTGTTGCGTCCGCAATGCGGCCGTACCCTTTGTAATCATCAGGAATCGTTGGTTCTTCGAACCACAGAATATCGGTTTCGGCAAATCCGCGAGCAGCCACTATCGCCTCTTCAACAGTCATGGAATAATTTGCATCCACCATGAAAAACCGATCAGGCCCAAGCATGTCGCGCACCGCTATTGCGCGCGCGAGATCTTCGGCCAGGTCTGGTTGCCCGACTTTGATTTTTACAGCATTGAAGCCGCGGGACAAATACCCTTCGGTTTGGGCCAGCAGTTTCTCCAAAGGGAAATTCAAATCTATCCCGCCAGCATACGCTTTGCACCGATTTGAAACGCCACCAGCCATTTTCCACAACGGCGCGCTTGTCGCTTTACCGCGAATGTCCCACAGCGCAATATCAATGGCCGATATCGCAAAAGATGCTATTCCACCACGCGCCACATAGTGCACATGCCATTGCATTGCGTCGTACAGCTCTTCCACCTGACCCGCGTTTTTCCCTATCAAAAACGGCGCCAATTCGTGTTCGATCATCGCAAGAACAGCGTGTCCGCCCTTGCCGCCTGTATAGGTATATCCTGTCCCTTCGATCCCATCCGCCGTATGGATCGTTACTGTTACCAATTGGAAAAAAGTGTGATCCCCATGTTTTGCGTCAACCAAAACCTCAGCCAACGGAACGTTGAACAGGCGCGCTGAAACATTGGTAATACGTGTCACGATCTTTAAACCTTCCACTGTCTGGCAATAAAGCGAGACTGTAGAAGGATAACTGCAAAAAGGAAGCCCCAAGTTCAACCGCTTAGTGCGGTTCGATGAAGCTAACTTGAAAAGCCCATTTTCAGAACCGGGCCAATTGCGAAAGCGGCCTTGATGGTAGTGCAGGCAACGTCAAATTTCGAAACTATTCGATGGTACTAAAGTATTTGAGCAGGAGTTCCCTTCTCCTGGCAATGAGTGGTAGTGTTTACTGAACAGAGCAATAACCGCTTTGGCCAATTACGGATTTTGGGGGATCACCAATGCCGCGTATCGGCATTTTAGTTTCAGTTCTTATTGTGGGAATTTATGGTCCACATTTGACGCACGCCGATCTTGTTTCACCCTATGGCGGTGAGACGGCACCAAATTTTACCGAACTTGAAGTCAACACAGACCACGTGCGCGTCGCTTTGGAAATCGACTTAAGCGATTATCCGGTATTTGTATCCGAAGACGATGGATCAGGCGTTTCGCTCGCCGAGCGCACGGGACAAACTTTCTCAGTTTCGGCTGATGGTATTCCTCTTGATCGCGTGATTGACGCGGTCGATGTCAGACCCAGATTACCACGCCGAACTGCCGCGTCATCAACCGTGCCACCGCGACCCCGAAGCGATGACGTCGTATTCGTCGAAATGCGGTTTCCATTTTCGGGTCAACCTGAACGGATAAGTTTCACTCCTCCACTCCGTGAAGATGGATTCCCCCTTGCTGTATTGGGTGTACTGGCCAAACACATGGGCGTACCGGTTACAGATTATCGATATCTGTCAAAGACTGAAACCATTCTGCCAGACTGGGAAGATCCGTGGTTTAGTACTTTTGAAAACCCAAACTTGACGCGGCACCACAAGTCACCAGTGATGTCTTTCCTATCGATGGAGCCTAGGGAAGTTCGCCACGAAATCATTTTTAGGCTCCGTGATCTGGAAGCTTGGTCAGACTTGACACTGTCCGGCACCGAGCGCCTGACACCTCAGGATGTTGCTGACATCAAGGTTGCGGCTGCGTCTTTCGTTGAAGCGCGAAACCCGCTCGTGATAAACGGTGAGCTTTCTGAGCCTTCGTCGGTCAGTGTGTCGCGAATTGCAGTTGGGGCAGAGGGGCTTCAGGTTCTTCCCGATACCCTTCCCGCCGATCGAACTACAATGCTTTTGGGTGTGGTTTTGTCCTATCCGCAAGCGGCATTGGCAGATACCGTTTCGATGAGTTGGGAGCTTTTCCCCGATGGGATTGATGCCGTTCCGGTTACTTTAACAGATCCCGCAGGCGGGGTGCCCGCGCAAGCGCTTCGAGGCGACGATACCGTCAAATGGACAAACCATTTGAAGACATGGGAAAACCCCCGCACTGTTCCGGTAAAGGTAAAAACCGCTAGTGTCATCTCGTTTCCAACTCTTGCGGTCATTTTCGCCTTAATCAGCATCTGTGCGGGAATTGGCGCATGGCGTGGCACTGGGCGCAAAAGCTTCATTTTTTGGGGCGCAAGCGGATTATGCCTTATGGCGGCGGCCATGTTGTTCCCTGTCAAACAAACGATCTCTATGCCGGGAAAAGGCATGCCAGACGACATAGCATCAAAACAAATCGTTCACGGATTGCTGGACAACGTAAGTGTGGCGATGCTGGAGCCAGAGACCGATGGTATCAACGCCGCAATCGCAGCATTTGTACCAGAGGAAAGCCGAGACGCCGTCAGCGCCGAACTTCAGCGCGGATTGGCCGTAACTTTGCCTTCAGGGGCTCGTGCTCGTACGGACAAAATTTCCAACGTGAATATCGAAACCATAACATCGGAACCGGACAACGATACGCATCAGATACTTGCTAATTGGACATCGTCTGTGAGTGGCGGGCATTGGGGTCACTTGCATCGTCGTGCCATTGCCTACCGTGGGCTGGTAGACGTGTCTAGGTCAGGTGACACCTGGGAACTTGACGGGCTGACCGTGCTCAGTTCAAAGGTGGACGGATAGCCAAATGCGCCATCAACTCGTTCGATTAACCATTCTTCTAGTGCTTGCTATGACGTTCGTTGGAACTTCAGGGCTTGCCCATTTCAAACTGAACCAGAATGTGCGAATCTTTCATGTTGTTCATGGGCTGGACGCGACCGACGTCTACATTCGCACTCCGATGGCATATCTTGTCGCTGATAAACTTGGTCCGGTTGGCCCGGACGGGTTGCCGGCCCCTGCCCCTTTCACAATTAATCGTGTCGAAGATGGGGTTCTGATGCACCTTGTCGATGCCGACATGTTTCGCAAAGAACGGCTGAACTTGGCCGACATACTCGCCGATGATTTAGTTTTTGCAGTAGACGAACGGCGGTTGATCCCCGCGACAGTAATGGCGAACGCTTATCCCATTGGTACAGAACCCGGTTTTGCGACCAAGGATGAAGCAACCTTGGCCCTTTCCGGCCCTAAAACATTTTCACCCAGCAGCGAGGACGTCTATGTCGGTGATACCGTAGTCGATATTCATATCCGGTTTGTAGGAAAGCTGGACGGGACCTACGAAATTTCGATGTCTGCCAACCCGGAGTTGGATGGTCAGGATGAAACCGCGAACCTTGTTTTGGATTACAGGGGCGACAAGATCAGAACTTACCGGGCGACCGGTCTTTTGCACTCACCTATTGAAATTTCCGGGGCGGCGACATCGGCCGCTATTACATTTGTGATCGAAGGTATTAGGCACATTATCGAGGGCATTGATCACGTGCTTTTCGTTTTGTGCATGGTCATCGGGGCGGCGACGTTGCCCGCTTTGTTGTTGCGGGTGACGGGCTTCACATTGGGGCACACAGTTACACTTATTGCGGGTTTCTTTGGGTTTGCGCCTTCTGCACCATGGTTCATCCCCGCTGTCGAAACGGCGATTGCTTTGACGATAATTTTAGCTGCAGCCGACGCCGTGTTCCAACGACCGGAGCGCGCGCAATCAAACACTGCTGCCGTCACAGTGACAGCCGCGATAGGATTGCTGCACGGATTTGGGTTTTCTTTTATGCTACGCAATATTCTTCAGGTGGATGCCACAAACGTGTGGCAAAGCCTGCTGGCATTCAACCTGGGCGTCGAATTAGGTCAGCTTTTCATCGTCGCAATGGTATGGCCGCTGGTGGTATTTCTTCGCAGAATGCCACCGAAAGTTTGGATTGGCGCGCGTGGCGTCGTAGCCGTCTCGGTTTCTGTCATCGCAATGATTTGGGCGTTTGAACGCATCTCGGGCGTTTTTGCCTAAAGGTCCAATGCTTATCGCGGGGAGCAAACCCTGTTTTTGATGGTTCGTTTTAGGAATGCCCCACATGTACATTGTGCCGCAATTTAGCGGCAATAACCCTTTGAGTATTTAGATTCGAGAGTACCGCGCTTCCATTTCATCATAGAAGTCTTTGTTTACGGCCCCCTGCCGCATTTCAAACCGTGCGACAGGACCGCTTTCATCCATTCGACCATCGGATTTCAAAATGGACAAAGCGTCGTGCATTCCTTTAAGCGCACCCTGAAGCGCCACGTTAGCATAAAGGACCAGGCCAAATCCCATCTGATCAAGCTCGTCAAAGTCAATAATCGGGGTTTTACCGCCTACAACCAAATTGACCAATTGCGGCGTTCCGATAAGCCGTTTGGGAATTTCGCGAATTTCATCGACAGTTCGCGGGGCCTCAACAAAGGTAATATCTGCACCGTCTTCGATAAAGGCCTGCGCACGCTCAATGGCTGCATCAAAGCCTTGTGTCGCGCATGCATCAGTGCGTGCCACGATCAAAAAATTGGAATCCAGACGCGTGTCCGCGGCAGCCTTTATCCGGCTGCGTGCTTCGTCCAAATCGACCACATCTTTTCCGGAAAAGTGCCCGCATCGTTTCGGATTGATCTGGTCTTCGATTTGAATTGCGCTGGCTCCAGCTCGTTCTAATGTTCGCACAGTGTGATGAACGTTCAGCGCGTTGCCAAATCCTGTGTCAGCGTCAACCACAATTGGAAGGTTTGTTGCGTTACGAATAGCAGAAGTGTGGTGAGCAATCTCGGTCAGCGAAACAAAACCGAGATCTGGCATGCCGAGGTAGGTGTTAGTCAGGCCGGCACCTGAAATATAAACAGCCTCAAATCCCAGTTGATCGATCACTCGAGCCGCAAGGGCATTGGCTGCGCCCGGCATTAGGATTGCTCCGCCCTGGTTCAGTCGTTCGCGAAATGCTTTGTTAATTTCATGGTTCAGCATCGCTGCAAACTCCTTTACGGCTGTTTCGTGTTCCTCCCTACGAGCGTGGCTCACCTCTGGCAAGAGATGCAGTTTTCCGTTCTGTCAGGTGAAACGTACCTTTCAGCCAGAGGACAATCCACGCGCCAGACTTTCCAAAAGGGGGATTGCGTTCGCTCGCGCCTCTTCATCAAATCTGTTGACTAGGCCCGAGACTGTAAGGGCGCCCATAAGGTTACCGGACCCGTCAAAAACCGGAGTCGCAATCGAAGAGATATTCGGGTTGGTGTGGCCCACTGAGCTGGCAGTTCCATTTTTGTTGAACTTGCTCAAATCGCCGACATCTTCGCCCGAAAAATGACTCAGGACCAAACCAGACGCTCCGGTAGAAAGTCGTAAACGCATCCCTTCCTCTACATGGAACCGCAACAGATTTGGGGAATTTTCTCTGTATAAACAGATACGTTCATTACCATTTCGCACATAAAATGAAGCCGTCTCACCCGTAGCTTCAACAAGGATTTTAAGCGAAGGCGCAACATGTTCCCTTTTGGTAAAGTCGCGCCGAAAGATGAGCCCAAGACGCCAAACACTGGGCCCGACACTGAATCTTCCGTCTTTGTCCCGTCGAATGAAACCGTAAATATCCATCGAGTTCGTCAGCCGCAGTATTGTGCTTTTATGCAGACCCGTTTCCTCAGCAAGTTCTGCTAGGGACATGCTTGGCCGTTGCGTGGAAAATGCGCTCAGGATCGACATCGCGCGTTCTACAGATTCGGTGCGATTGGCTGTCAAATGTGTTCTACCAGGTGAAATCAGTCCCCAAACATCTTGCTGCATTTGGCCCGGACTGTCTAGTTAACGGCAAATTCAGGAGAATGGCTTTGCGATTTAAGAACCTAGTAGGAACCCAGTATCGAGCAGTTGACTACTGCGAGATGATCGGCAGCGGGTACCGCAGCCTGCCCTATTCGCTAAGAGTGTTGGCTGAAAACGCTGCCCGGCATTCCCAGGAAGGCGCTGCGGCGCATGATGTTCTGGCAAGAGACGGTCAGGCGGTTCCATTCCGACCCGCCAGATTGCTGCTACACGATATGTTGGGAATCCCGGCCTTGATCGACATAATGGCCATGCGAAACAAGCTGGAAGAACAAGGCGGCAATCCAGCAAAGGTCGACATGAGCCTCCCGGTTGATTTGGTCATCGATCATTCGATGTCGATCAATCATTGGGCTGACAAGTTTGCCCTCACTAAAAACATGGATCGCGAATTCGAGGTTAACCGAGAGCGTTTTGCCTTTCTCAAAGCTTGCGAGGCTCGATTCCCGAGGCTCAGGGTTATTCCGCCAGGGGGTGGGATTTGCCATCAGGTAAATTTGGAATACTTGGGCCAGACTGTTGTTCCTTCCAACGAAGATCCCGGCATTCTGATCCCTGACTCTTGCCTAGGCACGGACAGTCACACCCCTATGATCAATGCACTTGGTATTATGGGCTGGGGCATTGGCGGGCTTGAGGCCGAAGCGCAGCTATTTGGAGAGACAACACCCGTAAACGTTCCGCAGGTTATCGGGTTGGAAGTCATAGGCAAACCGTCGGATGACGTTACTGCCACGGATATCGCACTCGTAATTGCTGAAAAGCTTCGGAAAATTGGTGTTGTCGACACTTTCGTTGAACTTTTCGGCAGCGGCTACAACTCTCTCAGTGTCGCGGACCGTGCCACGATCGCGAATATGGCGCCGGAATATGGGTCAACTATGGTGTTTTGCCCCGTTGATGCACGCACTACCGGATATCTGCAACAAACTGGCCGGGGTCAGAACGTAGCCAGAACCGAAGCATACTGCCGATTGCAGAACCTTTGGGTTGAAGAGGTGGACCTCAAGATCGAGTATGAAAAGGTAGTTACGCTTGACCTCAGCCAAATAGGCCGTTCCGTATCCGGCCCTTCCCGCCCTGAACAACGTATTGATTTGGCTGCTGCGACTGACCGCTTGACTCTCGACGGCGAGGTCGAACGTAGAGTCCCTGTGCCGGGAACCGACTATGACATTGGCGACGGTGATGTAATTATCGCTGCGATCACCAGCTGCACAAACACCGCGAACCCGCGGAATATGGTGCTGGCCGGTCTCTTGGCGCGAAATGCGGTGGCACGTGGTCTATCGGTGAAACCACACGTAAAAACGTCGCTGGCACCCGGATCAAGGGTCGTCGCAAAATACTTGTCGGATAGCGGTCTGCAAGACCCGCTTGATGCGCTGGGTTTTGAAGTGGCCGCTTTTTCCTGTTCGACTTGCAATGGCATGTCCGGGCCGCTGCACCCTGCCCACGAAGCGGCAATCAAGGAAAATGACATCAAAGGCATCGCGGTATTGTCGGGAAACCGAAATTTTGCTGGACGCATCCATCCTTTGGCCTCGCGTAATATGATTGCGTCACCGCCGCTGGTCGTAGCCTATGCCTTGATGGGTACTATTTTGAAGGACATCACATCTGAGCCTTTGGGTTTGGACAAGAACGGTGAACCAGTAATGCTGACCGATCTCTGGCCTTCTGCGGACGAAGTTGCGGAGATTGTTGAAAAACACGTGACACCTGAAGAGTTTCAAAGCAATTACTCTTCCATTGGCGAGATCAACGAAAAGTGGAATGCTTTGAAGGTTGGAACAGGCACGTACGATTGGGCTCCTTCGACCTACGTTTCATTCCCACCTTTTGTTAAGGATATTCAGTCGGCAAACTCCCGCATCGCTCAATTGAAAGGCCTTCGCCCGCTCGTCATTCTTGGCGATAGCGTAACGACCGATCATATTTCTCCCTCTGGCATTATTACTCCCGAATCCGAAGCGGGGCAGTTTCTTCAAAAAAGCGGCGTTGAACCCCGAGACTTCAACTCCTTCGGCACTCGCCGAGGCTGTTCAGACGTGGTCATTCGCTCGACTTTTGCCAACTACAGGCTGCGTAACGAAATGACACCGGACCGGGAAGGATCGTGGACCCGGATTGAACCCGATGGTCAGGTTGCAAGCATCTACCAAGCTATTGAAACCTATTTGGAACGGGGTCAAAAACTTGTCGTTATCGGAGGCAAGGAATATGGCTGCGGGTCTTCTCGCGACACAGCAGCAAAAGCCCCATGGTTGGCGGGCATCCGGGCGGTTATCGCGGAAAGTTTTGAACGCATTCACCGCTCAAACTTAGTTAACATGGGGATTGCCCCCCTTTGTTTTCTTGACGGTGTTAACAGAAACACGCTTCGGTTGGATGGTTCAGAGACTTTCGACATCGATCTAAACGAAGATCTGACCGGAGCCACCCTTACAATTCACCGCAAAGACGGAAGCATCGAGACTACGCCTTTGGACCTGCGGCTATACAACGAAGGGGAACGGGCGACTTTTGCCGAAGGCGGCTTGTTGCCTCGCGCGTTCCGAAACTTCTTGGCCGGAGCAGCATAATGCCTGAACGCTTGCGCGCCGCATTTTATCGCGGGGGAACTTCCAAGGCCGTGGTTTTCAACGGTGCGGACCTGCCACATGATCCTGCGCTCTGCGATCGCATTTTCTTGCATGTTTTGGGCAGTCCGGACCCTTACGGTCGACAGCTTGATGGCATGGGCGGCGGCCTGTCTTCACTATCTAAAGTCGTAATTGTAAGCCCATCGCAACGCGAAGATGCGGATGTTGATTACACTTTCGTCCAAGTCGCCGTGAACGAGGCCGTGACCGATTATGGTTCGGCCTGCGGGAACATGTCGTCCTGCGTCGGCCCGTTTGCGCTGACTGAAGGCATGATAAAGGTCAGCGCCGATCAGAAAGAAGCACTGGTTAGAATTTACAGCACCAACACGCAAAGCATATATCATGCTCGCTTTCCGGTTCGCGATGGACAACCTGTTGAGCAAGGCGATTTTGTTATCCCCGGCGTGTCAGGATCAGGCGCAAAGGTCACATTGGATTTCCTGGCGCCGGGTGGTTCCAGCACAGGAAAGATTTTACCAACCGGTAACGTTCTGGACGTTTTAGAAGTTGAAGGAATTGGTTCGCTCGAAGCAACGATGGTAGATGCCACGAACCCCGTTGTATTCTGCCGGGCTTCTGATCTGGGCAGGACTGCGACTGAACTTCCGCAACGCTTGGACGACGATACAGAGTTTATGGGCCTGATCGAGCGTGTCCGTTCTGCAGGCGCTGTGGCGATGGGCATGGCAACCTCGTACCAAACCGTAAAACAGTCAAATCCAAAGGTTGCCATTATTGGTGCTGCGCGGGAGTTTTCGGCTTTGGACAGCAGCTCCCATGCACCAAACACTCATGATCTGAACGTTCGGCTGGTTTCGATGGGCAACTTTCATCGTGCTATTACATTGACCGGGGCGATGTGCACCGCCGTCGCGGCTCAAATACCAGGCACTTTGGTTGAGAAGTTGGCGCAGCCGAAAAGCAATGAGCTTCGAATAGGCACGCCTTCTGGAGTAGTTCCGACAACCGCAGATGTACAACACGGCGTTTCTGGGCCAATAGCGATTTCTGCAGGCACATTTCGAACACAGAGGCGGATCATGGAAGGCGCAGTTCTGTTTCCATCAGAGATGTTGGAGGCGTGATTTGACTTTCGCACTAAAAAGCTATCCCACCACTGATCTTAGCGACGCAAACCCCGGCAAAGCGCGGCAAGTTTTACTGCCATTTTGTGATTTTGGTGGGAAACGGATGTTTGCCGGGCGCATTCGTACCGCTGTGACCCTAGAGGACACCAAGCTGATTCAGGAAGAACTCTTTACTTCTCAAGGAAATGGAGGTGTTATCGTACTGGACGGCGGAGGATCTCTGTGCACTGCCATGTTGGGGGATAGAATGGCCGAAAGGCTAATCGCAAATGGTTGGGCGGGTATCGTCATCAACGGCGCTGTCCGGGATAGCAGGCAACTCGCCCAGCTCGACTTAGGGATAAAGGCGTTGGGCACAACGCCCGTGAAGTCAGGCAAAACAGGTATCGGTGCGCTGGACTTGCCGGTGGCCTTTGGAAACGCTCTTTTTGAACCGGGAAATTGCATTTACTGCGATGAGGATGGAGTGCTGATCGCAGACGAACCGCTCAATCTTTGAGCAAGAAAACAAGCCCTTGGGAGGTATTAATGGCTTATTTCAATTTTACGCGCCGTGCATTCGCGGCAGCCGCTGTTGCCGCGGTTTCACTAGGCAGCCCAGCCTTGGCAGATGGCCATCAGGTTGTTGAAAGCATCCACTTTCTGATCCCCGGTGGAGCCGGCGGCGGATGGGATGGAACCGCACGGGGAACCGGCGAAGCGTTGACCAAAGCTGGTCTGGTTGGGTCGGCAAGCTACGAAAACATGTCAGGTGGCGGCGGTGGAAAAGCCATCGGGTATCTAATCGAAAACGCTGCCAGCAACCATGGTACGCTGATGGTGAATTCCACGCCTATCGTGATCCGCTCGCTGACCGGTGTGTTCCCCCAAAGCTTTCGTGATTTGACTTTGGTTGCTGGAACTATCGGTGATTATGCAGCGCTTGTTGTTCCCGCAGACAGCGATATTCAAGATGTCAACGGCCTGATCGAAGCATTTAATGCTGACCCCGCAAATGTCGCCGTTGGCGGCGGCTCGGTCCCAGGCGGAATGGACCATCTTGTCGCTGCAATGGTCTTTCAGGCAGCCGGAGCCGATCCGGTCGCAATGAAATACGTACCTTATGATGGCGGCGGCGCGACGATGGCTGGCCTGCTCTCGGGTGAGGTTCAGGCAGTTTCCACCGGGTTTTCAGAGGCGGTCGAACTGGCCAAGGCCGGTGAAGTCCGCATTATCGGCGTGACTTCTTCGGACCGCGTGGATGCTTATCCCGACGCTCCGACCATGGTTGAACAAGGTAACGACACCACATTTGTCAACTGGCGCGGATTCTTTGCGGCACCAGGCCTTCCGGCAGAACAACTTGCCGCCTATCAGGAAGCTATTGCCAAAATGTACGAAACACCAGAATGGGAAGAGGTTCGCGCACGCAACGGATGGGTGAACATCCACAACCCCGGCGACGATTTCCAGACCTTCCTTGAAAATCAGGAACAGGTCATCGGCGATTTGATGCGTAAGCTTGGGTTCCTGTGATCCGCAACACGTAGTCGAAAAAAATGTGCGCGCCCGGTCTTTTCGGGCGCGTAACGAAAAAAACGAGGGAGGGGAAGATGGCTATTGATCGCTGGATAGCGCTTGTCATCTTGATGCTATGTTTTGCATATGGCTATGCGGCCTATTTCACTATGGACGGGCTTCTGCCACCGATTATGAAACAACGTCCAATCTGGCCATCAACTTTCCCAAAGGTACTTGCCGCTGGCGGTATCATACTGTCGTTAAGCATTCTTCTTGGGTTTGAAAAAGCCCCCAAAAAGGAAGATGCGGCCGATATCAACTTGTCACGGCTGGGCGAATACAAGGTCGGTCAGGCCCTGATGCTGTTGGGTTTGATGGTTGCTTACGCATTTTTACTGAGGCCACTTGGTTTTCTGGCGGCGACATTCCTGTTTCTGGCCTGCGGAAGCTTCATTTTAGGCGAACGACGCTTTGTTCTGATGGCGGTCGTTGCGGCGATTGCTGCGGGCAGCATATGGTATCTGGTTGATGCCGTTTTGGGTATCTTCCTGAGCCCGCTGCCTTCTTTCATGAACGGAGGCTGAAATGCTCGAAGGACTAATGACGGGCCTTTCAACGGCTTTCACATTTACGAATATCCTCATGGTGATCGGCGGGTGCCTGATTGGAACATTCATCGGGATGCTGCCCGGGTTGGGCCCCATGTCGATCATTGCCATCATGATTCCGGTCGCCATTACAATCGGCGATCCGTCAGCTGCCTTGATCTTGCTGGCAGGCGTCTACTATGGCGCAGTATTTGGAGGATCAACTTCGTCCATTCTGATTAATGCCCCGGGCGTGGCGTCAACTGTCGCGACGAGTTTTGACGGTTACCCGATGACGCGACAAGGAAAGGCGGGCAAAGCGCTTACCGTTGCCGCGATCTCAAGTTTTGCCGGGGGAACAATCGGTGCCGTTCTCTTAATGATTTTTGCCCCAGCCCTTGCTTCCGTCGCACTGCTGTTTCACTCCTCAGAGTATTTCGCCCTCATGGTGGTTGGCTTATCCGCAATCGCTGCCTTTGCAGGCACCGGACAGGTCAGCAAAGCTCTTTTGATGACATTTGTAGGCCTAATCATGGCTACTGTCGGCGAAGGCGTTTTGTTCAATGCACCACGTTTCACAATGGGCATAATGGATCTTCAATCAGGCTTTGGCTTTATCACCCTTGCAATGGCGATGTTTGCGCTGCCAGAGGCTATCTATCTCGTGCTCGATCCTAACCGTTCCAAGACGGGCGACGGGGAGAATGCGGGCGAGATCAAGGATCTGCGCATCACCCGCGACGAAGCCCGCAGGATCACACCGGTCATCGGACGACAGTCTATCCAAGGGTTCTTTATAGGGGTGCTACCCGGAGCGGGTGCCACTATCGCGTCGTTCCTTGGTTATGCCGTCGAACGCAACATAGCATCCAAAGAGGAACAAGAGCAATTTGGTAAAGGCTCCGTCAAAGGCATCGCCGCACCTGAAAGCGCCAACAACGCGGCTTGTACTGGTTCCTTCGTTCCACTGCTGACACTGGGTATCCCCGGATCAGGAACAACCGCGATCCTGCTTGGTGCCCTTATCGCGCTGAACGTGTCTCCGGGCCCGCGTCTTATGGTGGATGAGCCGCAGATTTTCTGGGCGGTCATAATCTCGATGTATCTTGGGAACTTGGTTCTTTTGATCCTGAATCTGCCACTTATTCCCTATATCGCCAAAATTCTGGCCGTTCCGCGTAACTTCCTAATTCCGTTCATTTTGTTTTTCACACTGATGGGTGCGTATATCGGCCAAAACAACGCGACGGAACTGCTTATACTTGTTGGTTTCGGAGTATGTGCAACGCTATTGCGATTTGCAGATTACCCGCTTGCTCCGTTGCTGATTGGGTTCATTTTGGGGCCGCTGTTAGAGAACAACTTTTCTCGAGCCATGCAGCTTTACAATGGAATGAGCTTTATCTGGGAACGCCCGATGACACTGGGTTTGCTGGCGCTTGCGGTGATACTTGTTGTTCTGCCCAGTTATCGTCAACGTCGCGCACGTGCGCGCGCCGAGGGCGTGGCTGATGGTGATTGATAGCCGGAATCAAGCGGAAGTCACCAAACTGGTCTGAACTATTGCAGGCGTGGGCGGATCGGCCAAACTTCGGCACGCGCCCCAAATCGGTAGGCTTACTTGGGCTGGCGCCTGTCCCGCTCACACTTTAGGTGCCAAATCGACTAGAGGACTTCTATGGCGCATCCACTTTCCGGCATCCGTGTTTTGGACCTGACAAACGTGTTGGCTGGTCCGTTTTGCTGTCACCATCTGGCGCATCTCGGTGCTGAAGTGATCAAGGTCGAAGCAGTGGGGCGCGGCGATCTTGCGCGTCAACTCGGTGCTGATCCAACCCTAAACGCAAGTAGCATGGGAGTTTCATTTCTGGCGCAAAACGCTGGGAAAAAATCTGTCACAATCAACTTAAAGCATCCTCAAGGGAAAGAGTTGTTTCTGAAACTTGTGGAAACTGCCGACGTCGTCGTTGAAAACTTTAGACCCGGTGTGATGAACCGTCTTGAACTTGGGTATGACGTTCTGAAATCCATCAACCCGCAGCTGATCTACTGCGCTATTTCCGGGTTCGGGCAGGATGGACCTTGGGTGCATCGTCCGGCGTATGATCAGATCATACAAGGTGCTGCTGGCGTTATGTCTATTACCGGTGACGACGAAAGCGCGCCATTGCGTGTTGGGTTTCCCGTTGCCGACACCGTGGGTGGATTGACTGCCGCATTTGCCATTTCCACGGCGCTAAACAGCAGACCTCGTGGGACATTCATAGACGTATCAATGTTGGAGTCTGTATTGGCTACCATGGGTTGGGTTATTTCCAATTATCTGATCGCGGGGGTTGAACCGTCGGCGAATGGTAACGAAAATGTAACTTCCGCACCTTCAGGCACGTTTCAGGCTAGTGCCGGATTAATCAACATCGCCGCAAACAAGGATGAACAGTGGGTCGCCCTAACCGATCACCTTGGGCTGGCCGATTTACGGCAACGCCCCGAATATGCGACCCGAGAGGACCGAAAGAAAAACCGGTTTCAGTTGAAAACCGAACTGGAAAAAGTATTGAAACGCCGCCCAGCGCGAGACTGGGCAAAGGAATTGAACCGGATCGGGGTGCCATCCGGCGCCGTTTTGACTGTCCCGGAAGTATTGGAGATGCCTCAAGTCGCAGACCGAGGCTTCCTACGTGAATTCGAAAATGTTCCAGGCGTAGACCGCAATATTGAAGTCGTTACAACAGGTTTCAAACTGGATGGCCGCCCGCTCACGGTCGAAACTCCGCCGCCGATCCTCGGCAAGCATAACAGTGAAATTTGGGAGGAGCTTGGACTCACACAAAACGATTTGGTCGAACTTCAAAAGGATGGGGTTATATGAAACAAGACGGCAGCGATGTATCGGATTGGTGGACGACCGAGATTATTGACATGGCACCGGGCCAAATCCGGATTCGCGGTCATGACATTCAGGATCTGATCGGAGAACTTTCTTTCCCCAAAATGATCTGGTTGATGACCCGAGGAGAAATTCCGACCGACGAACAGGCAAAGCTTCTTGAAAGCGCATTAGTGGCCGCGGTTGATCACGGTCCGCAAGCCCCTTCTATTGCAGCAGCTCGGATGGCTGTAACTTGCGGTCTTGGTTTGAATGGTGCGATGGCGTCCGCTGTTAACATGTTGGATGATGTCCATGGTGGTGCAGGTGAACAGGCTGTGGAGTTTTATGGGCTGGTCGATGCGCGAGTTCAAAACGGTCAGGAGTTGGACTCAGCAGTCAAGCAAACAATCGATGTCTGGCAGACGGAGCGAACGAAGTTTATTCCGGGTTTCGGCCATCGATTTCATAAACCAGTTGACCCGCGTGCGCCCCGGTTGCTGGAACTCGTCGATAGCTCAGCGAAGGCTGGGGTGATTGGCGGACAGTACGCCGATTACGGACGTTTGATTGAAAAGTCTCTGCTTGCGCGGTTTGGTAATCCTGTGCCGATGAATATCGACGGGGCGACTGCTGTAATATATGCGGAACTTGGGTTCTCAGGACCCTTGGCGCGCGGCCTTTTTTGCATTTCACGTTCCGTCGGGTTTGTTGCTCATTCCTGGGAGCAGATGAACCAGGGTGGTCGAAACAAAGGGCCTACCCCGCCAAGCTATCGCTGGGCATATCGGGGCCCAAATCCGATTTCAGTCGACAAGTAATTGCTTTCTGTGAAATTGCTTCGGTTAGCTCTGATCGGTCACTCGCGCGCAAACTATTTTAACGTTGTTGAAGCCTCAGGCAGCCGCATTGTATTCGGAAATAGCCTCGATAACGGCAGAGCGTTGTTGCCTCGCACCGGTCTGAAGATATTCCATGGCATTCAACGCGGCCTCGTGCGCTTCGATCGAAGAACCGGCGACGCAATCTTCGACGACACGGCAGACATAATCTGATTGGTGCGCATCGACGAATGTGTAATGAACGCATACATCAGTCAGCCCACCACACAAGATCAAAGTATTCACCTGAAGCCCTCGAAGAAGAATTTCAAAATCCGTTCCAAAATAGGCAGAGTATCGGCGTTTCGGAACAATATAGTCCCCATCCAGAAATCCCATTTCCTCTTTGGCTATCTCTGTTCGCGGGTCTCCATCCAGACAGTGGATGCCCTCGCTACCGTCCAGTTCACGACCAAAATCGACAAAATCGGGGCGATGTACTTCCTGAATGAATATTACTGGCACGTCTCTTTCATGTGCTGAATCTATCAAATCTTTCGCTGCAATCATGCGTTCTTTGTAACCAGGCATGTTGTCGATCGACCTAACTGCGCTGTTGTCTATGAAAGTACTTTTTTGAATATCGATCACAACCAGTGCTGGTTTGCCTTCAATCAGTTGTCGATCAGGTACGCTTGTGTTTGCCAATGTCTTTTACTCCTTTCGATGAATTGCGCATCAACCCGGGGAACTCTTGCCGCTTTCCCGAAATGGTGCCAAAGCGCTCTGAATTACAAAAGGTTCGATGCTTGTTGCTTGCCAAGAAATCCAAACGCCAAGATTTCGTAGCGCAGGTTCATGGTACAAGATTTTTTTCGTCCAAAGGCAAACCAGCGGTTATATGGGTAAGTCAAGTCGTGGTTTCCAAAATGGACGAAACAACTCGATTTTCGGGCAGCGATTCATGACAACTTTCAAACCCGCATCTTTGGCTAATTGCGCTGCATCATCATCGTAAACGCCAATTTGCCCCCACAGAACCTTGGCCCCTATTTCGATGGCCTGCTCCGCAATTTGATAAAGCTCTTCTTTCGGGCGAAAAACTTCAACCATGTCCACCGGGCGATCGATTTCCTGTAACGAATGCGCGACGGGAATACCGCGGATTTCAGCCAGTTTTGGGTTTGGATTGACCGGAATCATATCGTATCCGGTTTCGTGCAACACCCGAAGTACGCCGTAGCTGAACTTGGTCTTATCTCCGCTTGCACCTACCATAGCGATGGTTTTAACGGATCTTAAAATATCGGCGATATAGCCAGGTTCATAGTTATAGATGTGATCTATATTTGCGTCCGGCACGTCAGATTTCCTTCGGCTTGGCGATGTCCGCCTTAAGTTCATGAGGTTTCAAAGGATCAAGAAAAGGATTGCGATAAAGCCGGTCATGGCTTTCAACTCCAATTTCAATCGTCAAATCTGATTTAGGTCTCGCCACGCACAAAATGATATAGCCATCATTGATTTGACGATTGTTCAGAGCAACTTGCCTTCTCTGATCCACCTTGCCTTGTGTCAGCTTTGCGGCGCACGTGATACAGCCCCCGTATTTGCAACCGTATGGCAGATCCACACCCTGATCCCGAAGGCTATCCAACAGCGCGCGCCGTGCATCGACGCTAACTGTTCTGCCATCACGATTAGCCAATGTAACAGTGTAAGTCTTCATAGCCAGATATCACTTGTGCAATCCCCACCGGGATAGCGAGCCTCGTGACATCTGGAAGGGCCATTCGGCTCTTGACCAAAATCGACAATAAAATCCGGGTTTATGGTCATTCCGCCATTTACCGGATCGCAGTCGATTTGAACCATCACACCACCTTTTTCACGAATTTCCGGGTAGAATTGGTTATCCCAGGTAGAAAAGAGCGATGTGGTGACATAAAGACGTCGCCCATCAAGGCTAAGTTGGAACATTTGCGGCCCGCCAGCGACTTCCACTCCGTTTACATCAGGGGCCTTACCCAAGAGACCACCCATAAAAACTTGGCCGGTCAAAATGGGTTTGTGCGGATCGCTTATGTCGTACTGGCGCATGTCGCCGTGCAACCAGTTGTTCAAATATAGGTATTTGTCGTCCATAGACACCAAGATGGCCGACATCACGCCGGGCACGGGAATTGGCCATTCGGGATGGGGTTCATTTTCAACGTCGATGATCTTTTCCCATTCCCACTTTCCTGTCTCCGACTTCCAGAAATGAATCACATTGGCTGAAAGAGCTGCACCGCAGAACCCGTGTGTGCTATCAGGATTGTGATGAAACTTAACCTCCAACGGTATCAATCCATCCTCGCCCAGATACATCGTCTCGACCGGCACGCGCTTTTCGAAGTCCCACAGGTGCAACCGACGCCCATATTTCAGGTGACCGACTTCTTCGAGATCAAAGCCCGGCATGAAGGTGTTCGGCGCAGCCCACTCGGAACTGACCATTACATTGTGCCGAGGCTGATACCAGAAATCATACCCAAACGGGATATCTCCCATCGAGTTTTCCCATCGGCCAACTATCTCAAAATCCTTGTTCAGATGAAGATAACCGCCAGGTGCCTCTCCTTTAGCATCGCCTAACATCGATATGATGATTTCACTGCCTAAACAGTGTACTGTGTGCGGTCCTGAAAGGTTTGTTTTTGACTTAATCTCGGCGCCATCAATTACCTTGTGTAGACGCGGCGCGCGGGGATCAGTTGCAGTATCCACAACATGTATGTTGTTGGATCGGACACCGGGTAGCAGCAAGTATTTCCGGGACATTGAACTGTCATCGAAACATGAAGAACATGCGTTCCACCCCATGTGGTGCAACTCATCACCAATACCCGGCATATCAAGTCGATGAATGACGCGGCTGTACGTTGGGCTGTCAGGATCCACGTCGATAGTCGCCAGGTAGTCTGGTTTTTGAATCCCCGTCCCTGTGTATATCGCAATGGTATAAAGCAGCTTCTCACGCGGCGCTTTGATGGCTTCCTGAGGAGAAGCATAACCCGGGCCACAACACTCCATGCTTACACCTCCATCCGGTCCGCTATTTCAACTACCCGGTACATATCACGCAAAACAGGTTTCTCTATTAACTTACCATCTATCACAACAAGACCTGTGTCGGCCTCTTCAAATTTCGCAATGATCCGGCGTGCACGCGAGATTTGGTGGTCACTCGGGGTGAACACTTCGTTTAAGGCGGCAATCTGCTTTGGGTGCACTGACCCTTTGCCTGAAAATCCCAAATCTCTTACTTTCTCTGCTTCTTTGCGCATTCCGTCAGGATCGTCCAAATCCAGGAAAGGTACATCAATAGCATCCAAACCGGCCGCAGCCGATGCGTGCACGACGCGGGAGCGGGCGTAGATCAATGACTCGAAGGTATTTTTGCATCGCAGTTCTGCCGCCATATCGACTCCACCGAAAAACATCGCGTCAATTCGACCGGAACATCGGGCAATCTCAATTGCGGCCTCAAGTCCTTCGTTTGTTTCAATAATTAGTAGATAAAGCTCCAATCCGGATCAATTTGATAGTCAACCCGCGGCGAATCGCAATCAATTGCCTCCTTTGCGCCCATCCATATCCACACAAACGCGCCTGCTTCCCGCTCCTCAAACGCCGGGATTTGCGCGGTTTTTGGCATCATTGTCTGTGTCGGTGACTTGGTGCAGTAACCACCTGCGTTGAACTCCATCCCGTGGGAGGGACAGATGATCTTGTCACCGTCAACATGCCCCTCGGAAAGCGGAGCCCAGCGGTGCGGACGTCGATCATAGAGCGCGGCTGGCGTGCTGTCTTCTAGTCTGTAAGGAACAATGGGTGTTTCAAGCAACCAACGTGCCAGAAGCTATGTAGTAACCTCATCCCGGCACGCAGCCACCCACCACATGTTACGAGGATAATTGTCTTCCAGCATTCCGTTGGGAATGCGCTGACCACTCTTTCTAACCGCTGTGCCTTCACGATCTTGATCCATCGCTAGCATCTCGTTGAACTTGGTGGTCTCATCGGACTTCATCTCATAGCTGTGTTCTGCATCCGGAAATTCGCCTGAGCGGACCTCTTTGGCGAATGCTTCAAACGCTTTGGTCGCGATGTCTGCCATACTTGCGTAACGCTTTGCGAACTTTCGCTTTAAAGTGTCAAAAGCGACCAACAAGTCGTAACCATTAAAAAAAACTGGCAGGTTCCAGCGGCTTCGGCCCCTATGGAAAACGTAAAGATGGAAACTGCTTCGTCGACCGCTTTGCCGACCTCGTAAGGCAAGGCCTTTGTCTCTGGCCCGATGACGCCAGCAGCCTCAATCGCGCGAGCATCTTCGATGACTTCCATCGCTAACTCGGCCGTTCGACCCTGCATTTTGAAACCACCCATCAAATTTACCTCATGGGGGAGAAGGCCGACATGGCTCATCACGGGTGGCCCTGCATCTGCTGCAGCTTAGATAATTGCGACCCCCTCGCGACCCAGTTGCAATTTAACAGCCTCGGCGCAGCCTACTTTTATAAGGCGGGTTGCGTTTAGAACCGCCAGTTCTGGCGTGGCGTAAGAACCAAAAGGCATTGAGACAAGACAGAATGTGTTTGGCGCTCCGCGCCCTTAAGTACGCGCGAAACAGACACGAGTTATGCCAAGGCGGAAATGGTCACGACAAGCCGCTGGAAATTTTTGGGCAGTCTTTTCTATCCAAGGCAACTTCCGCCTACTTACTCCCAGGACTAAATCACTTCTGACAGGCTCAACTTCGAAACACAAAACGGTGGTTCCAGACCAACAAAGCCCACTACACGATTGGCGGTTGGCCTATTAAACTGCCCAGTTTCAGAACACCTGTACCAGTCCGCGCACTCCATCCAGTTTGGGCAACTTGGCGTGATGAATTTCGTATAGCTGCCCGCAGTTCTGCCGGCGAAACCGCTGTAGTACCCCAACCCTGACGAAGCGCAGCAATGCATCCGGCTGTTAGCGCAGAAGCTGCTGATGTTCCACCACTACGCAAGAAATGATCGTGATCCTCGGTAAACCAACTTGGAACACAAAAATCCGGTTTTTCCACCGTACCATTGCCTATTTGGAAGTCCTCAGGACCAGGACCTTGGGAAGATGCGCCGATCCATGCACCGTCAGCTCTTACTGCTCCGACCGAAGTGACCTCGGGCAGGCCGTTGGCGCCAAAGATGCTATTACCGGGCCCGGCGTCATAACCAGTCGCTCTTGGGTCCGCGCAAAACTGGCCATTGTTACCTGCTGCAAAAACTACGTCGTGCTTTTCGGCTATACTGGCAATCATCAAATTCAAAAAGTGATCTCTATTGTTGGTATAGCTTCCCCAAAGCCCTTCGGCGAACCGATCGACCACCCCCCAAGCATTCAAAAGGACCCAAGGTCCCTGTTTGCTTAGATAAAGCGCTTTGATAAACGCGAATGCAAAAAGCGCATGCAAAACGAAGTATCCAACATCTGTTATTCTTTCTGGAATAAGGGGAATATCACGTATTTCCGCCTTCGGCGCGATTTTTACCAATGAACGCAAGAGCATGGAGCCATGCCGCTGTTCAAGTGAAGTGTATGGCCACTTACCTTCGCCGGGGATTTTAACCTTACCATCGACGATCCATCCCATGCCACCGCCATAAATACCGTTTAGGGATCCCAAATAGTCCTTATTAAATCCCTGATCGATAACCAAGATTTTCACATCACGACCAAATAACTCATTGTCGACCAGTGCTTCGGATTCAATGAGCTGATGCGCTCGTCGGCGAGTGGCGTAGCTGTAACCGCGCCCTGAACCCGCACACCAATGCTGCCCTTGCGGAGCAAGGTTCATAGAGTACGGGGTGACGTCCACGCCGGCAACTCGGGCAGCCTCAGGATTTCCGTTGGCGGTAGCCTTTTGCAGCATCTGGTCAAGAAGGTTCCGCGCTTTGGTCTTGTCTGGCAAAAGCAAAGGAATCCCGTATCCCAGGTTTTCAACAGATCCACTAGAATCCACTGATCCGTCGCGATTGTATGCTCTCCAAGGGTTGTTGCTCGGTCCGGGGGGAATGATGAATCCTGGCACCCCAAAATCGACGATCAAGTTGTTCAGATCTTGTCCGCAGATAGCCAGGTTGCTGGTAAGTGCATCCTTGCTTAGGTCAAACAAAAAAAGTTTCTCTGCCATTTCGCGTCCTCAATCCTGAGTATGACGCCCCCCCCAAGACCGCGGCATTCAAAGCCATAAGCTCACTGACAGCGGTCAGATGCGGGTTTCGGGCCAGCTATGTTCCTTTGTCTTTTAATTAACTTTTACAACGAATCGACGCATAATGCACCACAGAGGGTATTTGATCATGCGTGTTGATTATTACACGAGTAAACCATCCCCGCCACGATCGAGCTCTCAAAGCTCGATTATTGAGGGCGGTGGCGGTTTAGGATCATCTGTGCCGGGCAATGGTGGATCAGACGTATCTGCAGACGTGATTTCTGGTGAAAAGTGGCTGGCTGACGAAGCTGAGCGTCAATTGCTGTGCGTGAGCTTTGTTGACGTGGTCGGATTCTCGGCCTTGATGCGCAAGGACGAGGAAAGCACATTTTTCAGGTGGGTCGACATGCGGCAAGAACTCGTGATGCCGCTTTTGAAAGAATTTGGAGGCAGCCTTGTCAAGTCGACCGGAGACGGGATCCTTGCCACATTCGACAACCCCGAGGCAGCCGTGCGTTGGGGGCAGGAATTACAGATCCAGGCGCGACAACGACGTCAGGGGTTGGCTCTTAGGATTTCGCTAAATTACTGCCGGGTATTGCGAGACGGCCAAGATCTGCTGGGCGACGGTGTTAACGTGGCAGCAAGACTGCAGGAACATGTGGCCGCTGGTGGGATAATTCTAACGCAATCTGTTCAAGACAACATCTCACACCTTAGCGAGATTCAAACGCGTCCTGTTGGCGAGCTGGAGCTGCGTAAAATGGGCGTCAAAGTCGCAGCCTTTGAACTCACGACTGATGGGCGGCACATGGTTGCCGAAGAACGCCAGTCTGGGCTGCCTTCAATTGCGGTGCTACCCTTTACCAATATCAGCGGCAAACAAGAGGATGAATACTTCGCCTGGGGCATTGTCGAGGACATAGTTGCCCAACTTTCCCAGCATCATGACCTTACAGTGATTGCCAGATCGTCGACCCTTTCATTCGCCCGACAAGCTGTAGATCCGCAGGTGGTTGGACGAACGCTTGGAGTTCGTTACCTGATCATGGGCATGCTGCGTCGTCGGGACGGAAGGGTGCGCGTTTCCACAGAGCTTTTGGATACAGAGAACGGCCAGATACTGGCTGCATTGAAGCGGGATTTTGACGAAATTGACACCTTCGGCGTACAGGATGAAATCGTCGAAACGACACTGATCAACCTTTTGCCTAAAATGCTTCAGGCCGAGCGCAGACGCACGATGCGAAAACGTCTGGCTTCGTTTTCGGCTTATGACATGTACCTGAAAGCACTGGACACTATTGGCAGCCTCGAATTCGAAACTTTCGAACAAGCAGGTGCCTTGTTAGAACGCGCGATTGAGGCGGACCCTGAGTTCCCTTCACCGTTGGCTTGGGCCGCGCGTTGGCACAGTTTGAAAGTCGGACAAGGTTGGTCCACTGATCCCAAAGGAGATTCCCGCAAGGCAGCTGATTTGGCGGCACGCGCCATTCGACTTGACCGTCAAAATGCACTTGCTCTGGCGACCTATGGGCATGTTCAATCATACATGTTCGGGGATTTTGAAACGGCGATCGATTATTTGGATCGCGCGCGCGAAGCAAACCCCAGCAGTTCAATAGCTTGGTTGTTGTCCAGCGTAACATTGTCCAGCATTGGCCGTAACGACGACGCAATCAAAGCAGCGGAGCGAGCATTAAGACTTTCGCCATTCGATCAAAGATTATTCGTTTATTACGCTTTTCTAGGCACGGTCTACTACGATGCCGGGGAATACGAAAAGGCCATTTCCTGGCTTCAACGGGGTTTGGCGGAAAACCCGCGTTACACCAGCGCTCTTAGAACGCTTGTGGTTGCCCAAGTTGCGGCTGGAAAAGCGGGAGAGGCGCAAAAGAGCGCGGCGGACTTGATGAAGTTAGAGCCTGCCTTTTCCCTAGGCAAATACAAAGAGACTCACAAACACTACAGCGACCCGGCAAAGTCGGTGTTGTTTTGCGAACGGTTGCGTCAGGCAGGGTTGCCTGACTAGCAGTCGCCAACACAAGGGGAGAACGATATGACAGGACCGTCAGGCCCGATCAGTTCATTAGACGCCAGAGATGCGAGGGATGCACGCGACGCGCGGGATGCCAGGGATGCGCGGGATGCCCGTGACGCCGGTTACGGCGGCAGTCCCGTTAATCTTAGTATCGGCATATCGCCGCACACGGAACACGACGGTGCAGGTGGAATACCTGTCGAGGACCGTTGGTGGCCCGGAAATCAATGGCCGCACACGCATCCGGTCGCAACTGGTGGCCTTGCTGATCCAGACCCGGTCCGTCTTCATGAAATCTACAGCTCTTTCAATACTGCAACTTTCAGAAGCTGGTCGCCCGGGAACAGGGCTATTGCCTTTCTGTCAGAATTTACCACGCAGGATTCAGATGGTGACAATGTTCCGGATTGGCTGTCGCTTCTGCCACTGGGTGCTGTCCTTACAGAACCTGCACGCACAGGATCAAATGTATCAAATACAACAACGGTCGCTGCTGTTACATGGACAATCGAAGAAGAACTGACCGAGCTTGTAGGCCTGATCGAGTATCGACCCGGTGTTCTGCAAGAGGCGTTGCAACAACGAGGCACTTTAATTGGGTATTTCCAGGGGATAATGCCTTTCAATTACCTGTCGCATCCCAACACCCTTCAACTTTGCCATATTGCACTGACTGTTGCACAGTTTTTGGCCTTTCACTTTAAAATGAGATTTAACCGTCCCAGGCCATCTCAATTACATCCGGCCCTTTTTCCGCCGATCGATGTTCCGCATCATTCAGCCTTCCCCAGCGCTCACGCAACCGAAGCCTGGCTTGTGGCCCTGTGTTTGGACACGGTCATGCTGGATAATTCGGGCAACAAAATCTTGCAGACGACCCATCCCGATGGCGTGGTCCGCAATGCGTTGGAAGACATGGCAAGCCGAATCTCTCGTAACCGAGAAGTACTTGGCGTTCACTATCCTTCTGACAGCCGCGCCGGGGAAGTACTGGCCCGAGCCGCGCTTCCGTTAATCCTGACTTGCCCAACCGTAGGTACTATAGCCGGCGGAGGTTTGGCAGCGAGGGCCAGGGCAGAGTGGCAAAACGTTGGTATTTGATCCCACAATTTTTGCGTAATTTCTGCTAAAATTGATTAAGACAAGAATAGCTACCCACGGAAATATTCAATTATTAATAATAATTGGACGAAATGCGATTACCGTCAAATCATCGAGGCGGTTTTCGTCTTTGGTGTAGTTTTTAAATACTCGGTCGATGGCTTCTAAGAGTTCTGCCGAGCTCGACCAGTTTCCTTGCTTCATCGTCGAAATCACCCTTTGAAATCCAAATGCCAGACGTTTTTCTCCACCCAATTGGTCGATCAATCCGTCTGTAGCAATCGCGAGAAACGTGTTTTCGTCGAATTGGAAATTTTGTTCAGAAAGCTTTGGTGATTTTGGGGTGTCCATGTAGCCCAAACTCAATTTGTCTCCGCGCAACCGTTCCACTTTTTCCCCTTGTTTGATCAACAAAGACATGTGTGCTCCGGAAAAGATCGCTGTTCCTTTGTTTACATCAATTTGGCAGATTGCAGCATCCATACCGTCGTTGGAGGTCGCACCAGATTGGTCTTGGTTCAACAACGTTCTGGTCAAATCGCTCAGTTTAGAAAGTGCCGATGAGGGGCTGAGTGTGCCATCTTCAAAATACAGCCGCTCAAGAATTCCGATCGCCAGCATTGTCATGAAACCGCCCGGAACACCGTGTCCCGTACAATCAATAACGGCGAGTGTAGAAATTGGTCCGTCCTTTCTCAGCCAATAGATGTCGCCGCCGACCAAATCGCGGGGCTCCCATTTGACCGCAAAATCCGAAAAAGCTGTCTTGCACTGTTTAGTTGTCGGCAAAAGGCTTTGCTGAATTCGCGTGGCGTAATTCACGCTTTCAACAATTTGGTGATGAGCTTCCCTTATCGCAGAGACGCGCTCGACTTCACGGTCCAACATCGAGTTGTAGCTTTGAACAACTTTGCCAATCTCGTCCTCGGATCGATATGTAACCCGCTGAGGATCGTCGTACAGTTCAAACTTCTCAATCGCGCTTAACATTTGACGAAGAGGTCTGTTGATAAGCCACAAAAAGGCTGCCGCACCTGCAACGACCAGTGCAAATCCTCCAAGAACGCCCAAAAGGACCACCACGCCAACTTCTGTTCGCAATTCCCTGTTGAGAATTTCCTGGTCTATTCGCGCCAACATAACGGCTGGTCCTGCTGCCGTTGGCACGGAAACGGATATATCCAAACCAGTTTTTTTAATCTTTTCGCACCCGATGGCGGGCCACGATACAAGTGTTTCCGGGTTTTGCTCCAGCCGTTGTTCAGCGCATATCAAATAGGGAAACCCAGAGTAAACTGCTAACAGGCTTTGAGCCTGTGCCTGATTTCCTGACATTACAAGTTCTGCCAATGGGCGCGCAATACGATTAGCTATTGTGGCCATTTCAGCGGCAACTTGATCAGTCTGCGCTTGTCTTTTGAATTCATAGTAGAATAGGAGCACTACGGCATTTAGCGCGCCTCCGATCACGAGGGTCGCCAGAATGTGCTTCAAAAATATTCGGCGCGTTAAAAAGTCCCAGACGTTACGCACTGAACGCCCCTACTTCTTCAGGCATCTAGTTCCCGATTTTCTTCATTGCGGACTGCAGGGCCGCCCGGTTGTTGACTATCATCTGCACGACTTTGTAGTCCCCGGAAATTTCGCGTACGAGAAAGTCTGCCGTTACCGTATCTCCGCCTTCCGTTATCATTTCTGAACAGACGAAATAGTCACCTCCGGCTGGGATAACCATTGGGTGAACATTTGCTGGATAAACAGTCGCAATCTCGTTGGTGGTAGTATCCAGATAAGTATAAGCACCATCAACCATTACTCCGTCGACATGTGCAATCATGGCAGATTGAAGCTTTGCTTTTACTTCCGTTGGTATATCGGCGGCGAGGACCGGGCCAGAAATCAATACGCCGGTAACCCACGATAATATCCTGATCATATCTACCTCCCCAATCAATTCTAAGCGCAATTGATACACTAAAAATGCACAAATGTGTATCATGTGATATTAAGGCTTGAAATGAACTTGGTTCTTTTCGTGCGCGATCAAGGGGAACAAATGCTTGCCAACGAAGTTTACGAGCTGCGCGCCAGTCTACGCAAACAAGGTGTTGTTTTTGCCTACAGTGGCTATGTGACCGAAGGTATTCTCAGCGGCGTTGGCGACGCATTGAAACAAAAACTGGTTTCCGAAGACGCGGACACAAAAACCCTTCGCAGTGTCTTCGCGGTTTTCGTCGAACAAATGCAAAATATTATACGATATTCCGTTGAACGGTTGCCCGCCGACACGGATTCAGATGGGTTGGACATAAGTTATGGCATCCTGACCATTGGGAACGAAGCCGGCAGTTATGTGGTTCATGCCGGAAACCTGATCCTTTCGAGCGATGTAGAAAACATGCAAAGCCGACTGTCAGCTTTGCGAAAAATGAACCGAGAAGAACTTAAAGCAGCCTACAAAGACCAACTTCGTTCAGAACCCGATACTGTCAGCAAAGGTGCAGGCATAGGGCTGATTGAAATTGCGCGCAGAGCATCAAAACCAATTGAGTTCGACTTTATGCGAGTTGATGATCAACACGCATTTTTTGCACTTAAAGCTACAGTTTAAGAGGGGACTTATGGAAAAAATTGAGATCCCCGCCACAAACCGTACACCGACAGTCGAATTTGACTTTGACTCAGGTCGCTTGAAGCTAATCGGAGAATCCTATCCCGAAGATGTTACCACGTTCTACAACCCGTTGTTTCAAGCCCTGAAAGAATGGTTATCGGGTGACGCAAGTTCTAAATGTCGGTTTGATTTTGAGCTCATCTATTTCAATTCGTCGAGCGCAAAAGCCATAATGATGATAATGGAACTCTTGGACTCAGCGGCCGAAAAGGGAAAAGAAATAGAGGTTTTCTGGTTTCACGATCCAGAAGATGAAACCATGGAAGAGCTTGGGGAAGAGTTTGGCGAGGATCTTCAGCACGCCAAGTTCACGTTAAAAAAGTTGTCGGATAGATGACACTCGACGATCTATTTTCTCGGGAACAACAGGTTCTTGAGAGCGCCGAATCTGCCTTGGACAGCGGAAAGTTCCCTAGTGACGAGACACGAGATCCAATTCGACGGCTCGTCGTGGAATACCGAAAACTGTTAAAAACCACGCGGCGCATGATGCGATTGAGTGATCGCAACGAACGGGAGCTGAATGCCTTGGCAGAAAAGCAGCGTATCGCTGCAGAGGAAATCTCGCGTAAAAACAACGAACTTGAGGCCTTATCGGGCAAACTCGCAAAGTATCTCTCCCCCCAGGTATATAATTCTATCTTTTCCGGTCGTCAGGAGGTGAAACTTGCGAGCCAAAGGAAAAAACTAACCGTGTTTTTCTCCGACGTAGCGGGGTTTACAGAGCTTACTGATCAGTTGGAGTCCGAAGACCTAACTCAACTTCTGAACAGTTATCTAACAGAGATGGCGCAAGTCGCGCTGCAACATGGCGCCACCATTGACAAGTTTATCGGTGACGCCATCCTAATCTTTTTCGGTGATCCCGAAACAAAAGGGGTGCGTGAAGATGCGTTGGCCTGTGTACGCATGGCGATCGCGATGCGGGACAAGTTGGCTGAATTGCAGGTCGAATGGAAACGCCAAGGAATAAGACAAGAATTGCAATGCCGAATTGGCATCAACACAGGCTACTGTACTGTCGGAAATTTTGGCAGCGAAGACCGAATGGATTACACCATTATTGGCGGAGCGGTGAATATCGCTTCTCGGCTTGAACATCAGGCCGATGAGGGAGAAATATTTATCTCTTACGAGACTTGGGCACACATAAAAGACGCAATCAGTACCGAAGAGGTGGGACCGATACAGGTAAAAGGTGTTACGCAGCCCGTCATGACCTACCGCGTTTTAGGTCAAAAAGGGGCACCCACCCTTTCTACAAAAGTCCGGTGCGACAAGCCGAATTTTCAATTGGTTTTGGACCCAGCAGCCATGTCGCCAGAAGAGCGTGCTGAAAGTACCAGTATCTTACAATCCGCTCTTACGTCATTGCGCAACTTTGATTCATAAATCTGGAAACCGGATGGAATTCCCTCGTAACCGCAGACAATGGTCGGAAATTGTTAACCGCCAATCTTCGAAAGAATAATCTAGGCCGTAAACCTATATGTTTCGCCATTTTTCTTTCTTTGTGAAAACAGCCTACGCAGCAAGCATCAACGAAGCAAAAGGCAACAGAATACCGGCCATAGCTATTGATACCCCCATCGGATAACCCGCTTTTGGACGCAATGCGCTCCAAACGCACTGCGGCAAGACAAGAAAGCGACAAGAAACAACAACGAACATGCCGATACCCATCGAAGCAGCAAAGCAAAAGAAAAATAATAGCAGGCTATAGCTCGGTACGAAGAGCACCAGTGCGGCAATTGCCTTTACGTCTCCCCCTCCCCAAAGGCGAAACGCAAAACCAGCGAAGCCAAGGAAGAACACGGCGACCGCAAAAAGAATTCGATATGAAATCTCTTGCCACGTAAGAAAGAATGGCGCCGAAAGCAAGAAAACCGCGATCATCGCAAGCACCAGAAAATTTGAGATCTTTAGGAACTTCAAATCGTGCAATGCCATAATGATCAATAAAGGCGCGATCAATATCAGTGGCCCCAACTGAACGAACTCAGGCGACATACGCGCCTCCTGCCGATGCTGGCTTGGGATTCACAATCGGAGTAAGCAAGTCGTGAATTAGTTCCGTTTGTGAAGACGTTCCGGTCTTAATGTAGATATTGCGCAAATGTGTACGAAGGGTCGAAATCGAGATCGAGAGCTCGGAAAGCAACGCGTTGTTGTTCAACCCCCGAGCCAATAGCAGACAGACCCTATATTCAGCTCGGCTCAATCTGCACGGATTTTCCATGGACAAAATCTCTTTGACTTCCGTACGCACAGATTTTCTACGCGCGTTCACAAGCTGTGTTTCAGAGAATCTGCCAAGAGACCTTTTTTTCCAGCAGTCCGAAAGAACTGGGCCCATAAGCGTCAAGGCGTTCGCTAAAGCCGAAGAAATAGGACGGCAAAAATGCAATTCCAAAAAGTCCGATACTCCATTCTGCCTTTCGAGCAATATGGACACTGACTCTGACAATCGGCGGTTTTTATAAAGTTCGGACAGACGAGCGTGATCAGCAAAATCGTTCATTGATCCGAACCACGCCGATCCCGACTTGGCGCGTTTCATATTCACCCCGCAGACGGCTGGCGCTACGCAGAAATCAAAACTTCCCGAGGAGCTGGGCCGCTGATGTCTGACATCGGCGCTGAGCACCTTTGCAGAACCTTTTTCGCAGGACAGATCAACGCGACTAATTGAGATAACATCTGCCCCAATCGCCAGGGCTGTTTCACGCAGTGCGTTTAACAGTGGAACTTTCCCTTGCGAAGCCTGACACAGGACAGCAACAACCTTTAGCAATTCTGGTGTAGGAGCCACCGCAGCTGACGCAGAATTATGCGCCGAAAACATAACACTCATACCATTTACCATCGGTCAAACTTTGACCAACACCTTTCGACAGACGCCCCCACCCGTCGATATGTCTCGGTTTTTTTTGTGTGGCCGGACTCCACATATTCACAAAATTAACTTTGAACTAATCTCTGTACCTGCGCAAAAAGTGGAAGAAGAAGACCTTCTTTTGTTCACAAAATTGGCAACATAGGTGCACTGAAGGGCCTATTGTAGCGCGGTTGGGGTCGAATACTACGCCCCAAAGCCGCGGAAGTATCGAATCATAGAAGGCGCCGCCGTGATAATTATCAACGTGGGCAGCATTAGCGCCGCCAATACAGCCGACATTTTTACGGGCAGCTGGTTAGCCAATTCCTGCGCTCTGGTCTCACGCCAGTCTCTCATTTCCGAGGCATAAGTAGTCAAAGCCTCTGACATACTGGTTCCGTAACGCATGGATTGCTGCACAACGGTCGCAAATGACCGGATCTCGTCGATGCCAGTGCGTTTTGCCATGTCAGACAGCGCTTCTGCGCGTGGTCGCCCAGCCTGGATTTCGTGTTGTGTGTTCAAAAACTCAAAGGCGAGGTCCGGTGAGGCAACGGCCAACTCATTTCCTACACGTGTCATCGCAGCATCAAAACCAAGTCCGGCTTGCAGCGATATCTGCAGCAGATCGAGCGCATTTGGAAAAGCGTCACGGATCTTTTGTTGGCGTTCTTTTTGACGCCGGTTCAACCAGAAAGCCGGAAGAAAATAACCGACTGCCGTCAGCAACCCGATAAGCTGGATCGCATTCGCCTTGCTAATGGATTCAAATGTTCCTGCAATCGACCTTGGGAAAGGAATTCCCGGTGTTTTTGACGCGACTATCAGCAAGGCCACGATCATAGGAACGAAAATACCCAGCCAAACACGTGTCAGCGTGTAGATACGTAGTGTATTAGGACCAGTCAGGCCCGCCTGGAGCAGCTTTTCTTCGATCTTGCGCCGCTCGGACTGCCTGCTTGGAAGCGCCGCTTTGAAAAGGCCCTTGGGGGTGGCAACTGTTTCGCGCAACAGACCGCGATCATTGCGTGAATCGAACCTTTGGGCACGCAGGTTAGCAATGCGGACTGCTGCAGGGTGGCGTCGGCTCAGGGCCGAACTCACCGCAAAGAAAACCAGCAACACGCCCAGCCCAAAAATTGTAAGCAATATAGTTTCGGTAGGAAGTCCGAAACGCAGCGATATCATTTCCAAAATACGATCCATGGAACTGTCCTCAAATCCGAAAGTTAACGAGTCTGTACAGGATGATGACGTTAGAGATCATCAAAACGACGACCAAAATGGCGAGTTTGATGAACGCCGGGTCGTCGCTGACGTCGGTGTAGTATCCCGGCGCATTGATTGACATCAGTCCCATGATCACCAACGGGATGATCGAAAGAAGAACTCCGGACAAACGTCCTTCGGCCGAGATTGCTTTGATCCGGGCGCGCAATGCGATCCGTCTTCTGATCACGTTGGCCAAGACGGAAACGATCCGTTCAAGATCACCACCGGTTCCATGCTGGATTGCCATACTGGCAGCCAGATATTGCGCGTCTTCGGAACCTACACGGTCTGCAAAATCTTGAACGGCATCGGTCAATTCGTCACCGAAACTGATCTGATCGAAGATGATCCCAAATTCTGACCCGATGGGATCTTGCATCTCATCCGCGACGGCCTTGATCGACGTATTAACCGGATGACCGATCCTAAGACCCCGCGCCATCAGTTCCAATGCATCGGGTAACTGACCCGTCAGCAACTTTTGGCGCTCTGCCTGACGCGATTTGACAATCAACGCGGGCACGACTGCACCCAAGAGGAACGCAATCGGAACAGCCTGCCAAGCAGGAAGGAAAAAGACGCCGGCAACGGCCGCCGCTGCTGTTCCCATTGCTGACAGCAGCAGAAAGTTCTGCGGGGATATATTCACTCCCGCTTGCAAAAGCGTTTCTGGCAGCTTTCCAAAAAACGGAACCCGTGCCCAAATGCCCGTCTGGTTATCTGGAAGCAAGATTGAAAGGCGTTCTTCATCTGAAACGCCCTGCTGAACCATGCGCAGACGGCGATTTCTGGCCTCAGCTCGGTTTTCTCCACGCTTGGCAAAGTGGGTCAACCCGGTTACCAGCATGAATATTCCGACGAAGACGCATGCCAGCGTCAGATAATTCAGCAATTCGGCGGTATATACGCTGTCCATGGCTTACCCTCTCGATACACGGAAAGTTTCTGGCGCAAGATCGACACCGGCGGATGTAAGGAAATCAAAGCACTTTGGACGAATTCCCGTAGGAACAAATTGTCCGATGACCTCTCCACTTTCCGAACGGCCCTTTTTCTGGAAAACGAAAATGTCTTGCATAGTGACAATCTCGCCTTCCATTCCCGTAATTTCCGAGATGCTGGTAACGCGACGTGATCCATCCGCCAGTCGCGACAGGTGCACGATAAAG